>NZ_JBBKBO010000008.1:0-141512 GCF_037890215.1 Prevotella sp. HCN-7019 | reverse complement strand
GATCATGTTATATCGGAATAATTCCATAGATGAATATATGGATATTGTATGTGTTTTTGTCGTTTCAGTATTTCTATTCTGAGAATTATTTTTGGAAATATTTTTTATAGTTCGAATGTATCTAAATATATAGTTCTGATTTTTATTATGTTGTAGTAGTGTTATTTATACATGTTTGATGTATTAATATCTATGTCATATATGTGTGTGAAAGGTATTTGTTCTCCATTAGTCAGTATAATGACATTATTAACTTTATCTATTTCTTTTATTGTTGAGTTTATTGTCTTATAACAGCCACCGTTTTTAGTCTTATCTGGTTTGAAGTAAGTTATAGACATACTTGTATGTATGTCTTGTTTATGTAGCATTATTCGTATTTTTCTGTCCAAGATCTCGGCATGATCGTTGTCATATTCTATCAGGCTGGAAGTCTGTCGTGCTGTTTCCCGTATGGCAGATTCGTGACCTGTCAGTGCGGAGAATGGAGCAAACTGTGCTGCACGGTTTTGCATAGACATTTGTGGATGTTTTTTCGAAACATGGTGTGGCAGATTTATTATGTCGTCATAATTGTATTTCATGCTTTGTGTCCTCCAATTTGGTTATTGCGCAGTCGCGCTGTAGATCCATCTTCAAAGTTTAGTCCTTTCAATATGGTGTTTTTCCCATATTTTTTCTTTATCTCAAGTAGTGTTTTTTGTATTCTGCGTTCTTTTTCCCGTTTCGTATTCTCTTCCTGTTTTTCTTTTTCTATCTGTTCGTGATCTTTAAACAGGTCTAGTTCTACTGGTGTAGCTTTTTGGTTGATACTTCTTTCATCTATAACGTGATTTGTAGTAAGATTCAGTCGGCGTATAAGTAGATTTGTATTGACAATTTTGTCATAAAGTTTTGTAGCAGCCTCTGATATTAAGGATGGAGATGATGTAAAACGTCCTATATTGACGGTTCCGTGAGCGTGTTTGGGGATTTTGCGCCCGTAACGGTCTGTCACAATCTCTCCGTGATATGATTCTCTGAAGTATAGATCGTCTATGCTTGCAGTATCGTATCCTATGGTGAGAACTATCTGGTCGGTTACAAGATGTTTATCAAATAGATCTAATGAGGCTGCGTCAGCCATTTCCATTAAGACTACGCGTGCCTTTTTGTAATCGTAAGCGCAATTGAGTACTTGGCCATTGCATAATGAGTTGTTTTCCGGTTTGTATGCTTTTATCATGTCTATAGTACATGGCTCCCAGCCCCAGGCGTGGTCTATCAGCAGTTCTGCATTTACTCCGAATAATCTGTAGAACAGTTCTTCTTTGTCTATGGAATATCTGGCAATCTGTCCCATTGTTCGTATACCGTATTTTTCGAGTTTATGTGCGATGCCACGTCCTACTCTCCAGAAGTCTGTGAGGGGTTCATGGCTCCATAAATTACGTCGGTATGTCATTTCGTCTAGTTCTGCAATTCGTACACCGTCTTTGTCTGCAGGTATGTGTTTTGCAACGATGTCCATGGCTACTTTACATAAATACATATTAGTACCGATGCCTGCGGTTGCTGTGATACCGGTTTGGCTCAGTACGTCGCGTATTATTGTCATTGCAAGTTCGTGGGCTGACATCTTATAGTATTTAAGATAGTTGGTAACATCCATGAACACTTCGTCTATGGAGTAGACGTGTATGTCGTTTTCTGCAATATATTTCAGATATATCTCATATATACGTGTACTATATTTTATGTAATGTGCCATACGTGGTACGGCGATTATATAGTCAGCCTCAAACTCCGGATGCGAGTTTAGTTCGTTGGCAGAAGTGGATTTTCCTGTGAATTTTCTACCAGCAAGTTTTTGTCTACGATCGTTGTTTACTAAGGTTATACGTTGCATTACCTCGAACAATCTGGCCCGTCCGCTTATACCATATTTCTTCAATGATGGCGAGACGGCAAGGCATATTGTCTTTTCTGTACGAGAAGCGTCTGCCACAACAAGATTGGTGGTTAGTGGATTCAGTCCCAATTCCACGCATTCTACAGATGCGTAGAAAGATTTCAGATCAATTGCTATGTAGGTACGTTCTTGTTGCATATTTTTAGCAAGGCAAAGATACGTAAAAAATATATATTTCACAAAAGTGGAGATACATGAAGGCCTGTTTCTTAATTCCTTTCATGTGACAAATAGCTTATGTGTTAGGTTATAAGTAGTATGAAAGGAACAGAAAATCTCGTTGTATATGATATTTACTTGGCTCTGCCTCTGTCGAATAGATAATGTAGGATATTTATTTCTTTAAGGCAAATAATGATTTAAGTAGGAAATATATTTCTTCCTGAATGCGGAACAGATTCCAAGAATATTTAAATGGTATATATCCGAATTTGTATTTTAATGAGCGTGGAAGTTCTTTTGTGTCAATGCTTTTCCATATGTGATGCATGTTTTTTAGTCCGTATATGCATTCTGTTTTAGTTAGTTTGTGTCGGTTGTAGAAATAAAACATGTATGTATCTACAAGTACCAGCCATCTCGTTTTTTCATATAGATTCAGGATGTTGCTTTCAATGTTTAACTTTAGCAATTGATTTCTCATGCTTTCGTTAGCTCTGATATGATCGAAACGTCTTACAGATATTATGTGTGTTGTGGATTCCGGATTTTGAAAATAGTAATACTTTCCTTTACAGCGTCCGACTTTGCGACTGTTGAGATAATGTAGTCGTGTGGTGTTGTCATCACTATAAGTTCTGCATGTCTCGTCATAAGGAAATCTCTTATGAATATCAGCTTTTGTAATATAGCATCCGTGAATCTTCCATGTGAGGCTGGCTGTAAATGCTTCTTTGCCGGTCATTTGGCAGAATGGTGGCATGACATATATTTTTTCCTCGGTTGTAGTACTGTTGTATATCACAACATCAAACAATACGGTGTCAGTATGGACATCTTTCATAAAAACATCCACACTTTGTTGCAGTGCATCTATAGATAACCAGTCATCACTGTCAACAAATGTAATGTATCTTCCTGTTGCTTGTTTAAGTCCCTCATTGCGTGCATGTGCTTGTCCGTGATTTTCTTTTAGTGAAATAACTTTAATGCGCTGGTCTATTGCTGCATATTCATTGAGAATTTTTAAAGAAGCATCTGTAGAGCAGTCGTCAATACATATAATTTGTATATCTTTGAGTGTTTGGCCCAAAAGAGAATCTATGCATCGTCTTATATATTTTGCAGAGTTATATACTGCAACAAGAATAGATACTTGACACATCTTCAGTTTGTAGATTTGAATTTTGATATCAATTTGTTCCAAAACGATGTCTTGCCCTGAAGTATTTTTATGGATATGATAGAGCTTGTAAATATCAGAATTATTCCAATTGTCCAATACGCGATTTTATTGTCAATAAACATTGTAAGCATGGCAACAATTCCTATAGGAAACTGAATTAGAAAGTATCTTATGACAGGCATCGATATAACATATTTATATTTATGGTATGTAAACAGAATTATTATACATACATCAATTATACATGTTGTTGTTATTGCGTATCCTGAGCCGACAAGACCGTAGAAGGTGAAACCAATGATGGTTAGAATTATCACAATAGTGTCATAACTAGCTTCTAAAAACAGATATGCTTTTGAATCTCCTCTTGCCAAAGTTAAATATGCTATAGGGAGTTTTATTGTGCGGAAGTACATGGCAATGATTGTGATTCGTATCATATCTATTATCGGAATGAACTTGTTACTGTATAATAAAGGTAGCAAAATCGGCAAACTTATAATGAATGTCACAAGCATGGGAGAAAGAAGCAGTAGTGACACTTCAATTTGACGATTTATGATTATATTGCGTTTTTTTATATCGGTGTTTACTGCAGATAGTCTTGGAAAGAAGTCTGTTTCCATTGCTGTGAAAACCATACCGGCATATACCATTGTCATCATATAACCGGCATTATATAGTCCGACGGTATCGAGAGATGATGTAGTGTTGAGAAATGATCGTATGATGAAATCTGCACCACTTCCAAAGATACCGGCAATGACAAATGCAGAGCCAAGTCTTACCATGTAATACCCTTTTTGCAATGTTTCTTTTTTCATTGATATGTTTAGAGGAAACAGTTTATAAGACGTACGTATCGTAAGTAGCATCTGTGCAAAAGAAATTATGATAAGAGATGGAATTATGCCTGATTCACCGAAAATATAGTATATTGGAATAGATGTTATAAGGGCAATAATAACGTTTATTATGGATATTTTTGCGAGAGCATTAAGATGTCCAGTTCCTTTCATAATTGCGGTTTCTCCCCCCGTGATCGCCATAAGGGCAACTATAGGTGAGAGACATATGAAATGTATTCTGTGGTCACCCCATGTGAATGTGAAGGTATTTAACAGTGGACTTGCCAGAATACACAATACCATGCCGGCAACAGCCGTGATAAGGCTCCATGAGCGTATCATACTTATGGTATTGGATATATTGATACTATCTTTACTTTCGTATGATTCAGCTATGTTTTTAACGGCACTCATTGAGATTCCAAGGTTTGTCGTGTTGGACACAAGACTTATTGTAGAATTGAACAATGATATAAGTCCCATACCTAATGGACCTAATATCAAGGCGACAAACTTGTTGCGGACAAGGGCTATAAGAAGATTGAGAAACTGTATGCCACCAAACAGTCCTGTATATTTCAGAATGTGTGAATAGCTGTTTTTACTGTTTCTGCTCATTTATTAAGAAATAATCAATATAATGACAGTATAAAACAAGTTTTCATTATTAGGAAATGGTTTATTTGTATACTGTCATTATTATGTAGATGTATTTTATATGCGGTCTAATACTTTTGTTATCAAGTCGTCAATTTTATTTTTATAACCAGTATTGGCCTCTTTGGCATATCTGTTAGCAATTACCATACATACTGTTGTTGCCTTATGCCCCATAAGTCGTGCAAGACCAGCAAGAGCCGAACTTTCCATTTCAAAATTGGTTATGCACATTCCATCATATCTGAAACTTTCTATTTTTTCATTCTGATTGGGATCAGCTAAAGGCAAACGTAATTGTCTACCTTGTGGTCCAAAAAAGCCTCCGCATGCAACCGTTATACCTTTTATCATATCATTCCCAGAAATTCGATCTGCCAGTTCCTTGTCTGAGTTTATTGCATATGGAGCAGGTGCACACATATTACCACTCCATCCAAGATGGTTTAATAATGCACGTTCTAATTTTAGATCGCAGACTGCGTTACGGCCTGCATAAAAATTTAAAAGACCATCAAAGCCTATGGATTTTTCGGAGCAAATGTATGTTCCAATTGGTGTGTGGGGTTGCAATCCTCCGCAAGTGCCGATGCGAACGATTTCTAGTTCTGTAAAATTTTCTTTTTCCTGACGGCTATTGAAATCAATATTAGCAAGTGCGTCAATTTCATTCATTACGATATCAATGTTATCACAGCCAATACCTGTTGATGTTACAGTAATGCGTTTATTGTTGTAACGCCCTGTAATAGAACGAAACTCTCTACTTTCGACCTCACTTTCTATTTCATTGAAATGAGATGCTACTAATGAAACACGTCCGGGATCTCCAACCAATATTATTTTATGGGCGAGTTGTTCCGGTTTAATATGCAGATGGAATATACTACCGTCTGCATTTATAATAAGTTCAGATTCTTCAAAAAATTTCTTTCCCATAATAATATATTTAAGAGGATTATTTTTTTATTTGTTCATTCTCGCTTTTTCTCAGTTCTTTTATTTCATTTTTTATAGAAAGTATGAGATTTTCTTGAGATTTTTCTGCGTTTAAAATCTGAGAAGAAAGGCTATTCTGTTCTGTTTTTGTGGCATGGTGATATTTTGAACGTAATTGCTCTAATTGTTCGTTTGTGTTATCTAGTTGTTTCTGTTTTTTTATGATACTTTGATACTGTTGTTTGTTTTTTTCAGATGAGAAATTGCTTAAATCGGTATATTCAACGTCATCGTTTAGAATAAAACATATGGAAGATTTTGTGGTTTTTTCTTTTGTTGCCCTAGAAATAGCTTTTTGAACTTTAGACATTGCTTGTTGTCTTGATTCTGTAGAGTCCCATGTGTCTTTTATACTTGTAATAGCTGCATAGTTGCGAAGTGTTTTTTCATCAATATCGCTATTATAATTCTTTCGTGTAGATGTTAATGCAATTGTATAAATACATATTTTTCCTTCTGGTTGTCTTCTGCTGCTGGCAAACCAGGCAATCCCGTCCGTATCGTCCTCAATATATAAAATATCGTCTTTATCAGAATTAAATGGAAGACCGATATTTTCTGCTTTTAGGAATTTACCAGTTTCTGTATCATAACTTGTAACATAAATGTCATATCCCCCAAGTCCTTCCTCTGATTTTGCTGCAAAATAAAGTGTTGCGCCGTCAGATGTCATGTATGGGTAATTTATTTCGGTAAATGGTATATCAAATCCCTCAAGAAGTTGTGGAGAACCCCATTGTCTGTCATTCAGCTTGTCTCTTGTGTATAGTCTGTATGTGCTGTCTGCAGACATTTCGGAATAAAAACATTTATTACCAAATCCATTTACATAAACATATGTATCGGTTTCTTTTTGAGTATTGAAAAATTTGTTGTATGGTAGTATCGTGCCATAGTCTTTAGGAAAAGGTATTGCATTTAACACCTGGCTGTAATTAACAACAATACTGTCTATTATAAATACTTTTTGAGTATTTGGAAGCATCTCTTCATATAGAATGCTTGCCATATCTGCGGCAGTATTTTCAATATCTGTCGTCTTAGTTTTGTTTGGTTGTTTTGTTTTACGCACTTGTGATAATACACATAATGTAATGAATGATGCTATGATCAGTAAATATATCCTTTGTTTCATTGGTTATTATCGGAATTTATACAGAACAAAGATAAAAAAAAAAAAGTAAAGAGAATACGTTTTTAACGTATTTTTTATTGCGTTATTTTATTATAAAGAGACTCGTATTGTTGTGCGACTTTTATATAATCATGGTGTTTTTTTATATATTCTATACTTTGTTTTTTCAATATTGGAATTAATTCGGGATGTAATATAAGTCTTTCGAGGCTTTCATAAACACTATTATAGTTGGGTAGAACGTTTATTATTGGTTTTAATCTGTTTTCATTTAATATTTCATAATTTTCGGGTTCTCCTCCACCTACACATATAATTCCTTTTGCCATTGCTTGCAGAGCATTCATGGCTGGTGTGTAACTATATAGTTGATCAAGTAGGATGTCTGAATCTATCATTAGTTTTACATATTGTTTGAATGGGATTGATTCAGCCTTTATCAGTTCTACTTTATTGCTATATTTTTTAGATATCTGTTCTGCTGCTTTTAGCATGATGTCAGTACCTTTATATTCATTTCTAGTTTTGTTGATACCAATAAATATTTTTATGCGGTTGTAAACAGATTTATTTTTTATATATGTATTGCATTGCCCGTGTTCTAATTTTATAGGAAATGGTATGAATGTGGTTTTATCGGAATAATACGGTTTATAGCATATATAATATTCATAAAGACCAGTAACAATTGAATCACAGTCGTTTGCTATATATTTATTTAGATGTTCTTTTGGGGTTCCAAGCCAATCTTGTCGTTCTTTTATTGCATCTTTATTATTACGGAGGTGTGTGCCGATATTGAAATCACTATATCTTAAAGGCATCGTGTCACAACATGTCTTAACCCAATAATAGTCCATTCCAAAGCCACAAAGAATAATTTTTTTATTATGACTTCTTAAATACTTATATATTGGAAATATCCACTTCGCTTTTATTTCAAAAAACATAGGATTGATGATTTGGACGATGTCATATCCTGTCATTTTAGGAAGAAGTTTTATAAGTTTCATTGTGTAGATCATTCCTCCTATTTTTGAGTTTGTTCTTGTTAGTGAAATATCACGATTGTAATTTTTCCAAAAATCACCGTTGGATAAAACTGTCACAGTGTGTCCAAGATGTCTCAGCCCTTCCGCTAATGTCCAGTGTACATTGCTGTACTCGCCAATTAAAAGAATTTTCATTTTGTTGTAATAGTAAATAATATATTGCGTAGAGTCTTGTTGTTTATAATTTTTCTAAAACACATGTATTTTTTTGTGTAATCTTTGTCTGATAAAGGAAATAATTGATGATTTTCAAGACGGTTTATCGCATTGTTTAAATATTTGCGATCGTGTGTAAGATTTATTATATTATATATATAATCCATTGATAATTGTGAAATTCGTCTCATTAGAGCCGGTTTGTCTGTCTCAGGGATGGTGTCCAATAATGATTGTAAATGGAATATAACATTTTCAAAATCGGCTAAACGTTTATAGATGTGGAATTTTTCTTTATTGTTGATTATCGAATTGTTGCGTTTCCGATAATAGTACGCTTCTGCATTGGTTGAGATGACTGTTTCAGCCCTTAAGAAAAGTTGCGGCGTGAAATCTTCATCTTCATGTGTTATACCGTATTCAAATCTCAAATCCCCCAAAATATCCGTTCTAAATATATAGCTCCAGACAGAAGCTCGTAAATTATTATTTTTCATATATATACTTCCACTAATCGGTTTGGAATATGAAAACGGTGTTGCTGTCTTTATTTTATCAGTGCTTTTAAAAATAACGATGTCTGGAGCGTTATAACGCACAATATCAAGACAGTGCTCATATGGAACAGGGATTATAAAATCATCTCCGTCAATAAAATGGATGTATTTGCCTGAGGCAATTCTTATGCCAATGTTGCGAGCTGCAGAAAGACCGTGATTCTTTTGACGAATATATATTATATTGTCTCTTATATCTGTTATCTCATTTATAAAAGAAACGTCGGAGCCGTCATCTACTAGGATTATCTCCCGTTCTTTTAAACTCAGAGAAAGGGAAAGTAGATGCTTGATGCAATCTTTTACCATTTCTATTGGTAGGTTATATGATGTAATAATGAAACTAATTAAGGGCTTGGAAAGTTTGGGTAATTGTATTTTATTCATTGTAGTTTAATGAAATAATTTTACTAAGATATATTTTTATTTCTGCAAATATAAATAAAATATATGACTAAGGTGTGGTTTTATATAAAAACATGATTGGGGCTACGATGATAGGCTTTTGGATTGTACTGTTAAACGTGTTAAATTTGTCAGATCCGGTTTTGCAGATTAAATATATAATGCGTATCTTTGCAAATATATTTTCAGTTTATGACAATCGTTATTGTTACCATATTGTTTGTGGGTTTTTGCTTGATTTCAACAGAAAGACTTACAAATATAAATAAAACAGCAGTGGCTATATTTATAGGCACGTTGGGATGGATGTTGTATATTGGTAATGGCAGGGAATATATAATGGAACAGCATCCAGAAGAATATATGATTTTTTTAGGAGGAGAATCTTCTTCTGGAAGCATGATAAAACAGTTTATTGCTCAAAATATATTTCTTAAATATGTTGGCAAAGCTTCGGAGATAGTTCTATTTATTCTTGCGACCATGACAATTGTTGAGATATTACAAAACAACGGCTGTTTTGATTTTATATCCCAATATCTGCGTACTCACAATAGTAAGAAAATGTTGTGGGTATTATCGGTGTTTACTTTTGTCTTATCTGCTAATTTGGATAATTTAACATCGACCGTAATGGTGTTAACAATGATGCATGCTGTTGTGAGAAACCGTAGGCAACGAATGCTTCTTGGATGTGCTGTTGTTATCTCTGCAAATTGTGGAGGTATGTTAACGGTTATTGGCGATCCAACAGGTTTGGTCTTGTGGAATAACGGATTGGTAACAGCTACAAATTATTCTTTATCTCTGGCATTACCTTGTTTGGCTGCTTGGTGTCTGCCTGTCTGGTGGATTGGTCGTTCTTTACCAGAACGTCTTGATACGGAATGGATAACAATGCCATATCGTGGAGATGACGCAAATTTGAAGGTGTGGCAAAAAGTACTTATGTTTGTTGTTGGTATTGGCGGACTGTGGTTTATACCGACATTTCATAATATAACAAAATTAAGTCCTTTTATTGGAGCTTTATGTGTCTTGGCCATATTATGGGTTGTTAATGAAATTGTTAACAGAAGATCTATTGATACATCCGATATCGTACAAAGGCGTGTTCCACGTGCACTTCAATATGGTGTTATCCAAATGATATTGTTTGTTATGGGGATAATGCTTGTTGTGGGTGTTGTACGCGAAACTGGAGCAATAGCTGATTTTACGTCATTTTTAGATAAAAACATTAATAATATTTGGGTGATTGGATTTTTCTCAGGTGTTGTAAGTTCGTTTTTGGATAATTTTGCTACAGCAATGAGTATGATCTCTCTCCGTGAAGTAGATATTATGACACCATTTCAATTTATGATACCTAATGAAGTTTCTCCTTATATACAGAATGGGCTTTATTGGAAGGTTATAGCTTATGCATCTGCTGCTGGTGGTAATATTCTTTGCTCTGGCTCAATGAGTGGACTTGCACTTATGAAAATGGAACGGTTGCATATTGGCTGGTATGTTAAAAATATAAGTTGGAAGGTCGTGGCAGGATTTTTATTGGGATTTATAATAATGATGATTTTATGTATATAAAATATTTATATTGGTATAATTATGGCAAAGATTAATACTATCGGAGTTTTGACATCAGGTGGTGATGCACCAGGCATGAACGCGGCGATACGTGCAGTAACGCGTGCAGGAATCTGTAATGGTTATAAAATAAAGGGTATATATCGCGGATTCGCAGGTCTGATTAATGGGGAAATCGAAGATTTTACAACAGAGAATGTGAGTGGAATAATCATGTCTGGCGGTACAATCCTGAAAACAGCTCGTTCAAAAGAATTTCTTACTCCAGAGGGAAGACAAAAGGCTTATGAAAATCTTGTGGCAAATGATATTGACGCTCTTGTTGTAATAGGTGGTAACGGCTCTCTTACAGGAGCAATGTTGTTCGCTCAAGATTATGATTTGTGTTGTGTAGGTCTCCCTGGTACAATTGATAACGATTTGTATGGAACAGATTCTACTATAGGATATGATACAACATTGAATACAATTGTAGAATGTGTGGATAGAATACGAGATACTGCTCAAAGTCATGAACGTATATTTTTTATTGAGGTTATGGGTAGGGATGCAGGCTTTTTAGCGCAAAATAGCGCGATTGCAAGTGGTGCAGAAGCTGCGATTATTCCAGAAGATTCTACTGATGTTGATCAATTGTCACGATTCATGGAACGCGGAATAAGAAAGTCTAAAAAAAGTTGTATAGTAATAGTTTCTGAAAGTCCTAAATGTGGTGCATTATATTATGCTGATCGTGTAAGAAAAGAGTTCCCGCAGTATGATGTGAGGGTTTCTATATTAGGCCATTTACAACGTGGAGGTCGTCCTAGCGCTCATGATAGAATCCTAGCGTCAAGAACTGGAGTTGGTGCTATTGAAGCGATTATGCAAGGACAAAGAAATGTTATGGTTGGTGTTAGGAACAATGAGGTTGTTTATGTTCCACTTAGCGAGGCTATACGCAGTGATAAACCATTTGATCGTAAACTTATAAAGGTTCTTGATGAGTTAAGTATATAATATATTTCAGATTATTAGCTAAATAGCTATATTAATGTTCTTTAGGTAAGATTTAGGCGATATAATATAGTAAATGCGGAAATATTTTTTATCTTTGCATACGAAATAAATAAATAATATAAAACAACAATATATATGGCACAGATTATTGGGCATATTTCTCAAATAATAGGACCTGTTATAGATGTTTATTTTGATACAAAAGGGCAGGAGTCGGAGAAGGTGTTGCCGAAAATATATGATGCATTAAAAATAGATAGAGGAGATGGCCGTGAATTAATCGTTGAAGTTCAACAGCATATTGGTGAGGATACTGTACGCTGTGTGGCTATGGATAATACAGATGGCTTGAAACGTGGTATGGTGGCAGTTCCCCAAGGTTCTCCTATAAAAATGCCTGCTGGCGATCAGATAAAGGGTCGAATGCTGAATGTGATTGGACAACCTATTGATGGTATGAAACAATTGGATATGGAAGGTTCCTATCCAATTCATCGTGAGGCTCCGCAATTTGAAGAACTTTCTACTCGAAAAGAAATGCTCGCAACTGGTATTAAGGTGATAGATCTTCTTGAGCCTTATCTTAAGGGAGGCAAAATTGGATTGTTTGGTGGTGCAGGAGTTGGAAAGACGGTATTGATTATGGAGCTTATCAATAATATTGCTAAGGGACATAATGGATATTCTGTTTTTGCCGGAGTTGGTGAACGAACTCGTGAGGGAAATGATCTTATTCGTGAAATGATTGAGTCTGGCGTCGTTCGATATGGAGAAAAATTCAAAAAAGCTATGGCTGAAGGTAAATGGGATCTTTCATTAGTGGATCCAGAGGAACTGAAAAAGAGTCAAGCTACTTTGGTTTATGGTCAGATGAACGAACCGCCTGGAGCTCGTGCTTCTGTAGCACTTTCTGGCTTGACGGTTGCAGAAGAATTCCGTGATAATGGTGGACAGAATGGTGGCGCAGCGGATATATTGTTCTTTATTGATAATATATTCCGTTTTACTCAAGCAGGCTCAGAGGTTTCGGCCTTGTTAGGTCGAATGCCTTCAGCTGTTGGTTATCAACCTACGCTTGCGAGTGAAATGGGTGCCATGCAGGAACGAATAACCTCAACCAAAAAAGGATCTATCACTTCTGTGCAGGCTGTTTATGTGCCGGCTGATGACTTAACGGATCCTGCACCTGCAACAACATTTACACATTTGGATGCAACTACAGAACTTTCTCGTAAAATAACAGAACTTGGTATTTATCCGGCTGTAGATCCTCTAGGAAGTACATCTCGTATACTTGATCCATTGATTGTTGGTAAGGAACATTATGAGTGCGCACAGCGTGTGAAAGAAATATTACAGCGTTATAAGGAATTGCAGGATATAATTGCTATCTTAGGAATGGATGAATTGTCCGATGAAGATAAGCTGACTGTAAATCGTGCTCGTCGTGTCCAAAGATTCCTGTCGCAGCCATTCACCGTTGCTGAACAATTTACTGGTGTTCCTGGTGTGATGGTCTCAATAGAAGATACTATAAAAGGATTTAATGCAATTCTTGATGGTGAGGTTGATGATCTACCAGAACAGGCGTTCTTGAATGTAGGTACTATAGAAGATGTAAAAGAAAAAGCGAAGAGACTATTGGAGGCGGCTAATGCTAAATAATCAGGAATTGATATGAGTTTAAAGTTAAAGATAGTATCTCCGGAAAAGATTGAGTATCTCGGACTTGCGGATAGAGTTCTTGTACCAGGAACATCTGGAAAGTTTGAGATACTTACCAATCATGCACCAATTATTTCTTCTTTAGAAGAAGGGGATGTTGAATTTTCTTACGAAGATGATGTAAAAAAATTGCACATCCATGGTGGATTTGTTGAGGTACAGAAGAATGAGGTCTGTCTGTGTGTTGAGATTTAATAAAAATGTTAGGAAACCTCCATATGATGATGGATGATATAAAAAAGTTAAGCAAATGTTATCTTAGGCAAGGTATAATACTTGTTGCTGGAATGTTTTTCATTTCCTTGATAATAATGAGAGTTTGGAATTTATATGTGATATCAAATCCATTAATTGTCAGTACTATATTTTCGCTTTTGATAGTTTTTGCAGAGGCAATAATATGGAAGAAAATCGCAGAAAAGAATTCTCAGAGCTTAACAAATTTTTATACAGCAGTTTCCGGATTCAGAATGTTGCTTGCTTTGGCTACCATGTTGGTATATTACATAATAGTGGGACGCGAAGCAATGTTGACTTTTTTCTTGGTATTTATAGCATTTTATTTCGTGTTGTTGGTACATCATGCAATATATTTTGCTAAGGTATCAAATAAATCCTGATTCTTCGAAAATATGTTTATGAATAGATTTAAAATGAGACGTATTAAGTCAATATTATTATTGTTGTTGGTTTTTATGCCAATATGTACTTTGTCTGCAAAAGAAAGTGCAAAAAATGAGGAAGGACTTAATATTCCGGAGATTGTATTGGAACATCTTTCGGATTCGTATGAATGGCATATTGCAACATACAATGATAATCATATTAGTATTCCTTTACCAATAATAATACGAAGTGGGGCAACTGGTGTATGGCATTTCTGTACTATTCATAGCCTTCCTGATAATTTCTATTTCAATAAAGAAATGCATGGAAAGATATATGAAACGTTACCGAATGGAACATCTGTAAGACCACTTGATTTGAGTATTACTAAAACGGTTGCTCAAATATGGATTGTGGTTATTGTACTCATTATTATATTTTCATATTGTGCACGTTGGTACAAAAAACATAATGAACGAAGTGAGGCGCCTTCTGGTTTTGTTGGTATGATGGAATTGCTGATAACAACAATAAATGATGATGTCATAAAGCCATCAATAGGTGAAAAGCATTATCAAAAATATTCGCCTTATTTGCTAACAGTTTTCTTTTTCATATTGACAGCTAATGTCATGGGCCTGATTCCATTTTTTCCAGGAGGAGCAAATGTTACAGGAAATATAAATGTGACATTCTTTTTGGCGCTATGTACAATGATCGCCATAAATCTTTTTGGAAACAAGCATTATTGGAAGGATATCTTTTGGCCTGATGTGCCGCTTTTTCTTAAGGCCTATCCTGTTGCAGTTATGCCTGTGATAGAATTATTTGGTGTATTTACGAAGCCGTTTGCATTAATGATCCGTCTGTTTGCAAATATAATGGCAGGACATGCAGTGATTTTAAGTTTCACTTGTGTAATATTTTTGGGCTGGTCTATGGGAGTTGGTTATGGACTAGGACTTAATGCCTTGAGCATTATAATGCTGCTTTTTATGAATTGCTTGGAATTATTGGTCGCATTCATACAAGCTTATGTATTTACACTGCTTAGTGCGGTATTCATAGGTCTTGCTCATGTCGAGCATGTTTCAGAATAATGAGTTTACATAAATAATTAAATATAAAACAATAATTACATTAAAAAATAAACAAATTTAGAGTTATGATTATTTCAACTTTATTGGCTGCAGAAGGTCTGGCACAGCTGGGCTGCGGTCTCGGTGCAGGTATCGCAACAATTGGTGCAGGTTTAGGTATTGGCAAAATCGGCGGTAGTGCAATGGATGCCATTGCCCGTCAGCCGGAAGCAACAGGTAAGATTCAGGGAAACATGATTTTGACTGCTGCTTTTGTTGAGGGTTGTGCTCTTTTTGCTATTGCAGCATGTGCATTCCTTATTAAGTAAAGATATAAATCAGTTAATTTTATACAGCAGATGGATTTTAGTAAATTGCCAGCAATATTGACACCTGATCTGGGACTGATATTCTGGATGACGCTAGCTTTTCTGGTTGTATTTTTTGTCGTAGGCAAAATGGGCTTCTCTACGATTGTCAAGATGGTGAATGAGAGGAAACGCTATGTTGACGAAAGTTTAGAAAAGGCTCATGAGGCATCTCTGCGATTGGAAAATATAAAACAGGAAGGTGAAAGCATACTTCGTGAAGCCCGTATCAGGCAGGCAGAATTGCTTAAAGAAGCTGCTGCAACTCGTGACCAAATTTTGCAAGATGCCCGTGAAAAGGCACATAAGGAAAGTGAGCGCATGATAAATGAGGCGAAAGCCGAAATTGAAAATGAGAAAGTGGCCGCGATAAGCAGCATTCGTAAGCAAGTCGCGTTGCTCAGTGTGGGTATTGCAGAAAAAGTTTTGCGCAATAACTTGACTGACGATAAAGCGCAAATGGTTCTGATTGACCGCATGCTGGATGAAGTTTCTGTATCAGATAATAAGAATTTCCAATAATGGACATCGGAGTTATATCTGTGAGATATGCACGGGCTCTTTTGAAAGCAAGTATTGATGCTGGAGTTGAGGAGAATGTATATTCTGATATGCAAATTCTTGCGCAGAATTATATTACTTTGCCTGAATTAAGAACAGCTATAGACAATCCTATGCTTTCAAAAGAGCTTAAGGAACAGTTGCTAATAGCTGCAACTGGAAATAGTCCGTGTAATATCACACGTTCGTTTCTCAGCCTTGTGCTGAAAGAGGCCAGAGAAAGTATTTTACAATTCATGGCTAATTCGTATGTAACTCTCTACAGAAAACAGAAAAATATTATCAGTGCAAAACTCATCACTGCCGCTAATGTTACAAAATCTGTTGAGGACAGAATGCGGCATCTGGTAGAGAGCAAGACTAATGGAACTGTGCAATTCGAGACAGCCATCAATCCGGAATTGATAGGTGGATTTATTCTTGAATATGATACATATCGTATGGATGCAAGTTTGAAAACCAAACTTAATACAATATTGGCACAGTTGAGTAACTAATTATTAAGCATTAATAAAATGTCAGATAAAATTAAACCAAGTGAAGTATCACAGGTTCTTATTGAGCAACTAAAAGGCATTGGTGACACTTCCAGATTTGACGAAGTTGGTACTGTGCTTCAGGTCAGTGATGGTGTTGCACGTATCTATGGTCTTCGTAATGCGGAGGCTAACGAGCTTCTCGAATTTGAGAATGGTACAATGGCTATTGTGATGAATCTTGAAGAAGATAATGTCGGTTGCGTTCTTTTAGGTCCAACATCTGGTATTAAAGAAGGAATGATTGTCAAGCGCACAAAGCGTATTGCCAGTATCCGAGTGAATGATAATCTGTTGGGACGCGTTATAAACCCTTTAGGAGAAGCAATCGACGGCAAGGGAGATATAGATCTTTCTAATGCTTTTGAAATGCCTCTTGACAGAAAGGCACCAGGTGTCATTTATCGTCAGCCTGTTAAAGAACCTCTTCAGACTGGATTGAAGGCTGTTGATTCAATGATACCTATTGGGCGTGGTCAGCGTGAGTTGATTATTGGGGACAGACAGACAGGAAAGACTGCAATTGCCCTTGACACAATAATCAATCAGAAGAGTTTTTATGAAGCAGGTAATCCTGTTTATTGTATATATGTTGCGATCGGTCAAAAAGCGTCAACGGTAGCAACGCTTGTGTCAACTCTTAAGGAGCATGGTGCAATGCCTTATACTATAGTCGTTTCTGCAACAGCAGCTGATCCTGCAGCCATGCAGTATTATGCACCATTTGCTGGTGCTGCTATTGGTGAGTATTTTAGAGACCGTGGACTGTCTGCATTGGTTGTATACGATGATTTGTCTAAGCAGGCAGTTGCTTATCGTGAGGTATCGTTGATTCTGCGTCGTCCGTCAGGACGTGAGGCATATCCTGGTGATGTATTCTATCTTCATAGTCGTCTTTTGGAACGTGCTGCACGTATCAATGATCAACAGGAGATCGCAGAACAAATGAACGACTTACCGGAATGTCTAAAAGGGCATGTAAAAGGAGGAGGATCACTAACTGCTCTCCCGATAATTGAGACTCAGGCGGGTGATGTTTCTGCATACATTCCTACAAATGTAATTTCGATCACAGATGGTCAGATTTATCTTGAAACAGATCTTTTCAACCAAGGTTTCCGACCTGCTGTGAATGTAGGTATTTCTGTAAGCCGTGTTGGAGGTTCTGCACAAATAAAGAGTATGAAGAAAGTTGCCGGTACGCTTAAGATAGATATGGCGCAGTATCGTGAGCTGGAAGCTTTCTCGCAGTTCTCAAGTGATATGGATGCTGTTACAGCAATGACACTAGATCGGGGAAGAAAAAACAATCAACTTCTTATCCAACGTCAATATTCACCAATGCCGGTCGGTGAGCAGGTGGCTATTTTGTATTGTGGAACGCATGGGCTTATGCATAATGTTCCTGTTGAAAAGGTGCGTGAGTGTCAAGATGCATTTCTCGATAAACTCCGCTCTTCGTATTCTAAGGATGTTATAGATGTTCTTGCGTCTGGAAAAATCAATGACGAAGTAACTTCAATCATTGAAAAAGTAATGGCGGAGATAGCCGGCCAATATAAAAGCTAATTATATATGCCCTCACTGAAAGAAATAAAAAACCGCATTGTTTCGGTAAATAGTACTCGTAAGATAACGAGTGCTATGAAAATGGTGGCTTCATCAAAACTTCATCATGCGCAGCAGATGATAGAAAATATGCTTCCTTATGAGAACACGCTTGAGCGTATTCTGAAGACTTTTCTTGCGTCTGAAGTTGACGCCCATACTATATTCAGTGAAGCACGAGATGTAAAAAAAGTTGCTTTGGTTGTGTATTCATCAAATAGTAGTTTGTGTGGGGGGTACAATGCAAACATTATCAAGATGATGAATAATGTTGTTGATGAGTACAAAAACACTATTGGTAAGGAGAATATCATAATTTATCCTATTGGTAGAAAAGTTGCAGAACAGGCTAAAAAGAATGGCCTTCAATGTGCTGGAGATTATACTGTATTGGCAGAAAAACCAGCAATAAGTCAGTGCATAGATATTGCTAATGAATTGTGTGAGAAATATGCATCTGGTGAGATTGATAAGGTTGAATTAATATATCACCATTTCAAAAGTGCCGGTTCGCAGATATTACAACGCAGAACATTTCTTCCAATCGATCTTGATTATGACATTGGTGCCGATAATGACAGGGATTTAAGGCTTAAAAGTGTGACCCCTGCCATGCAGGAGTATTTGCGTAATAAAGTAAAGGAAGAAATCAAAGATGCAGAAAGAGCCATTCCACTTAACGATAATTTTATTGTTGAGCCAGATATGGAAACTGTTTTGCAGGCTTTAATACCTCAATATGCGAACCTTATGATTTACACAGCACTTCTCGACAGTAATGCTTCAGAACATGCAGCAAGAATGGTTGCAATGCAAACAGCAACAGACAATGCAGATGAACTCTTACGTGAGCTGAATCTTCAATTCAATAAGAGTAGGCAGCAAGCTATTACTAATGAATTGCTTGATATCGTCGGTGGAAGTGTGAATAATTGACGATAAATACCAAAGAATAAGATCAAAGGAATAGGTCGGACAAAGTAATGTCCGGCCTATTTTATTATAATATTTGATATTCGTAAATCTTATTCATTACTTATAAAAATGTATGAACAGGATTATATAAAAATAATTAGAGAAATCATTCAGAATAAACTATTTCGTATATATATTCAAATATCTGATTCTTGTGGTAATAATTTTGTAGATTAAATGTTATTTGTTTTGTAAAAATGGTTCTTTTAAGCGCTTATATGGTGTTTCTTATAGTATAAAATACTTCATATGAGACGCTCAAATGAACCTTTTGAGAATTTACTTGTTGCATATTAAATATTTGCAGGATATTATAAGGTCTAGAGAGTAAGTAGTGATATTATAATTATTGTATAGATATTACCTATATCTGGGAGTTAAGCATGTGAAACCGTCTTTTAATTATAATTATTTTATTAGCATTATATTTGTTAGATTCTATTTACGTACTTAAAAGATATTATATCCGTTTGTTTTTGTATATAGTATTTTCAACAATAGAGTGGGGAACAAAAAATCAGGAAACAACCTATAAAGGTTATTTCCTGATTTTTCATATATATAGGTAATTATAGATCCTCAAGTCTTACTTCTTCCTCTTCTACCGGACGTAAGTGTTTCCTTTCCTTTGGTGATTCTGTGGAATTATTTTCATGACCACTGCTTTGGGGAACACTGTTTGTACGCTCAATAGGATTTCCATTTTCATCAGTTTCTATAATCTCACCAGCAACAGATGTACTGTCGGTTTCGAGAGAATCTGTTTTTGCTGTTGCATAGTAACTTGGACAATTGTACATGCTATAGGATATATCATTGTCTTTAGGTTTCCCGAATTTTGCATGATATTGCTTGAATGCCGGATCTGCAAGCAATGAGCTTAGGAAATATCCACATATTGGTAGAGCTGTTCTACTACCTTGTCCGAGTGCACCAGTGCGGAAGTGTATACTTCGGTACTCTCCTCCGACCCACGCTCCAACTACCAGATTAGGACTTACACCCATAAACCATGCATCTGAATGGTTGTTGGATGTTCCAGTTTTTCCTCCCCATTCTGTATCATTATATTTTCCTACATATCCCCAAAGGCTTTGGGAGGTACCACCTGGTTCTCTTAATCCTCCAAGAAGCATTTGTTGCATGAGGAAAGCTGATTTGTATGGAATAACTTGTGTCTCTTCTGTTGGACAGCTGTATACTTCTTTACCATCTTTATCAAGTATTTTCACGACAAGAACAGGAGAAATATGTTTTCCGTCATTAGCAACGGTGCAGTATGCGTTTGTCAGTTCCAATAGATTAACATCACTTGAGCCAAGTGCTAGTGACGGAGCATCATCAAGAGGACTTTGAATTCCCATTTTGTTCGCAGTTTCAATAATTCTTTTGATACCCATCTCCTGGCCGAGCCTTACTGCGATTGAATTGATACTTCGTGCAAATGCGCTTTTTAATGGCATGGAATCTCCTGTGAAATATCCGTTGGCATTTGATGGTGTCCATGTAACTACATCTTTTTTCTGTTTGTCATAAACTTCCATACTGAAGTATTCGTCTCTTCTTTTATCACACGGAGTAAGTCCTTGATTCATAGCTTCTGTGTAAACAAAGAGTTTGAAAGTTGAACCAGGTTGTCGCATTGCAGTTACCTTATCATATTTCCATGAGTTGAAATCAATATCTCCAACCCATGCTTTTATTGCTCCGGTTTGTGGTTCCATTGCAACGAATGAGCAGTGCATAAATTTAACCATATAGCGTATAGAGTCCATTGTAGATATTTCTTTCTCAATTACGCCTTTATCATAGTCAAACAGTTTGACTTTGTGTGGTTTATTCAAATAGTATGTTATAGAGTCCGGGTCGTTGGGATATTTAGCAAGAAGATATTTATATACAGGTTGTTTTTTTGCGATTTCTTCTATAAAGTTTGGAATGACTTGGTGTTTCTCATCCCGCCATGGATCTTCTTTTCCCCAATGATTATTGAAATTTCGTTGTACAATTTTCATTTGTTTCAATGCAGCCTGTTCTGCATAGCGTTGTATGCGTGTGTCAATTGTAGTATATATTTTGAGACCATCGCTATACAAATCGTAATTGTTTTCATCACACCAGTCTTTCAAGTAATTTGCTACTGCTTCACGGAAATAAAGAGCCTGACCGTCATAGTTGCTTTCAACATTGTAGTTTAGTTTTATTGGTATTTGGCTTATTGAGTCATATTCAGCTCGGGTTATGTCACCATGTTTCATCATATTGCTAAGTACAACATTACGGCGTTTTATACTGTTGTCTGGATTGGATATTGGATTATAATATGTAGTTGCCTTAAGCATTCCAACGAGTACGGCCGCTTGTTCTGTTGTAATGTCTGCTGGTGTTGTATTGAAATATGTTTTACAAGCTGTTTTTATTCCGAAGGCATTAGATCCAAAGTCTACCGTGTTGGCATACATTGTAAGAATGTCTTTCTTGTCGTATAGATATTCTATTTTTGTCGCAATAATCCATTCTTTGTTTTTCATTATGAGCATTCTTATACCAGGTATCTTGCCTAACAAACCAGTAGAATACTGTGTGCGTACTCTAAACATGTTTTTGGCGAGCTGCTGTGTTATTGTTGATGCTCCACGTGCATCATTTCTTAATATTGCATCTTTAGCAGCTGCAAAAAGTCCTAAGACATCAATTCCATGATGACTATAAAAACGTTCATCTTCTGTTGCAATCAGTGCTTTCCAGAATGCGGGATTAACATCCTCATATTTGACAGGTGTTCTATTTTCATTAAAAAATTTTCCAATAAGTACACCGTCTGCACTATATATCTCTGAGGCTTGATTTGTGCTTGGATTCTTAATTTGTGAGAATCCGGGAGATTTTCCAAAAAGCCAAAGAAAGTTAATATCAACCATTCCAAGGTATATGATGAAAGCAACTAAACATGATACAAAGGCAATTATTGTCTTTATGTACCATGCTTTATTTTTATATAAATTTTTATACCAAGTGAAAGATGATGCGACTGTTTGTCTACACCATTGTAGAATATTTTTAAATTTGTTCATTATTTTATATGATTTTGTGCAAATGTACAAAAATAGTTCAATCCTATATGTTGTTTTCTATATAATTTATGATTTCTTTAGTATTATGAGGAGCAAACCAAGTGATAGTATTGTCACGTTTGAACCATGTTTGTTGTTTTCTGCAGTAACACCGACTATTACTTTGTATTTTGCGTATTGCTTCGTCTAAAGGTATATTTCCATCAAAATATTCGAACAATTCCTTGTAACCTACAGTATTTAATGAATTGTATTTTCGGTATGGATAAACAGTCTTAGCTTCGTTAAGTAATCCTTCATTTATCATATCTAATACTCTTGTATTGATATGATTATAAATATATTCACGCTCTGCGGTAAGTCCAATTTTGATAATATTGAACGGCCGTTCTTTAATTTCTTTTCTCAAATATGATGAGTAAGTATTTCCTGTCATATGACATATCTCAAGAGCATGCACAACTCTACGTGGATTTTTTTTATCAACAATTTTCCAATGATCATAGTCAAGAGTGCGAAGTTCCTCAACAAGTCTTTCAAGACCTTCATCCTCAAGTCTTTTTTTCATTATCTCTCGTGTGTTGTTATCAATCGTCGGTATGTCATCAATGCCATTGCACACAGCATCAATATACATCATGCTGCCACCACTCATTAACGCAATATGACCCTCCTGAAATAGATTATTCAGGAGAGTCATTACGTCTGCTTCAAACATAGAAGCGCTATAGTAATCTGAAATATGGTGATTACCTACAAAAAAATGTTTTACTCTCGTTTGTTGTTCTTGGGTCGGTGCTGCAGTTCCAATAGGTATTTCTGCAAAAATCTGCCGTGAATCTGCATTGATGATAGGAATATTAAAGTGTTCTGCTACTTCTATTGCGACTTTTGTTTTGCCGATACCGGTTGGTCCTAATATTACAATGAGAGTGTTCATTTAGCGGATAATCCCACGTTTAGATGATTCTACAAAATCAATTATATATTGTATTTCTTTTGTTATTTGCAGATTCTTTTTAATCTCCATAATCCCTTCTGCCATAATTCCTTTTGAATACAACAGTCTGTATGCGTTATGGATAAGATCTATCAATTCGTTTGAGAAACCATGGCGACGTAATCCTACCAGATTTATCCCTGCATATCTGATAGGTTCCTTTCCTGCGATTATATATGGTGGAATGTCTTGACTGAAACGGCTTCCACCTTGAATCATTACATATCCACCAATACGACAGAATTGATGACATAATACACTGCCACTTATAACAGCATTACTATCAACAATTACTTCACCGGCGAATTTTGTAGAATTGCCAATAATGAGATTATCGCCTAAAATACAATCATGGGCTACATGTGCTGTTTCCATGAGGAGATTGTTGTTTCCTACCTTTGTGGTTCCTTTTGAGGCTGTACCACGAGATATTGTTACATTTTCTCGAATACTGTTTCTGTTGCCAACTTCACAAGTAGTTGCTTCTCCACGATATTTCAGATCTTGTGGTTTTGTGGAAATGCTTGCTCCTGGAAATATTTCATTATCATTGCCAATCCGAGCCCCATTATGTATTGTTACACTATTCATCAATACATTATTATTGCCAATAATAACATCTTTGTCTATGTAACAAAATGGTCCTATAATATTATTGTTGCCAATCTGTGCTTCCGGATGAATGTATGCTAATGGACTTATCTGGTTCATTTTGATATATATATCTTATTTATTTTTTACTATCTGAGCTGTAAATGTTGCTTCTGATACAATATGATCTCCGACGAATACATATCCTTTCATTGATGATATACCATGCCGTAACGGTGCTAGCAGATCCACCTTAAATATTAAGGTGTCTCCAGGAACAACCTTTTGTCTGAATTTCACTTCATCTATTTTCATGAAGTATGTAGACCAACGTTCAGGTTCTTCAACAGTATTAAGAACTAATAATCCTCCGCATTGTGCCATCGCTTCTATTTGAAGAACTCCTGGCATGACTGGTTCTTGAGGAAAGTGTCCAACAAAGAAGGGTTCATTGCTTGTGACATTTTTAATACCAACAATGCTGGTCGCACCTAAAGATATAACCTTATCAACAAGTTGCATAGGATAGCGGTGTGGTAAAAGCTCTCGAATACGTATATTATCCATTATTGGTGTTTCGTTTGGATTATATATTGGTGCTTGTACCTCATGTTTACGTATTTCTTTACGCATCTGTCTTGCGAACTTATTATTGATAGTATGTCCAGGGCGAGTTGCAATAATACGACCTTTTATAGGTTTGCCTATTAATGCCATATCACCAATTATATCCAATAATTTATGACGTGTACATTCGTTTTCCCATACCAAAGGTTTGTGTTGGATATAACCTAATTCAGAAGCGTTTCTGTGTTCTACTTTAAGCATATCTGCCAACTTATCCAAACGTTCCTGAGTTGTTTGCTGTTCATATATTACGATTGCATTATCCATATCACCCCCTTTTATTAAATTTGCATTTAATAAAGGTTCTATATCGCGTACAAAAACGAATGTTCTGGCAGGAGCAATCTCTGTTGCAAAATCATTTATTTTGTCAAGTGTGGCAAACTGACTGTTGATGAATTTGGAATTGAATGAACACATTGCGGTAAGACTGAAATCATCATCCGGAAGTATAGTTATACATGAATTACCGTCTTTGATTTCTATCTTATGGCGTATTATATACCAATCTTTGGGCGCATTTAATTCCTCAACACCAACTTCTTGTATTTTTTGTATATACATAGCTGCACTACCGTCAAGAATTGGGAATTCCGGACCATTTACTTGTATGAAGCAGTTGTCAATACCAAGTGCATAAAGAGCAGCCAAACCATGCTCTACAGTGGATATACGTATATCACCCTTTCCTAGTACGGTGCCTCGTTGGGTATCTATAACATTCTCTGCCACAGCATCAATAATTGGCATGCCTTCAAGATCGATACGTTGAATTTTGTATCCGGTATTTTCTGGTGCAGGATTAAATGTTACCGTAAGGCTTAATCCTGTATGCAGTCCTTTCCCGCACAGAGAAAAACTGCCTTTCAGAGACATTTGTTTCAACATAATATATATTATTTTTTCTTTAATTCGTCTATTTGCTTCTGTAGATCAGCAATTTGTTTATATAATTCAGGCAATCTGCGGAATATTGCTTGGGATTTGAAATATTTCTGTGGTTCCATTGGTGGTGTGCCAATAAGTTTTTCATTACCTTTAATATTTCCAGGAACACCTGATTGTGCGCCTAAGAAGGTTTTGTCTCCAACAGTAATATGTCCTGCCAATCCGACTTGACCACCAAACATACACCAAGATCCAACTTTTGTGCTTCCCGCAATACCAACCTGAGCAGACATAACTGTATTTTCACCAACTTCTACATTGTGGGCAATTTGTACAAGGTTATCAATTTTTACACCTTTTTTTATTAGAGTTTGTCCCATTGTGGATCTGTCAATGCAACTGTTGGCTCCAATCTCAACATCATCCTCTATTTTTACTATCCCAATTTGTGGTATTTTATCATAACCTTCTGTGTTAGGGGCAAATCCAAATCCGTCAGCTCCAATAACACTTCCAGAGTGGATTGTTACTTTATTTCCTATCTTACAATCGTGATATATTGTAACATTGGCATATATAAGACATGCATTGCCAAGAATTACATTATCTCCAATAACGGAGTTAGGGTATATTTGGCATTGATCTCCTATTTCTGCATTGTCTCCAATAAATGCAAATGGTCCGATATAACAATCTTTTCCAATAGTTGCCGTTGGTGATACATAAGCTAATGAATGAATACCTGTTTTTTTAGGTTTACTTGCTTCATATAATTGTAATAATTTTGCAATACATTCATATGCGTTTTTAACGCGTATGAGTGTGGCCTTTACAGGTTTGTCCAGTTTGACATCTTCATTTACTAGAACTATTGATGAGTTTGTGTCATAAAGATAGTGAGTATATTTAGGATTGGAAAGAAAAGAAATTGCACCTTCTATACCTTCCTCAATTTTTGCAAAGGTATGTACAGAAGCGTTTAAATCTCCTTCAACAACTCCTCCAATAAATTCAGCTATCTGTTTAGCAGTAAATTCCATCGTCCTTTTTTAATTATTATATCTGCAAATATAATAAAATTAATTTATAATATATGTATGGGGTGATAATATTACGATAGCTATAATCATTTATATTATAATACACAACGTGTATTGAGCTCTTTTGCCATTTCTATTTGTATTTCATGTGCTTTTTGAGCTGCTACTGTCGCAAAATCCTCACCATTACTTGCATATATGATTCCTCTGGAACTGTTAACCAATAGTCCACATTCTTTTGTCATACCATATTTGCATACTTCGTTCAAAGATCCTCCTTGAGCACCAACTCCAGGTACAAGAAGAAAGCTGTCTGGTACAATTTTTCTGATGTCTTCAAACATCTGACCTTGTGTCGCACCGACAACATACATCATGTTTTCTTTGTTTCCCCAAACTTTTGATTTATATAAAACTTCTTCAAACAGTCTGGTTCCGTTTTTGTTTTCTGTCATCTGGAAATCATGTGAGCCTTTATTACTAGTAAGAGCTAACAATATAACCCATTTGTCTTTATATGTTAGAAATGGAGTTATACTGTCTTCTCCCATATATGGAGCTACTGTAAGTGCATCGATATTGTATTCCTCAAAAAAGGTTCTAGCATACATTGCAGATGTGTTTCCTATATCGCCACGTTTTGCATCTGCAATTATGAAGTGGTGTGGATAATTATCCTTTAAGTATTTTATGGTTTTTTCAAAGGCAATCATTCCTTTTACACCAAAGGCTTCATAGAATGCCAAATTTGGCTTATATGCGACGCAGTAAGGTGCTGTGGCATCTATGATTTCTTTATTGAATTTGAATATTGGGTCATCATCTTTGAGAAGGTGTGGAGGTACTTTCTTAAGATCAGTATCCAAACCGACACAAAGAAATGATTGTTTTATTTTTATTTCTTTAATTAAGTCTTGTCTATTCATAATACTTTTATAATTCAGATTCTTTCATTCTTTCAGCGTTTTCAGCTACAGTCAGAGCGTCTATCATAGCTTGAATATCCCCATTCATGAATCCTTGTAGATCATGTGTTGTATAACCGATTCTATGGTCAGTTACTCGGCCTTGTGGATAATTGTATGTGCGTATTTTTGCGCTTCTGTCTCCAGTTGAGACCAGTGTTTTCCGCTTATTTGCTATATCATCAATATATTTCTGATGTTCTTTGTCATATATGAATGTACGAAGTCTTGCTAATGCACGTTCTTTATTTTTAGGCTGATCTCTTGTTTCTGTACATTCAATGAGGATTTCTTCTTCTTCTCCGGTATTGGGATTTTTCCACATATATCTTAGTCTGACACCAGATTCTACTTTATTTACGTTCTGGCCACCAGCACCACTACTTCTAAATGTATCCCATTTTATTTCTCCCTCATTGATATTCACTTCAAATTTGTCTGCTTCAGGTAGTACTGCCACTGTTGCTGCGCTTGTATGCATTCTGCCTTGAGTTTCTGTTGCCGGGACCCGTTGTACCCGATGTACACCGGATTCATATTTCATGGTTCCATATACGTTTTCTCCACTTACGGCAAAATCTATTTCCTTAAACCCACCAACAGCGCCTTCACTTACACTTACAACAGATAGATTCCATTTTTTTGAATCACAGAATTTTTTGTACATATTGAAAAGATCTCCTGCAAATAAGGCTGCTTCATCTCCACCAGTACCAGCCCTTATTTCCATTTGTATGTTTTTAGCATCTTCTGGATCTTTGGGAATGAGAGCTTGTTTTATTTCATTTTCAATTTTAGGTAATAAATCCTCGTTGGTATTTAATTCTTCACGTGCTAATTCTTTGATTTCTGCATCAGTTTCATTAGCCAATAGATCTTTTGCCTCTTTTATTGAATTTATACATGAAATGTATCTCTTCCGGGCATCCATTATGTCTCCCAGTTCTTTATATTCTCTGGTAAGTTTTATGAATCTGTCCTGATTTGCTATAACATTAGGGTCCGTTATTAATGTGGATATTTCTTCATAACGGTTTTCCAAGCCATTTAATTTCTCTAATATATTGTTCTGGTCGGCCATAGCGTCATGTTTTAGTATTTGAAGACTCCAAATTCAGATTCAATGGTCAGGCCTTTTTCCCCTTCTTCTACACGGCCTATAATTTGGGCGTCTATGTTGAAGCTCTTACTTATTTCGATTATTCTATCAACATGTATTTTATCTACATAAAGTTCCATTCTGTGTCCCATATTGAACACTTTATACATTTCTTTCCAAGCTGTTTCGCTTTCTTCACGAATAATTTTGAATAAAGGAGGGACAGGGAACATGTTGTCTTTTATGACATGGCAATTGTCATTTATAAAATGTAATATCTTTGTTTGAGCACCACCTGTACAATGTATCATTCCATGGATTTCATGTCGTAATTCGTCTAAAATTTTCTTTATAACAGGAGCGTACGTACGGGTTGGTGAAAGTACGAGCTGTCCAGCATCAACTCCAAGTTTCTCTATTTCGTCAGTAAGTTTGTAATGTCCACTGTAAACAAGTTCGTCTGGAACACTGTGATCATAACTTTCTGGGAATTTTTCTGCGAGATATTTTGCAAATACATCATGGCGAGCACTTGTCAGACCATTGCTTCCCATTCCTCCATTGTATTTGTTTTCATATGTAGCTTGTCCGAATGAAGCTAAGCCAACAATCACATCTCCTGGTCGTATGTTGGCATTATTTATGATATCAGAACGTTTCATTCTGCAAGTAACGGTTGAGTCAACGATAATTGTACGCACAAGATCACCAACATCTGCAGTCTCACCACCTGTTGCATATATACCAACTCCCATGTTTCTTAATTCAGCCAGAAGCTCATCTGTTCCATTGATTATGGCGGATATGACATCCCCTGGTATCAACATCTTATTGCGTCCAATTGTGCTTGATACCAAAATATTATCTGTTGCTCCGACACATAAAAGGTCATCTGTATTCATAACAATTGCATCTTGAGCAACACCTTTCCATACATTTGTGTCACCTGTTTCTTTCCAGTACATGTATGCAAGAGAGGATTTTGTACCAGCTCCGTCTGCATGCATTATGTTGCAATACTCTTCGTCTCCTCCAAGTATATCAGGCATTATCTTGCAGAATGCTTGTGGATATAAACCTTTATCAATATTTTTGATGGCGTTGTGCACATCTTCTTTAGCGGCGCTTACGCCACGCATCATATATCTGTTAGAATTGTCCATAATCGATTTTTGTGTTATTCGTTTCCATTCCAGAATTCCCAGCTTGCAAATGCTTGTAGTAAAAGCATTTCTACACCGTTCTTTGTTGTAGCTCCATATTCAGCTCCTCTTTTCAAGAAAAGAGTTTCATCCGGATTGTATATCAAATCATACAATATTGTATTGCTATTCATTGCTTCATAAGGTAGGTTGGGGCAATTGTTAATATTGGGATACATACCTAGTGGAGTACAGTTTACAATAACATTATATTCTTTTATGATTTCCGGAGTGACAGCGCTATATGGTATTGCCCCTTTTTTCTCAGAACGACTTACAAATAATGTTTCCAACCCCAGCGATTTCAAGCCGTAGTTTATTGCTTTTGATGCACCACCAGTTCCGAGAATAAGAGCTTTTTTATGAATGCTTTCCAACATAGGTTCAATACTACGTGTAAATCCAATCACATCGCTATTGAATCCTTTTAGCTGGGTCTTATTTCCTTTATGAGTTATTCGTACCACATTTACAGCACCGATTTCTCTAGCTTCTTCACTAATATAGTCCAGATAAGATATAACTTTCTCTTTATATGGAATCGTTACATTCAGGCCTTTTAGTTCAGGGTTTGATGCCAATATTTCTGGTAAGGTATCAATTGCTGGGATTTCGAAATTAATGTATTCTGCATTAATATTCTCACTTTTAAATTTTTCGTTAAAATAACTGATAGAGAATGAATGTCCCAACGGGAATCCTATAAGTCCATATTTATCCATAAGCATCGTTATTTTATTTTGTTGCAAAATAAGTGGTGCAGATTCCAAATGTATGGCGCTTGAAATTAGCTTCAGTAAAGCCTGCGTTTTTGAGAATATCAACCATTTTTTCTCCTTGTGGAAAAGCCTCTATTGTTGCAGTAAGATATGAATAAGCCACTTTGTCGTGTGATATCAGTTTTCCATATAGTGGTAGAAACGTATGGGAATATATCTTGAACAATTCCTTCATAGGATGGCTTACTGGAGCAGTCAACTCAACTATACTAAGATGGCCTCCCTTTTTAAGAACTCGGTGCATCTCTTTAATGCCACGGTCGAGGTCGGCAAAATTTCTTATACCAAAAGCAGCTGTGACAGCATCAAAGGTATTGGCATCAAAAGAAAGATTCATACAATCTTCCTTTTTGAATGTTATGATGCTGTCCAGCCCAAGTTTTTTCACTTTACCTTTTCCTATTTCCAGCATTCCGTCACTTATGTCGGCACCTACAATCAATTTGGGTGTGAGCATATGTGCTGATTGTATGGCAAAATCACCTGTTCCTGTCGCTATATCAAGAATAGATTGAGGATTATACTTTTTCAGACAACATACAGCAGTCTTCCTCCACCATTTATCTATGTTCCAAGACAATCGGTGATTTAATTTGTCATATGAGTGAGCGATATTATTGAACATGTGCGCAATCTGTTCTCCTTTATCGCTGTTCGGATTGTAGGGCTTTATTTCTTCTTGTTTATATGCCATTACGTAAATGAAATGCTGTCAATGTTTAGAGGTTGTATGATATTATTTGAGTGTAGCGAGATAAGTCTTTACATTTTCCTCTATTCTTTTTGCAATATCATCAGAATCCTGCGCTTTTACGAATTTTTCACCTGTGATATGCTCGTAAAGTTCTATATACCTTTCGCTGACACTGTCTGCATACTCATCCGTTATTTCCGGCATTGTCTGTCCTGGTTCGTTCATGAAGTTGTGTTCAATGAGCCACTGTCTTACGAATTCCTTGGAGAGTTGTTTCTGTGGAAGGTTCTGGGCTAATTTCTCCTCATAACCATCTGCATAAAAATAACGGCTGCTGTCTGGAGTGTGTATTTCGTCAATGAGATACACTTTGCCATCGCGCTTACCAAACTCATATTTTGTGTCTACGAGTATAAGACCGTGTTTCTGTGCGATTTCCTGACCACGTTTGAACAACTGTCTTGTGTATTTTTCCATAACCTCATAATCTTCAGCGCTGACAATGCCTTGCTTGATTATTTCCTCTTTGGATATATCCATATCATGGCCTTCGTCTGCTTTTGTTGTAGGTGTGATTATAGGCTCTGGAAATCTTTCGTTCTCTTTCATGTTGTCTGGCAGTTTTACTCCGCAAAGTTCACGGCAGCCATTTTTATATGCTCTCCATGCTGATCCGGTGAGTATTGAGCGGATAATCATTTCCACTCTGAAACCTTCGCATTTCAGACCGACTGTCACCATTGGATCTGGTGTAGCAAGTTTCCAGTTAGGGCAGATATCTGTTGTTGCATCCAGGAATTTTGAAGCGATCTGGTTTAGCACCTGTCCTTTGTAAGGGATACCTTTTGGCAGAATAACGTCGAATGCCGAAATTCTGTCTGTGGCAATCATTACGATAATGTCATCGTTGATGTCATATACATCACGCACTTTGCCGTGGTAAACACTTTTCTGTCCATCGAAATGGAAGTCGGTTGCTGTTAATGCTTTCATATTTTTATATGTTTTAGTTATTCTTGTTGTCGTTTGTGAACAGTTCTTTGTCATGCGTATCGTAAGCATTTACTATTTTAGTAACTAGTTTGTGTCTTACGATATCTTTTCCGGACAGATTCACAAACGATATGTCTTCGATATTTTTCAGTATGTTCATGGCATCGATGAGTCCGCTTTTCTGTCCTCGGGGCAGATCTATTTGCGTGACATCTCCTGTTATTATCATTTTTGTGTTCCACCCCATACGTGTTAGAAACATTCTGATTTGCGCAGGTGTTGTGTTTTGTGCCTCATCGAGAATAACAACTGCATCATTCAGTGTACGTCCTCGCATGAATGCAAGTGGGGCAATCTGGATGATATTCTTCTCCATCATGTCCTGCAGTTTTACTTGCGGTATCATGTCTTCGAGTGCATCATAAAGAGGTTGAAGATATGGATCAATTTTTTCTTTCATGTCACCCGGCAGGAATCCAAGTTTCTCACCGGCCTCTACAGCAGGACGGCTTAGTATTATTTTTTTGATGGCTTTCTCCTTGAGTGACTTTACTGCTAGTGCTATGCTCAGGTATGTCTTGCCTGTACCAGCCGGACCTATAGCAAATATCATATCCTTTTTTTCGTATTCGTCTATCAGTTTTTGCTGATTTGCACTACGACTTTTTATAGGTTTTCCGGATATATTATAAACAAGTACATCTTTTACAGCATCGCCTTTGGTCTGTCTGCCCTTAATAATGTCCAGTATGTCTTCTTCGTTGATAGAGTTGAATTTGAGAACATGCTTCCGCATCAGTTCTATTTTTTCTTGGAAACAAGTGATGTCGTTGTCGTCTCCAAGTACTCTTACGACATTGTCTCTTGCCACAATTCGCAGTTTGGGGAACAGTGATTTTATCATTTGCAGATGACTGTTTCCTACACCGTAAAACGCGACAGGATCGATGTCTTCCAATATAATATGTTTCTCTATCAAGTTTTTTCGTTATTGTTTCGGATGCAAAGTTAGCTTAAATAGTATAAAAAACAAAATAAAAGTGTATTTAAATTTATTTATGGTATAGTCTGTGATACAGATGCTTTTATGACTGATGTATGCGGTGTTATGCTATATGTAGTAGTGATGATATATCTCCCTTGATTATTTGGTCTATCAGATGTGTGTTTTAATGCTATTGAATGTAAGCTTTGTATTTATGTTGTTAATATATGTGTTTTTTGTGTAACACATTTGTGTTAAGTTCTGAAAAAATATTACTTTTGCAGCGATTTTGTATTTACGATGAAGATTTCTAAAAAAACATATTTACAGGTATTCGGGCTTATAGTAATATTTCTCGCATTCATACGTTGTCTGTTCCCTTCGATAGCTGAACCGAAAGCAAACAGTAACATGAAAACACCGAGTATCAGTCATGAACAGCAGGTTCCATCAAAAGAATTTGAGGCAGAGGTGACAGTAAGGACTGTTTCTGCCGTAAAATCACGTTTTTTCAAATCGGATGGTACTCTTACCAAAAATCCTATATATAGTGTTCCACATTTTGGGAACACGTTTCCTGACCAGAATGATGTACAGCTTTTGTCTGCAAAAAAACATGGTGTCGATGCGGTGATTGATCGTGCTGATGCGGAAAGACGGAAGGCGGAACTTGTGTATGTGGGAAGCAATCCTTACTTTCATGTTGATAAATTGTATAGCAGCATACCATATTTGGTACCGAAAGCTTCAGTGCTGTTGCAAGATATCGGGCGGAATTTTTTTGATAGTTTGCAGATAAAGGGTATTCCTCTTCACAAAATTATTGTTACGAGTGTGTTGCGCAGTAAGGAGGATGTAAAGAAATTGCGTGGTCATAATGGCAATGCAACGGAGAACAGCTGTCATCTTTATGGCACAACATTTGATATATGTTACAACCGCTATAAGACTGTGGAGGATCCGACTGGCCCCAAACGCCGTGTTGTGAGAAACGATACATTGAAATGGGTATTGAGTGAAGTTCTCAATGACTTGCGTCGCGAGAAAAGATGTCTTGTGAAGTATGAGGTGAAACAGGGTTGTTTCCACATTACCGTAAACTGAACAAGAAAGTATTTTCTTTTGGTGTATTATTAGTTTAACGGTTTACATATAGAGAGTATAGTAAGGTAACAGTAAAATAGTTTCTATATATCAGCTGATGGTATTTGTTTGGACAAATATCTTGTAATGTATATGTTTGATACCTGTTATTAGCAGAAAGGAAAGTAATCGGGGCTGTTACAAATTTTCAGTATAATGCGATTTTTCCGTCTGAGTTTTCTGTTCTACCCCAAAAAATAAGCGAGAATTCGCAATTTGACTTTCCTTTTGATGCAAATGCGCGAGAAATAATGATATCACACAAAAAGTTGTATACCAATAACTTATATTTATGGACGATTTTTTGTCACACGGAATGCACCGTTCGGGTACGTGATATGGCCCGTTTCAGAGGCTAAAACGTGCGATATCACACCATGATACGGGCGTAATCAGAGCCTAGAATGGGCATAAACGGAATGTAATATGGATTATCGGGTATCACGCAACATGGTATACGATAAGGTTATAAAGACATAACGGGTTTTTCTTATGATGTATTAAACATTTCCTTACATCTCTTTCTTGACTTTATTTTGTCAAAATAAAGTCAAGAAAATCTGTAAGTACGGCGTCCGAGTTTTCTCGAAAAACGTAGACATGACAGCTGAGGATACACACCGGAAACATGCGTCCTTCTTGTGCTTTGGATTTATCGGTTGTGGCAATACTGATTTATCGTTACGCGTAGGATGCACAGCATTGTTCATACAGGCTCCGCATAATCGGAAGTATTTCTTCATTACGTGATGCCTTATGTATAAAACCAATCCTCATTGAATTTCTACAGAGCCTATATTTTTTTGATATGTACATAAATGTTTTCATCTGGTTTCAAAATATTATGGCATGAGGATGTTGCAGGTTATGTATATTTATAATTGCATATATGCAACTATAAAAAGATTGTGTTAGTGGAAAACCGTTTGCGATTGCTATTTCCTATATTCATATTCATCCTTTGCCCATATGATGTGTCCGTCTAAATCGTAATAATGGTCTCTCATCATCCATTGCTGTTTTATTCCGTTTTTATTTTTTATTTTTCTTAGACGAGAGATTTTTTTTATAATAAAGCATCCTTTACGTTTAAGTATATTCAGACCTTCATCTATTTTTGTACTTTCTTTTCCGTCCGGACTTATTCTCCATAGCTCATGATTGTTTTCCGGTGAGGTTTTAGAAAATGGACTCCTCTCAATGCAGATGAATATATATTTTCCTTTGGGCGCTATGTATGTTGCAGATATGGATGAATAGGCAAATGGCGTGAAGTTGACATCTGTGTTTCTATTGGTCATTACATCATATTTGTACAAACGGTTGTGCATCGTATAAAAAAGACAGTGGTATTTACTGTCGGTATATTTTGCTACAACAGCACATCCTTCCGGCAGATTCTCCGCTGCAGCTTTCACTCTGTTGGCTACAGGATTCTGGGCGTATATGTTATTTGTATATATCAGTCCACAAATGAGTAGAGATATTATTTTTGGATTGCATCGCATACTTGTTATGGAATATTATTTTATGCAGTCTGTTTATAATGGTCTTTTCTTTTATGTTAAAATCATTGTTGTCATATTCCGAAAAGTTTACCTATCTGGAATACAGCCGCAGATGTGATCCATGCAAGAGCTGTTGTGTATAACATTGCGAAGGTTGTCCATTTCCACGAGCCTGTTTCACCTTTAATAGCAGCGATTGTCGCTATACAAGGGAAATAGAGTAGGATGAACACTAGAAAGCTTATGGCTGTGAGAGGGGTAATGTTATCAGCAATCATTTGCTGTCTGAGGAGTCCGTATTCCGAGTTTTCAGGTTCTTCTGGGGTGCTGGTGTCAATGCCTGATGAATATAATATGTTGATTGTTGATGCAACGATTTCTTTCGCGCCTACACCAGATATGATTGCTACGTCAAGCTTCCAGTCAAATCCTTGAGGCCGGAATATGGGCTCGATGGATTTTCCTATTTGTCCAATATAGCTGTGCTCCACTTGTTGTTGTCTGTTGAGACTTTCGTCGTGTGGAAAATAGCTTAACGCCCATACAATAATACTTGCCACAAGAATTATACCTCCCATCTTCTTCAGGTATTGTTTGCCTTTCTCCCATGTGTGTCTGGCAATGGCCTTTCCGGTAGGGAAACGATAGGGAGGAAGTTCCATTACGAATGGCGTGTCTTCATCTTTTATAAGAAAACGACTGAACAGGCGACTCATTATAATAGCCATAACAATGCCTGTTAAGTACAGAGCCATCATTATGGCAGACTGATAGGCATGCGGAAACATAATGCCTGTTATCATAATATAGATAGGGAGTCTGGCAGAACAGCTCATCAGTGGTGTTATTAGCATTGTGATGAAGCGACACCGGCGACTTTCTATGGTGCGTGTGGCCATGACAGCCGGCACATTGCATCCGAATCCCATTATAAGCGGTATGAATGATTTGCCGTGCAAGCCTATTTTATGCATTAGTTTGTCCATTATGAATGCTGCGCGTGCCATGTATCCACAGTCTTCCATATAAGATATAAAAAGATACAGAATGAGGATCTGAGGAAGAAATACAATAACAGACCCGACACCTCCAATTATACCATCGCATATCAAATCTTTTACAGGTCCGTCTGCCATATATGTCTTTACGGTTTCACCAATCCATGACACTCCAGCTTCAATCCAATCCATAGGATATTGTCCGAGCGAGAATGTTGCTTCAAACATTATCCATAAAAGTATGATGAATATAGGAAAACCTACATAACGGTTCGTTATTATATTGTCAATAATATGAGTTGTTTGGTATGTGTCTTTTTTGTTCCCGGTTTCGTAGTTTGCTTCATGAAGCGCACCATGTATGAAACCGTATTTAGCATTCATTATGGCAGTTTCACAATCTTCTTTTGTATAATATTTCACGTTTTCCACAGCGTTGTCTCTCACTTCGAGAATTTTTCCTACATTGTGGTATGGGGTCAGTAATTTTTCAGCCTCCTTGTCTCCTTCAAGAAGTTTTATGGCTAAATATCTTGTGGAATAAAGGTGGCGTGGATTTCCTGGCTTTTTCAGTTCTTTTTGTATGTCAGCTATTCCCTCTTCAATATATGTACCATGATTTATGTGTATATGTCGAAACACATTGTTGCGTGGTTTAATACCACTTGCAAAATCTTCTTCATGGTCATTACTGTTTTCTTTGTCGTATTGTAGATGCCACTGTCTTATTTCTTCTGCAACTTCCGGATTAAGATTTCCTTTGTTGTCAAGGAAATCAAGTCCTTCATACATATTTATTATAATGTGGAACAAAAGCTCCACGCCACGCCCAGATGTAAATGTTGTTGGTATCATTGGGACTCCGAAAAGTTGCCCTAGTCTTGTGTAATCAACATGGTCTCCTCTTTTTTCTGCTTCGTCAAACATATTGAGTGCGCATACCATACGGAGATGCATGTCAATGAGTTGTGTCGTGAGATAAAGGTTACGCTCCAGATTGCTTGTATCTATTACATTTATCACGACATCAGGAGTTTTTTCTATGAGTTGCCTACGCACGTAGAGTTCTTCAGGAGAATAGGCCGATAGTGAGTAAGTGCCGGGCAGATCGATTATGTTGAACTCATAACCTTCAAATGTTGCATGGCCTTCTTTGGCGTCAACCGTCACTCCTGAATAGTTTCCGACTTTCTCATGGGCACCGGATGCAAAATTGAACAGCGAAGTCTTGCCACAGTTAGGATTGCCTATAAGTGCTACATTTATGATGCGGCGTTTTTTTAGTGCGGCATCATGCAATTGTTTGTCGCTTAATGTTACTTGTTCGTCTTCATACTTATCTGCAATGCCAAGTTCTTGAGAATTTGGATATTGATCAATCCATTGTCTGGCTTCTTCGACAGATATTATCTCAATCATGCTGGCCTCAGAACGGCGTAATGAGATTTCATAACCCATAACCTTGTATTTCACGGGATCTTGGAGAGGTGCATTTTGAAGTACATCTACAACCTTGCCCTTTATAAATCCCATTTCTACAATGCGTTTGCGAAAGCCTCCGTGTCCGATTACTTTTACAATAACACCGCGTTCTCCGGTTTTCAATTCAGAAAGTCTCATATTATGATGGTTATTCTATTTGTGACACAAAAGTACTTATAATAATTGAGTTAAGAAAACATTAGTTAACAGATTGTGGTATATTACCAACAAATGGTTATTGTAAATCCGGTGAAATTAAATTAATACTCACAAATTGGTATTGTTGTATGATATTATTTGTGTAAGTTTGTATCACTAAAAAGTGATGGTTAGAAATGAAGATTTATTGTAAAATAATATGTATCAGTTTGTTTATTTTTCTTATGACACCCAGCTTGTCTGCTCAAATAAGTGTAAAGATAAATGATCAAATATCGTTCAGCAAGAAAATTCCGCCAGGAAACTATAGTGGAATAACTCGTTTGAAGGATGATTTGTATGCTGTTGTTAGTGATAAATCAGAATTGGATGGTTTTTTTATTTTCAGGATTTATATAGACTCTATAAACGGTAATATTGTGAATGTTGAGAATGAAGGATTTGTCGCTTCAGCTGTGTCGAACCGTGATGCGGAAGGTATCGCGTATATTCCTGAACGTAAGACTGTTTTGATTGTCGGAGAACGTGATGGGAGAATAATGGAATATGACTCTGTTGGGACATTCACAGGAAGGGAGTTGCTGTTGGAAAAGGAGTCAAAAACTTATGGATATGAGTCTTTGACATATAATGAGAACACTGGATTGTTATGGACATGCACAGAAAATATTTATTCGGATGCGTATGCTATATTGGCAAATGATACAATGGTTGTAGTCAGGCTTAAAGCATTTAATACTGATTTATATCCTGTTTCAACATACTTATATAGATTGGATAAGCCCTTGTCTGATAATATTGGCAAATATTATGCTCACGGTGTAAGTGAACTTTTAGCTCTTGATGATGGTTCCCTTATTGTATTAGAACGTGAATTTCGAGTGCCGAAAAGTATGATTGGTGCTTATGTTCTGTGTAAATTATATCTGGTCGATCCCCAAAATACAAATTTGACAGAGAATAAAGAATTGTTTTATGGAACGGAACTACATAAGACGCTGTTGTGTAAGTGGACAACAAAGTTATCACTTTTCAATCATTCATTGGCAAATTATGAAGGGATGTGTCTTGGCCCAAAATTGTCAAATGGTTCGCAGACTATAATAATGATTTCTGATTCTCAAAACAGATCTGGGGGAATATTGCGTGATTGGTTTCGTACAATTATCATAAAATGATACGATTAATTTATTCAAACTACAAAATATTTGATATGAAAGGAATAAGACAAGCTTTATTATTTGTATATTGTGTTTTGTGATTGTTAAATGGTGAAAATAAATCAATACAAACAAAATTTAATATAAAATATTTGGTTTTATTGCAAAATGAAATTTTTTCGATTAAAAAAGTGGTAAATTGTTTGTTGTTGTAAATAATATGATTATCTTTGCAATCAATTAAAAATAAGGTACAATGACAGTATATCAGAATATTCTACATACAATTATTATTCAGCTAATAGATTTGGTTGAAGAGGGTAGGTCGTAGGATGTTGCTGAAAGAATATGTATGTAAAGTAAATAACAAGCCTTTCTCACTTACCCAAGTGTGGAAGGTTTTTGTTTTATATGCGATTTTGAAAAAATATAATCACAATTAATAATACATTGACATATGACAGATCGATTATTCATTTTTGATACAACGCTTCGTGACGGTGAACAAGTTCCCGGATGTCAGTTGAATACGGTAGAAAAAATACAAGTGGCCAAACAGCTTGAACAACTTGGTGTTGATGTTATTGAAGCTGGTTTTCCCATTTCTAGTCCTGGAGATTTTAATTCTGTTATTGAAATCTCAAAAGCTGTGACATGGCCAGTCATATGTGCTTTGACGAGAGCGGTGGAAAAAGATATTGATGTGGCAGCGGAATCATTGAAATATGCAAAACATAAAAGAATTCATACTGGAATAGGAACGTCAGATTCTCATATTAAATATAAGTTTCAGTCTAATAGAGACGAAATACTTGAGCGCGCAGTCGCAGCTGTTAAATATGCAAAACGCTATGTGGATGATGTGGAATTTTATGCGGAAGATGCTGGACGTACAGATAATGAATATCTTGCCAAAGTGGTTGAGGCTGTAATAAGGGCAGGCGCAACTGTCGTTAATATTCCTGACACGACAGGTTATTGCTTGCCGGAAGAATATGGAAATAAAATAAAATATCTGATGGAGCATGTCGATTGTATCGATAAGGCTATTATTTCGACACATTGTCACAATGATCTTGGACTTGCTACGGCAAATACACTCAGTGGAGTGTTGAATGGTGCAAGACAGGTTGAAGTTACCATAAATGGAATAGGAGAAAGGGCTGGTAATACTTCTTTGGAAGAGATATCAATGATATTGAAATGTCATAAACTTGAGATAGAGACTAATATAAATACAGCGAAAATATATCCAACAAGTCGTATGGTGTCCAGTTTGATGAATATGCCAGTCCAGCCAAACAAGGCTATTGTTGGAAGAAACGCGTTTGCACACTCAAGTGGTATACATCAGGATGGTGTTCTTAAAAATGTGTCAACGTATGAGATTATGAATCCAAAGGATGTGGGACTTGATGACAATTCCATTGTACTGACAGCCCGCTCAGGAAGAGCTGCTTTAAAATACAGATTGAGCGTTCTTGGAGTGGAGGTTGACGATGATGAGAAAGTTGACAAAATCTATCAGAAATTTCTCAGATTGGCAGATCAGAAAAAAGAGGTAAATGATGATGATATTCTTATGCTGGCTGGAGCTGACATTGCAGAAACCCGTGCTGTAAAACTTGATTTTCTTCAGGTTACTACTGGAATGGGTGTAAGAAGTGTTGCTAGTATTGGACTTGATATTTCCGGACAAAAATTTGAGGAAGCTTCCACTGGTAATGGACCGGTTGATGCTGCAATTTGTGCGTTGAAGAAAATTATACAGAAGCATATGACATTAAAGGAATTTACTATTCAGGCTATAAGTAAAGGCTCTGATGATATAGGAAAGGTTCATATGCAGGTTGAATATAATGGACATGTTTATTATGGATTTGGAGCAAATACTGATATCGTGACGGCTTCGGTAGAGGCTTATATTGATTGTATAAATAAATTTAAAAGATAATATATGAATACATTGTTTGATAAGATATGGGACAAACATGTCGTACAACTTTTGGAAGATGGAACGACACAATTATATATAGATAGATTATATTGCCATGAGGTGACAAGTCCTCAAGCTTTTGAAGGATTAAGGGAACGTGGTTTAAAATGTTTCAGACCAAAGCAGATATTCTGTATGCCAGATCATAATACACCAACGCATGATCAAGATAAGGAAATAGAGGATCCGATCTCAAGAAAACAAGTGGATACTTTAGCAAGAAATGCCAAGGATTTTGGATTGACACATTTTGGAATGATGTCGAAGGATAATGGTATAATACATGTGGTAGGACCAGAGAAAGGTTTATCATTACCAGGCATGACTATTGTATGTGGAGATTCTCATACATCTACTCATGGTGCAATGGGGGCTGTTGCATTTGGTATTGGAACAAGTGAAGTCGAGATGGTAATGGCGTCACAGTGTATATTACAGCAGAAGCCGAAATCAATGAGAATTAATATAAATGGTGTGTTGGCAACGGGTGTTACTGCAAAAGACGTAGCTCTATATCTGATGTCAAAACTTACCACCTCAGGTGCAACTGGATATTTTGTGGAATATTCTGGTCCTGTTGTAGAGAACATGTCAATGGAAGGTCGTCTTACTCTATGTAATCTTTCGATTGAAATGGGAGCACGTGGAGGTCTTGTCGCTCCGGATGATATTACGTTTAGATATATTAAAGGGCGTGAGTATGCTCCAAGTGGTGAAGACTGGGATAGGGCTGTTGCTTATTGGAAAACATTAAAAAGTGGCGATGATGCAGTGTTTGATAAAGAATTATATTTTGACGCGGAAGATATAGAGCCACGTATAACATACGGAACAAACCCTGGAATGGGAATCGGTATAAGTGAAACAATTCCTTGTATAGACGAAATAGATGATGCAGGAAGGATGTCTTTCCTCAAATCTCTAGACTACATGGGATTTAAACCCGGACAGAAATTGATTGGCCATAAGGTGGATTATGTTTTCCTTGGGGCATGTACTAACGGAAGAATTGAGGATTTCCGGGCATTTGCGTCTATGGTAAAAGGAAAGAAGAAAGCTGATAATATTACAGCTTGGTTGGTCCCAGGATCATGGGCGGTAGATAGACAGATAAAGGAAGAGGGATTGGATAAAATTCTAGAAGATGCTGGTTTTGCAATTCGCCAGCCAGGTTGTTCTGCATGTCTTGCAATGAACGATGATAAGATACCTGCTGGTAAATATGCAGTTTCTACTAGTAATCGTAATTTTGAGGGCCGGCAGGGCCCTGGAGCTCGTACAATATTGGCAAGTCCTTTGGTAGCTGCTGCAGCTGCAATTACTGGTATTATTACAGATCCAAGAAGTTTGATGTGAAAAATGATAACAAAATATGAAACAGAAATTCAATATAATAACAAGTACTTGTGTACCGCTTCCACTCGAAAATGTTGATACCGATCAGATAATACCAGCTCGTTTTCTCAAAGCTACAGACAAAAGAGGATTTGGAGAGAATCTTTTCAGAGATTGGAGATATAATAAGGACGGTTCTCTAAAAGAAGATTTTGTATTAAACGATTCGAAATACAAGGGATGTATATTGGTAGCAGGAAAAAATTTTGGTTCGGGTAGTAGTCGTGAGCATGCTGCGTGGGCAATAGCAGGATATGGATTCAGAGTTGTGATTAGTAGTTTTTTTGCAGATATACACAAGCAGAATGAACTTAATAATTTTGTCCTTCCAGTAGTTGTCTCAGACTCCTTTCTAAAGGAACTTTTTGAGGAAATAGACAAAAATCCAAATATGGAAGTAGAGGTTGATCTTCCGAATCAGAAGGTTACTAATACGGCTACTGGCAGATATGAGATATTTGAAATAAATGCATATAAGAAACATTGCCTTATGAATGGGCTTGACGATATCGATTATCTTTTACAAAATAAAGACAAAATAGAAAAATGGGAGAGGCAAGTGTGAAAACCTTTCAGAGAATACCTCCATTTATTGAAATAATGGATTGTACTTTGAGAGACGGTGAACAGACAAGCGGGGTTTCTTTTCTGCCACATGAAAAGTTGATGATGGCCAGAATGCTTCTTAAGGATATCAATGTAGATCGTATAGAAGTTGCTTCTGCACGTGTTTCTGAGGGAGAAAAAGACGCTGTAAAAATGATATGCCGTTATGCTGATCAGATAGATATGTTAAATAAGGTGGAGGTCTTAGGGTTTGTAGATGGTAATCTGTCTATAGATTGGATATGCGATTGTGGATGTAAGGTGATAAATCTACTTGCAAAAGGATCATTGAAACATTGTACACATCAATTGCATAAAACTCCCCAAGAACATATTGATGATATAAAGAGATCTTTGAAATATGCAGCAGGAAAAGGCATTGACGTGAATCTTTATTTAGAAGATTGGAGCAATGGTATGAAAAATTCGCCAGAATATGTTTACCATATCATGGATGCTTTAAAAGATACAAATATAAAGAGATTTATGTTGCCTGATACATTGGGTGTTCTTAATCCTCTTCAGGTGATAGAGTTTTTTAGAAAAATGATAAAACGCTATCCGTTTGTTCATTTTGATTTTCATGCACATAATGATTATGATTTAGCGGTAAGCAACTCTCTTGCAGCAGTACTTAGTGGTGCAAAAGGTTTACATGTGACGGTTAACGGATTAGGTGAACGTTGTGGTAATGCACCTCTTGCAAGTGTGCAGGCTATATTAAAAGATCAATTTCATGCCAAGACAAACATTAAAGAAAGTCGGTTAAATGATATAAGTCGGCTTGTTGTAGGATATTCTGGTATAGCTATTGCCCCGAATCAACCTATTGTGGGTGAAAATGTATTCACACAGGTCGCTGGTGTACATGCAGATGGTGATAACAAGGATAATCTGTATTGCAATGATCTTATTCCAGAGCGTTTCGGACGTAAACGTGAATATGCATTGGGTAAAAATAGTGGTAAGGCTAATATCGCACGAAATCTAAAAGAACTAGGATTGGAGCTTACCATAGAACAGACAAAAAAAGTGACAAAGCGTATAACAGAACTGGGGGATCGTAAAGAGATTGTTACTCAAGATGATTTACCGTTTATCGTTAGTGATGTGTTAAAACATTCAGCCCCGGAAAATAAGATAAAATTGGTAAGCTATATGGTCTCCCTTGCATATGGTTTGAAACCTCTTGCAAGTGTAAAGGTTGCGATAAATGGGAATCTTTATGAAGCGGATTCTACAGGAGACGGTCAGTATGACGCTTTTGTAAAGTCGTTAAGGAAGATATATAAGGAGAAGCTTGGTCGTACATTTCCGCTTCTAGAGAATTACGCTGTTACAATCCCTCCTGGAGGTCGTACTGATGCTCTTGTACAGACGGTTATAACATGGCGTTTCGGTGATAAAATGATACGGACACGAGGTCTTGATGCAGACCAAACTGAAGCTGCTATAAAAGCAACAATAAAAATGCTTAATATGTTTGAAGAACAGGAATATAATAATTAATCGAAAAATGTAAGAATATGAAATTGAATATTGCAGTACTTTCTGGTGACGGCATTGGTCCAGAGATAATGAAACAGGGTATAGCTGTAATGGATGCGATTGCGGAAAAATTCGGACATGAATTTACATATTATGAGGCTATTTGTGGTGCGGATGCAATAGATAAAGTGGGAGACCCTTTTCCTGAAACAACTTATCAGATATGTAAAGATGCTGATGCCGTATTGTTTGCGGCTGTTGGACATCCGAAATTTGATAATGATCCTACAGCAAAGATTCGTCCAGAACAAGGATTGCTTGCAATGCGTAAGAAACTTGGACTTTATGCAAATATTCGCCCTATACAAACTTTCAGATGTTTACTTCATATGTCACCATTAAAAGAAGAGCTTGTGCGTGATGCTGATTTTATTTGTATACGTGAGCTTACAGGTGGTATGTATTTTGGAGATAAATATCAAGATGATGATAAAGCCTACGATACTAATTATTATACTAGACCGGAAATAGAGCGTATATTAAAGGTTGGTTTTGACTATGCAATGAAACGAAAAAAACATCTTACGGTTGTTGATAAAGCCAATGTTCTTGCATCATCACGTTTGTGGCGACAGATAGCACATGAGATGGAACCGATGTACCCAGAAGTAAATGTGGATTATATGTTTGTGGATAATGCATCAATGAGAATGATTGTAGAGCCGTCTTTTTTCGATGTAATGGTAACAGAAAATACTTTTGGAGATATTCTTACAGATGAAGGCAGTTGTATATCAGGTTCAATGGGTTTATTACCATCTGCTTCTATTGGTAGTGGAACTCCGGTGTTTGAACCAGTACATGGATCATGGCCACAAGCAACTGGAAAAAATATAGCAAATCCTTTAGCGGAAATTCTTTCTGTAGCTATGTTGCTTGAACATTTTAATATGCTGGAAGAAGGTAAATTAATACGTGATGCTGTAGATGAATCTTTGGAATCAAATATTCGAACTCCGGAAATTCAGATTGATGGCGGAACACATTATGGTACAAGAGAAGTCGGAGAATGGATTGTAAGTTATATTAAGAATAAATAAAAGGATTATTTATAGAATAAAAAATACAGGCATGAAAAAGAAAGTATTCTGTCTGATAATATTCATATTATGTATATTCAAAATAGTTGCCGCACAAAGTTATCAAGTTTTGCGTGATAGTCTTTCTGCAGCGACGGAAGCTCTGAGTTATAAACCTGATTCTTTGGATCTTCGTTTGAAAAAGGCAAGTTGGAACATATTATTAGAGCAATGGCAATATGCACAAGAGGAGTATGATTATGTTTTAAGGCATGATCCGAATAATATTGCAGCATTGTTTTATAGAGCATATGTGAATGAAAAACAAAATAGATATAATTTTGCACGTCTAGATTATGAAAGTCTTATAAATATAGTTCCTCTTCATTTTGAGGCAAGGCTTGGACTTGCATTACTTAATCATAAAGATCGTCATTTCACAGAAGCTATGGATCAAATAAATAAACTTGTTGAGTTATATCCAGACAGTGCTGTTGCATATGCGGCACGTGCAGGAATGGAATTAGATCGTAAAATGTTAGAACCGGCAGAATTTGATTATAGCAAAGCGATAGCATTAGATCCATCTAATATAGATTATCGTTTGAATAGAGCAAATATACGTATTAATTTAAAGAGAAAAGATGAAGCATGTGAAGATTTGGATTTTTTGGTAAAACAAGGTATACCACGTGCAAATTTAATGGAATATTACCAAAAATGTAAATAGTATTTTATATATGTCAGAACATTTATCTACTCATAATGTTCTGACATATTAATTATATCAAACTCACATATAATTTATATGTGTATTTTCATTTTCACCCAAATACATCGTGGAATAAGTTTCCATAGAAACACAATAATACGGTATCTCCAGTCTATAGTAGTTATAGAATTACGATTTTCTATAGCTCTTATTATTTTCTTTGCTACAAAGTTTACATCAAGTTGCATAGGATATTGACTGTCTCTCAATAATGGTGTATTGACAAATCCAGGTCGTATGTCAAGAATGTGTATATTCTTTATGTTTCTTATTGTGCACAATTGCGTAAGGCTTTCCAGATAAGTATTTATATATCTCTTACTTGCTGAATATGCAGGTGCAACACCAAGGCCTTTTGTGCCAGCTATACTGCTTATTACTGCAATTAAACCTTTTTTATTAGGATGGTTGCAGAAGTATTTGAAAACAAAATTAATCATTCGTGTGAGTCCTGTAACATTTGTTGATATTGTTGATAGTTCTTTATCTGCATCTAATGACATATTTTGAAAACCAATACCAGAACTGTGAATATATAGATCCATTCCACCTGTTTTTTCTATAAGTTGCATTAGATATGCTGTAGCATCGTCTGATGTTATGTCTATACGTTGTATAGCAATAATCCCAGGATGTTGTTTTTTCATTGATATGAGAACATCTTCTTTTCGACCTGCTATTCCAACTGTCCATCCTTTGGATATCAGTAGCATTGTTGTTGCATAACCTATACCTGAGGTTGCGCCTACTATAATTGCACGCTTTGTTTCCATTTGGATTTATACGAGATTTAAATATATTCTGATTTAAAATGTCTATTTCTTTCTTCTTTTTTTGAATAAATCTCTTATTCCATTAAAATCTTTTTTCATAATGATACCAATACCTTGTGTATTAAGGCTGTTCTTTGTGAAATAACGGTCATTAGTCTTATTGTAAACATTGATGGAAAGATTTCCATTAGGAAAAAGTAGGTATCTTAGGTCAAAATCGCCAATGACGCTTGTTGTTGCATTGGCATTGTCTCTATAGCCGAATTGTCCATTTATTAGTAGTCTATTATTTAATAGTTTGCCAGACAGAATTCCTTCGTATTCTGCATCATTAAAACCTTCGGTTCCTGTAGAGATGTTAGCACCAAAGTTCCAATCATTACTATTAATAATATTGCCAAGGATATTATTTAATTGTTGACTTATGGTTCCGCTAAGTATACTTTGCATGGCAAGTGAAGCCTGGCTATATGTCGTTCCTTCACTGGTAGAGTTGTTATTACTGTTTTGATTATAAAAACGTCCAACTGTAAGCAAATACAATACTTGTTGATTCATTTCTTCTTCAGCATTTATGACACTAGAAACCATCTGTTTTGCGTCATGGCTTAATGTTGGCATATCTAAATCAAAAGATACTTTTGGATTGTTGGGAGTTCCTGTAATATTCATTAAACAGTTTACTCTCACGTTGTTGTTTGAAAAAGAATTTCCAATATTTAAATCTGATAAGCTTACTCCATTTAGAACATAAATTGCATTAAGATCAAGTGATGCATTAAATGGGTCTCCTACAAATTTTATAGTTCCACCTTTTCTAAAGGTAAATTCTTTTTTTATTATATCTCTTATTGTTAGTTTATATATGCCATGATCAACAATGTAGTTACCGAACATATCAAATGTTCCCTTATTATAATATGTTGCTCTGAGTGTACCGTTACCATTTAGGGCTATATGGTCTCCTGATTGTTTATCCATCAAAATCTTTATGTTTATATTAGGATTGCAATCAATTAGAAAATTAAGGCGCATATCAGAAGTGGTCTGTATGTTCTCAACAGTATCTTTGACAGTATCGTATGTATCAACAATGGATGTGATATTGTCCCTGGAGGATGATTTCCATTGTATGAATTCATTGGTTGATATGTTATTCATACTACTTACGTCATATACAATCGTACTGTTTCTTTCTGGAGTGACATTGATATCCATGGTTACTTCTCCGCTACGTCCTTTGATCTTACAATTACCAGTGGCATATACTGTCCCATAGAAAGAATCACCATTATTCCCATTTGTATTGAATGACAATAGATTGTTGGCTTTTATGGATAAATCGTAGCTCAGATTTGTTAAATGTTTGTGATGCACACCTCCTTCGATAAGGCCATAATTACCATTACTGTCAAATATACTATCGTTTTTGAATTCTATTTCATTTGGAATAAATCTGATTGTATCGTTGCTGAGAGTATAATATGTGTTTAGACTGCTTATTCCAAGTGTTCCATCTACAATAAGCATGCCTGTCATATTAATATTGTTTAAAGGTCCGGAAAGCTTTACTGTTCCATTGGTATATGCATTGACATCTTTCATGAAACTACTGCAGAAACTTTCCATAAATTCAATTCTTGTATTATGGGCTGTTAAATCTAAATCAATAAAGTTTTGTTTGGGAGATATGTATCCAATGATTATGGTTTTACTGTCAGATTTGTCTTTTGCTATAGCGTTTATGTCAATCTTTTCTTCAATGTTGTTATATTGGGCTTTTGCATACAGTGTTCCCATCCGACCTTTTTCAAAAAGGAAATCTTTAACTATAAGGTCAGTATAAATCTCTGGTTTCTTTCCGGATACACCTTTAATATAAGCCTTGCCAGATGCGAGACCATCAAACTCTACTGAATGGAAATCTACCATATCCAGAATATAATTTATATTGATATCTTTAAAGTCCATGCATATGGAATCTGATAATTCTTTGGTTGTCTTGCCTGCGATGGAAATATATTGTTTATCATGTTCTACAGAAAAATTATTTATTTCAATATAGTTTTTGTTGTAGATAATATTTGAAGGTTTGATATGCCATACCGTATCTTCTATAAGAATGTCAGATTCTTTAATATTTATATTAGCTGTGGCTTTTCCTTCAACATTATTATAAAAAAAGGTATTTGCTTTTATTTTTCCTTGTAACGGATGTTTTTCATTTTCATTTATGTTTATTTCCGTATCAAGTTCATTATTGACAGCAGAAGCTTTTATACCTAGTGATAAGATATTTCCTTTGTCTGATATTTTTTTTACCATAACGGATGTCTTCAATATTCCATCTATAGTATTTACTCTAAGTCTAACATCTTTATATTTTTTATTATCGTAAATAAAAGAAGGAATTTGGCAATCTAATTGTAATTCATTTTTTTTATCACATATTTCGCCGTTTATAGTTATCGGAGCTTGAAGCTCGATAGGAATTCCTAACAAAAAATTAATCCATTTGGAATCGTTTATGTTGGCCTCTATCTTAAAATCGTTGTTCCGCTTTGTTTTTATATTAGTATATAACGGTATGGTTGGAAGTTTGCTGTGGATTAATCCTATGATGCTGTGTGGAATAGTGCTATAATTAATATCGCCATACATGAATATGTTACCAAAATCACTGGTAACAATAATATTTTTATATTTATCTGTTTTATCTACATTTAAGGAGAGGGAATCTATTTTGTAGATTACCTGTGGAGAGACCATGGAAAAATCAGATATACGAATCTGTCCAGTTGCATTTGAAATATTATTTCCTTCTATGTGGGCAGTTAGATTCAAATTGAATCTGGTATGTGGCCATTTATCGGACAAATGCAAAGCTGAAGGTGACAAGTGTTTTATATCAGCATTTAAATAACATATATTATATCCTTTTCTACAACTGGCATTTCCGGTTAACTTTATTTTTGCATTTGGGTCGTTAATCTCTACTTTTCCGGTAATTTTGTCGTTCTCATATATGCCATTAAGTTTTAATGCATGATATGTATATTGGTTATAATCAATGGAAGAAATGGTCCCATTGAATTTTATTTGTGATGTTTGTGACGAATTAAAGTATAATTGCGTATTGACGACACCGAATTTGGTGTCGTCTGTAAGTTCTCTTATATTAAGATTTTTTGTTGTTATTTTTCCATTCGTTGTATTTTTATTACGTATTAAACTAATGTTTGTTGTACCTATGTCTGTATTTATACATCCAGAAAATGAAATTTCTTTATTATGATTTCTATACTGTGATTTTCCGACAATCTTAATATTACCTAGTTTGGAGATCATTTTCGGTATTTTAATATCAGGAAATTTCTTGCATATTGTTTTTATATTATCGCTGTTTGTTTTAAATATAAATCTGTCAATATACCAGGATGAAAAATTAACACGTATCGTTGAACTTAAATTGAAAAGATTTGTACTTTCATTTATCAATAGATTATTAATATATATACTTTTTCCTACGCCGTAAATGTCTGCACGGCATAATATCTTATATTTGAAACCCTTCATCTTTGGGAAATAAAAAGAAAAATCAGAAAGGCTTATGTACGAGTCTGATATATTCCCTCTGAACTTTAATGCAGGAAAGTATATACTACCATTTTTTAATGTGTATGAAGCATCGATAGAGTCTATATGTACTCTTGAGGAAGGTAATTCTAGATTGAAAGTATTTAATGCCAAATGTGTTTTATTTGCAGCAACTTTGAAAGATAACTTCTTTAGTTTTATACCAGAATGTTCCTCTAATGATAGTTTTTTTACTTTAATATTTATAGAATCATTACTGAATTTGTCTAAAATTATATGTCCGCTTATATTTTTTATATTAATGTTATTTAAGGAAAAACTATTTTTTTCGTTGATTTCTGATAAACAACGATATCTAATTGCTCCATGTCTTATAATAATAGAGTTGATTTGTAAATCAATAGATTTATTATCGTTATTTTTTTTATTAGATAGGGAGTCTATGAAAAATTGATAGTTGGTTTTAGTTTTGTTATTTTTTTTATAAAGATTGGCCTCCATTCCAAAAAATTGAATGGATGATATAGATACTCGGTTCTCAATTAGTGGAATAATGTTGATCTTTATAGATGCTCTTGAAACCTTCAACATTTTCTTCCTATTCTGGTCAAAAATACAAATATCGTCAACAATGAGTCGATTGACAAAACCCAAGTCTATCTGTCCGATTGATACTGTAGTACCGAATTTTTTAGACAAGGCATCGGCTGTCCAAGAACCAATAATTCCTTGAATATAAGGTAGATGTAGAAGTATTACAAGAAAAAGGTAAAGGCTGATCGCAACCCATACAATTATATTTATTATCCGTTTTAACACACTGATACTCAATCTTTATTAATAAGAGATTTCAAAATTACATCATTTTTCTTTTTGTACAAAAATAAAAGGTTGTTTTTTCTTTTCTTTATGACTTATTTTTGCTAATTTTGCATCGATAATATCATAGTGAAAAAATAGGTTAAAAAGAGAGTTTTCACAGTCTTTTTGAAATTATCTTATATAATAAAAATATTATTATGAATGTGATTAAGTTACGAAAGGGCTTAGACATTAATTTGAAGGGAAAGGCCGCCAAACAAAAAATTTCAGTGGCCGAATGTTCTGAGTATGGACTCGTTCCGGATTATTTTGTCGGAGTTACTCCTAAGGTGGTTGTTCACGAGGGCGATCATGTAAAGGCAGGCGATGCATTGTTTGTGAATAAAAATTGTACAGAAGTCCGTTTTTCTTCACCGGTCAGTGGTGTTGTTTCTTCAATAATACGTGGAGAGCGCAGAAAAGTATTATGTGTAAAAATAAAGGCTGATGAAAAGCAGGAATATGTGGACTTTGGCTGTAAGAATATTGACTCTTTAGAAGGTTCGGACGTTATGAACTCATTGCTTGAATCTGGATTATTTGGTTATATTAATAAATTACCTTATGCGATATCTGCTGTTCCAGATACTAAACCAAAAGCCATTTTTGTCAGTGCTCTTAGGGATATGCCGCTTGCTGCAGACTTTGAGTATGAGGTGAAAGGTAATGAGGTTGATTTTCAGACCGGATTGACAGCTTTATCGAAAATATCTAAAACTTATCTTGGTATTGGAATAAATCAGACATCGGATGTGCTTAGAAAAGCAAAGAATGTAGAAGTTAATATTTTTGATGGTCCATGTCCTGCAGGAAACGTTGGTGTTCAAATAAACCATATCTCACCGGTAAATAAAGGTGAAGTAGTATGGACAGTTGATCCAACAGCAGTTATATTTTTTGGTCGTCTTTTTAATACAGGACATGTTGATCTTATCCATACAATTGCTATTGCTGGAAGTGAAATAGATCGTCCTGCCTATGCTGATGTAAAAGTTGGTCAAAAGCTATCCACGATATTAGAAGGCAGATTAAATAGAACTGATCATGTCAGATTGATAAATGGTAATCCTCTTGTTGGAAGAAAAAGCTGTATAGATGATTTTCTTGGCGCTCATGTTTCAGAAGTCACAGCTATTCCGGAGGGTGATGATACAAATGAAATGTTGGGATGGATAATGCCACGTATTAAAGATTTTTCCGTTAGTCATAGTTATTTCTCATGGCTTCAAGGAAAGAAAAAGGAATATGTATTGGATGCCCGTATAAAGGGGGGACGGCGAAATATGATCATGAGTGGTGAATATGATAAGGTGTTCCCTATGGATATTTATCCTGAGTATCTTATCAAGGCAATAATTTGTGGAGATATAGACAAAATGGAAGCTCTCGGTATATATGAGGTTTCTCCAGAAGATTTTGCAGTGGCTGAATTTGTTGATTCTTCTAAGTTGGAGTTGCAGCATATTGTTAGAAAAGGACTGGATATGTTGCGTAAAGAAATGGAGTAGTATAATAAATTATTTAAGATGAAAGCTTTAAGAAACTATCTAAATAAGATAAAACCTAATTTTGAAGAAGGTGGTAAGTTCCATGCTTTTAGATCTGTCTTTGATGGTTTTGAAACATTCTTATATGTTCCTAATACAACATCTAAAAATGGAACTATGATTCATGATGCAATTGACAGTAAAAGAATTATGTCAATTGTCGTTATTGCTTTAATGCCAGCTCTGTTGTTTGGTATGTATAATGTTGGTTATCAACATTTCAAAGCAGCAGGAGATGGTGTATTTGCTTCAGCATCATTTATACAAATGTTTGCATATGGTCTTATGGCCGTATTACCTAAGATACTAGTATCATATATTGTTGGTTTAGGAATTGAATTCATTGTTGCACAGTGGAAAAAGGAAGAAATACAAGAAGGCTTCCTTGTTTCGGGTATTTTAATTCCAATGATAATTCCTGTTGATTGTCCATTATGGATTTTAGCAATAGCTGTCGCATTTTCTGTGATCTTTGTAAAAGAGGTGTTTGGTGGAACAGGTATGAACATTTTTAATGTTGCATTGGCGGCACGTGTATTTATGTTCTTTGGGTATCCAACCAAAATGTCCGGAGATGCAGTTTGGGTATCTGGAGATTCAATATTGGGAATAGGCCAAAATATAGATGGACTTACCGTAGCTACACCTCTTGGCTCTACTGCAACGACAGGAATTGTACCTGATTTTTCAATGGATATGATATACGGACTTATTCCAGGGTCTGTAGGTGAGACAAGTGTGATTGCGATTGCTTTGGGGGCAATACTATTGCTTTGGACTGGTATAGCAAGTTGGAAGATAATGTCTTCTGTGTTTATTGGTGGTGCTTTTATGGCTTTTGTATTTAATACGGTAGGCCCTGATACTTCAATGGCTCAGATGCCGTGGTATGAACATCTTGTACTTGGTGGTTTTTGTTTTGGAGCAGTATTTATGGCGACAGATCCTGTTACTGCGGCAAGAACAGAAACAGGAAAATACATATATGGTTTCATGATTGGAGTAATGGCAATAATCATTAGGGTGCTTAATCCTGGATACCCAGAGGGAATGATGCTTGCCATATTATTTATGAATATATTTGCTCCATTAATTGACTATTTTGTCGTACAGCAAAATATCAAACATCGTGAGAAACGTGCCATTTGTTCAAAATAATAAAATAAGAAATAAATGAAGACGAATAGTAATAGTTATACCATTATATATGCTGCGATAATGGTTATTATCGTTGCGTTTATGCTTGCATTTGTAAGTTCTTCTTTGCGTGATAGACAAAATAAGAATGTGGAACTTGATACCAAAAAACAGATTCTTTCTGCATTAAATGTTAGAAATGTGGAAGATGTTGAAAGTGAGTATAATAAGTATGTAAAGCAGGACATGTTAATGCAATCAGATGGTACTTTGTCTGAGAATACCGATGTCTTTTCTACAGCATATGAAAAAGAAGTAAAAGAAAATAATCGCTTTCATGTCTTTGTTGCAGAGAAAGATGGAGATACAAAATATATATTTCCTGTTTATGGTACAGGATTGTGGGGTGCGATATGGGGTTATATAGCATTAAATAGTGATAAAAATACAGTTTATGGTGTATATTTTTCTCATGCAAGTGAAACCCCAGGACTTGGTGCTGAAATAGCAACTGAGAATTTTCAAGATTTATTCGCCGGAAAGAAGACCTTAGACAATGGTAAAATTGCGCTAGGGGTCGTGAAAAACGGAAAAGTTAATAATCCTGAGTATCAAGTTGATGGTATCTCTGGTGGAACAATTACTTCTGAAGGTGTAAATCAGATGTTGAAGAAATGTTTGAATAATTATAAGAACTTTTTAATAAAAAGATAAAAAGGTAATATGAAACAGCAATTATTATCGCAGAAAAATAAAGATGTCTTATTTACACCTTTAGGGATAAATAATCCTGTTACCGTACAGGTTTTAGGAATATGTTCGGCATTGGCTGTTACTGCAAAACTTGAACCGGCTATAGTAATGGGCCTTTCTGTAACAATAATAACAATGTTTTCCAATGTGGTGATATCATTATTGCGTAAGACTATTCCGAATCGAATACGTATTATAGTACAACTTGTTGTAGTTGCAGCGTTGGTTACAATTGTAAGTGAAATATTGAAAGCTTTTGCATACGATGTCAGTGTACAACTTTCTGTTTATGTAGGATTAATTATAACAAACTGCATTTTGATGGGACGTCTTGAGGCATTCGCTATGCAGAATGGTCCTTGGGAATCTTGTCTTGATGGACTCGGAAATGGACTTGGGTATGCAAAAATACTTATAATTGTTGCATTCTTCCGCGAACTGTTTGGGTCTGGAACATTGTTGGGTTTTAATATATTGAATTATGATTGTATAAAAAATATTGGATATGTTAATAATGGTCTGATGCTTATGCCACCAATGGCTCTTATAATATGTGCATGTATTATATGGTATCAGCGTGCGCGAAATAAAGAACTTCAGAATAATTGATAATGATTTAAATAAAAGTTTGTTTAATATAAATAAATCCAATTATAATGGAACATTTATTAAGTTTATTCGTCCGCTCTATATTTGTGGATAATATGATATTTGCATTCTTTCTGGGAATGTGCTCATATTTAGCTGTCTCAAAGAATGTAAAAACGGCTTTGGGGTTAGGTGTCGCAGTTGTGTTCGTTTTGGTTGTGACACTACCGGTAAACTATCTTTTACAAACAAAAGTCCTTGCTGCAAACGCAATTATAGAAGGGGTTGATCTGAGTTTCTTGAGTTTTATCTTATTTATTGCGGTGATTGCAGCAATTGTTCAGTTAGTAGAAATGGTTGTAGAACGTTTTAGTCCTTCACTTTATGCATCATTGGGTATATTCCTTCCATTAATTGCTGTGAATTGTGCTATTATGGGAGCATCACTTTTTATGCAGCAGAGAATAACATTAAGTGAAAGTGATCCTAAAATGATAGGTAATATTGGCGATGCGATATCTTATGCGTTGGGTTCTGGATTAGGTTGGCTACTTGCTATTGTTGGTCTTGCTGCAGTGCGTGAAAAAATGGCCTATTCAAATGTTCCTGCCCCTCTTAGAGGATTAGGTATAACATTTATCGTCGTTGGTCTTATGGCCATGGCTTTTATGTGTTTCTCGGGTTTGAATATTTAAATTGAATGACAATGGATATAAATATGATATTGGCAAGTATTGCTGTATTCCTTATAGTTGTTCTATCACTTGTAATTATTTTACTTGTTGCAAAGAACTTTTTAGTTTCATCCGGTAAAGTTAAAATAACTATCAATGATGATAAAGTTGTAGAGGTAAATTCTGGTTCTACATTATTAAATACTCTTTCTGATAATGGAATATATTTATCTTCTGCATGTGGAGGAAAGGGTTCTTGTGGTCAATGCAAATGTCAAGTGTTGGAAGGAGGCGGTGAGATTCTTCCGTCTGAAATTCCACACTTCAGTAGAAAACAACAGAAGGATCATTGGAGATTGGGCTGTCAGGTAAAAGTCAAGAATGATATGAAGATTAAAGTGAATGAAAGCGTTCTTGGCGTAAAAGAATATGAATGTACCGTTATCTCAAATAAGAATGTCGCTACTTTTATTAAAGAATTTAAAGTTAAGCTTCCAGAGGGGGCTCATATGGATTTCATTCCAGGTTCATATGCGCAGATAAAAATACCTGCATTCTCAATGTCATATGATAATGATATAGATAAATCTCTGATAGGGGATGAATATTTACCGGCGTGGGAAAAATTTGGATTATTCTCATTAAAATGTGTAAATCCAGAACCGACAATTAGAGCTTATTCTATGGCAAACTATCCTGCTGAAGGAGATGTATTTATGTTGACAGTTAGAATTGCAACGCCTCCTTTTAAACCCGACCGTAGTGGATTTATGGATGTTAATCCAGGTATAGCGTCTTCATATATATTTACATTGAAACCTGGTGATAAAGTTCTGATGAGTGGACCATATGGAGATTTCCATCCTCATTTCGATTCAAAGAAAGAGATGATTTGGGTTGGTGGTGGAGCCGGTATGGCTCCCCTGAGAGCACAGATCATGCATATGACAAAGACTTTGGTAACACATGACAGAGAAATGCATTATTTCTACGGTGCTCGTGCGTTAAATGAGGTCTTTTATTTGAACGATTTCCTTGAATTAGAGAAGACTTTCTCAAATTTCCATTTTCATCTTGCTTTGGATCGTCCGGATCCGGCAGCAGATGCAGCTGGTGTAAAATATACTGCAGGATTTGTTCACCAAGTAATGTATGATACGTATTTGAAAAATCATGAAGCTCCTGAAGATATAGAATATTATATGTGTGGTCCTGGCCCAATGAGTAAGGCTGTTGTAAATATGCTTGATGGGCTTGGAGTGGATCCGGAATCAATCATGTATGATAACTTTGGAGGATAAAGTTTGTAAAACTTTATATAAAAAGGCTTTTGGATATTAAAATATAATTCCAAAAGCCTTTGTTGTTTTTAATTATTCGTGATGATAAGATTCGCCTTTTATAATTGTACAAGCTCGGTATAATTGTTCTATAAAGATTAACCTAACCATTTGATGAGAGAATGTCATCTTTGATAATGATATTTTTTCATCAGACCTCTGGTATATATTATCAGAAAACCCGTAAGGTCCACCTATTACAAAGACTAGTCTTTGTGTAGTTCGTTGCTTGTGTTCTAGCCATTTAGCAAATTCAATACTTCTGAATTCGGTTCCTCTCTCGTCTAAAAGTATAACTTTATCCGAAGGATTTAATTCTTTTTGTATTAGTTCTCCTTCATTTTGTTTTTGCTGCTCCTGACTTAATTTTTTTGTATTTTTAAGTCCTGGTATTATGTGAATAGTGAAATTATTATAATGTCCTATACGACTTATGTAGTCATTTATTGCGTCCACATATAATTTTCCTGTGGTTTTACCAATCATTATTAATTTAATTTTCATATTCGGTTGTTCTTTTAGGATTCATAGGGAACCATCCTTTTTTTACTCTTTTTCGCTGTTCAAAAAGTTCACCGATACTCCATAACGACGATGCACCAAATACCCCTAAAACAGATGATAAAAGTATATTTTCAATAAAAAGTGCTAATACGATACTTATAATACCAATTAGTAGAAAAATCCACCATGGTTTGGTACCATAGTAGTATTCTATTTTTATTACAATGGGATGAAACAAACCGATAATTAAGAATGTACATATGGCTATAATTATGCCTGCAAAATGTAATTTCATACTTAAGTAGCTTTGATATTGTATTTTATGTCTGTACAAAATTAAAGCAAAAAACACTAGAACAAGTTCTTATATGTTATAATAAATGTAAATAATTACTTATATTTACAGACTGGCCTATAAATTACAGCTTATATCAGAATTTCCATCTTAATTGTGCCTCAAAGTCGCTCATGGATGAACCCTCAATTTCTTGATATGAGGATGAAATTTTATTTCTGTCAAAATATTTTGTTGATCCAAATTTACATATCATCATTATATTTTTTCGTATATCGGCTCGAATGTTTATAGAGTATCGTATGCCATTTCCATAATAAGTAGGAAAGCTGAAGCTATATAATAATCCTTTCTCGTAACAATATATTCTACTGTCATAGTTATCTGTATCAAAATATCCCAAAGATATATTTGCATTAATGATTTTATGTTTATAACCAATGTTCTGAGAGATCATCCAACCGAAACTATTATTTTCAGTTTTACTGTTAGCCATGTCGTATTGTATTTCAAGTTGCCATTTATTATCTTCATATCCACATGTGACACGTCCTCTTTGTTCTGTTTTGGTTATAAGAGCAGTTTTATTGCTATTATCCTTTTGTCTAAGCCTAATCCTATAGCGTGAACTTATGTAAAAGTAATTTTTTCTTAATGTGCCAGATATGGAATTATCAATAGAGTGTGAAGATTTACTTATTTGATATTTTGCCCATGGAAAGTAAGCATAGTCAAAATAATATATTAGTGAGAAGTTTGAAGATGGTGTCCAATTTGCTCCCATATATATTCCACTTTCATTTTGTATACGCCCTCCGTCATTAAAACATTGCCCAAATAGAGTTTCAAATTTATATGAATAGAAGCGTTGCAACAATGTTAATGAAAGTTCAGTTATGGGCTGGTAAGTTATACGGTTAATTGTTGCAAGTGAATTCCCGCCATCGATTGCAGATTCACCATCAATAGACAACTTGTGTCCAGTGTATCCATAGTCTATACTTGTATTTGTGAAATCTTTTCCAGTCGGATAGTATTTTCTGTAGATTTGTGCAATATTTGGTTGTAGTTTTTTGTCAAGACATGTATAAATAGAAGTCATTCCTATATGGAAACCATTTTTGAAAAATCGCATATTCCCTCCGAATAGAGATTGGCTTGTATTGTTTTTATGTTCCATTTCTGTTGGAGTACGATGGTATCCAGACTCAAGTATTGTAGATATAGTGTTTAAATCTTTTCCTGGAGTTGCATCAATTTTTCTGTATGATGCAAAGGCTGTTATATCAAGACCTTTTATTATATTATAAGTTGCCGCTACTCCTTGTAGATAATTTGCTGCAGAGCGTGATGAATGTGCTCTTATGATATTATTTGAACTATATGCAGAAATTGAGGCTGTTTTCCCGAAGGAGAAGTCGTTATTCATAATCAGACCCATTCCCAATTTTAAGCGGTATCTTCCAGCTGCAAATGATTTGATTTTTCCAAGTTTACGGATTAACAAATAGAATGAATAATAATCATATCCAAAACTGTTTTTATTGGCAAAAAATGGTTCTCCTGGATCTTGTGAGCCGGTAATACCAGCTTGTAAATATTGCCCATATTTGAATGTGTATCTGAACCAGTGTTTGTATTTGTAGCCCAGATAACCGTTCTTATCACCTTTACGTTCATAAAAAGGAATTTTTGCTGTTACAAGAATATCATTTTTTCCATATTTTAGAATGTTCTTGATAGCAGGAAAGTCTGTATTCTCTTCATTTTCAATATATACGAAATATGATAAAAGTTGTCTTTTGATTGCATCTAGGGATTCTATCATTGCTAATTCACCCATTGTGCGTATAGGGCCATATTTGTAAATATATTCAGAGATTTCTTCAATTTGATTTGGTGTCAGAAATATTATCTGTTCGAGTTCTTCTCGGGTAGCTTTATTAATGTTTATTTTATTTTCTGATAGAGACTGAAGTATCTCATAGGTGTTTTCAATATCTTCATCATTTATGTCTTCGATGTCAAGAAGTTGTTTGTAATATTTCTCCCATGGATGTATGTTATCATTCTGTGCATTTGCTGATGAATAGCACATGTAAGATATGAATACAACCAATGTTATTTTTAATTTTATTATTAACTTCATGGCAACGATATTGTGTTTTTCTGGTTATGTAGATGGCTAGTGGGAGAATATCTTTGCCAAGATAATGTTCTATTCCTGGCAAAGATATTGAAGATATTATTTTATTGCAGAAAGTTGTTTGTCCATGTTTTCTGCAGCGCGCCGTCCGTCCCCCATGGCTAGTATGACGGTGGCTCCACCTCTTACAATGTCGCCTCCGGCATATATTTCAGTACGTGAACTCTGCATATTTGCATTTACAACAATCGTATTCTTTCGACCAAGCTCCAGACCTTCGATGGATTTTGGCACAAGTGGGTTAGGGGAAACTCCAACGGCCACAATTACCTGATCAATATCTAGAGTTTTAACAGCACCTGGTATCGGCTCTGGGCTGCGGCGTCCACTCTCATCAGGCTCACCAAGTCTCATCTCTTGAAGTTTTACTTGCTTTACAGCGCCGTTTTCATCTGCTATATATTCTAGCGGATTATGCAGTGTCAGGAAATTTATTCCTTCTTCCTTTGCATGTTTAACTTCTTCTGCTCTAGCAGGCATTTCTTTTTCAGAGCGTCTGTATACCAATGTAACATTTCCTCCTAATCGTCTTGCTGTACGGCAGGAATCCATTGCTGTATTTCCCCCTCCAACAACAAGTACATTATGTCCGATATTGATTGGTGTATCTGTCGTGGGATTGGCTGCATCCATAAGATTTACTCGTGTGAGATATTCATTGGATGACATTATATTAATAGAATTTTCTCCAGGTATACCCATAAAGTTGGGAAGACCTGCGCCAGATGCAATGAATACACCTTTGAAGCCATCATTTTCAAGCTGTTCTATACTGATTGTTTTGCCGATTATGCAGTCGGTAATAAATGTAACTCCTAACTTTTTAAGATTCTCAATCTCAACATCTACAATCTTGTTGGGCAGTCGAAATTCTGGAATTCCATATTTCAAAACACCACCAATCTCATGTAGTGCTTCAAATACAGTTACGCTATATCCCTTTTTGGCCATGTCACCGGCAAAACTCAATCCGGCAGGTCCGGAACCAACCACCGCAACCTTAATTCCATTGCTTGATTTTATTTCCGGTAGTACTATATTTCCACTTTCTCTTTCATAATCGGCTGCAAAGCGCTCTAAGTATCCTATCGCTACAGCTTGCTCGCCCATTTTCAGGTGTATGCATTTACTCTCGCATTGTTTTTCCTGTGGACAGACACGGCCACATACGGCAGGCAGTGACGATGTGTCTTTTAGAACTTTGGCTGCTGCTATGAATTGTCCACGCTCGATATTTTTAATGAAAGAAGGAATGTTAATGTTTACAGGGCATCCTTCTATACAAGATGGTTTTGCGCAGTCAAGACACCGGCGTGCTTCAGTTAATGCCATTTCTTTTGTAAGGCCAATGTTGACTTCTTCCGTGCGGGTATGAGAACGGTATTCTGCATCCAGTTCAGGCATAACAACTCTTGGTATAGCTGTGCGTTCTTTAGCTTTAATTGCAGTACGTAAGTCTTTTCTCCACTGAGAGTTGCGATCTGTCAGTTGATCTATTGTCTCTGTAGTAGGCTCAACATCCATGCTTATATTTGTTGTATTTGCGTGGATGTCAGGAAGTATATTTTGGAGATGTTCTTCATAGTGTTCCATTTCTTCCTTTTCGGCCTTTTTGAACGTTCCCATGCGTTTGAGCATTTCGTCCCAATCAACGAGTGCACCGTCAAATTCTGGTCCGTCAATACAAACAAACTTTGTCTTTCCTCCGATTGTCAGTCTACATGCACCACACATACCTGTGCCATCAACCATGATTGTGTTTAGTGAAACGTCTGTAGGAATTTTGTATTTCTGTGTCAATAAACAACAAAACTTCATCATAATTGGAGGACCGATGGCAAAGACTTTGTCTACATGTTCCTGATTTATAAGTTTCTCAATGCCAACAGTTACAACACCTTTCTCTCCATAAGACCCATCATCTGTCATGATTATCAGTTCATCGCTACTTGCTCTTACCTCATCTTCAAGTATGATAAGGTCTTTGTTTCTTCCTGCAATAACAGACAGAACCCGGTTTCCTGCAGTTTTCAATGCTTTTATTATTGGCAGCATAGGAGCAACACCAACGCCACCACCAGCACATACAACTGTTCCGAAATTTTCTATGTGTGTCGGATTGCCAAGAGGTCCGACAACATCTGCAATTACATCCCCTTCATTGAGTGAACATAATTTGAAAGATGATAATCCGACACGTTGTACCACAATGGTAATGGTTCCTTTTACGGTATCGGCATCTGCAATAGTAAGAGGTATTCGTTCACCGTTTTTGTTAACTCTTATTATTATGAAATTGCCGGCCTTTCTACTTTTGGCAATCAAAGGTGCCTCTATTTCAAACAAATATACATTTTCTGAAAATTGTTCTTTACGGATAATTTTGTTCATACAGTGTAATGTGTTATTGATTTGTTGTGGTTAGGCACATCTGATTTTGGTGCAGACTGCCGGTCAGAAATATTACGTATATTGCAAATTGTTATGAATTTGCAATATACGCATATAATGTGTGAGAATAATTTCTATTAGAAATTTTTGTCGTCGATCATGTCGAAACCACAATAAGGTACCAGTGCCTTGGGAACTCTGATACCGTCTGGTGTCTGATTGTTTTCTAGTATTGTGGCAACAATACGTGGCAGAGCAAGGGCAGAACCATTAAGTGTGTGGCAGAGTTCAATCTTCTTAGTATCAGCCTTACGGTATCTGCAATGCAATCGATTTGCCTGATAGCTTTCGAAATTTGATACAGATGACACTTCAAGCCATTTTTTCTGGGCAGCACTCCAAACTTCAAAATCATAGCATATAGCTGAAGTAAAGCTCATGTCGCCTCCACAAAGACGTAGAATGTGATAGGGGAGTTCGAGTTTTTGGCATAAGCCTTCAACATGAGTAAGCATTTCGTCAAGTGATTGGTATGAGTGTTCAGGTGTATCTATGCGTACTATCTCAACCTTATCGAACTGATGCAGGCGATTCAACCCTCTTACGTCTTTACCGTAAGACCCAGCCTCACGACGGAAGCATGCAGAATATGCACACCTTTTAATAGGCAGATCTTTTTCATCAAGTATTTCGTCGCGGAATATATTTGTTACAGGTACTTCTGCTGTGGGAATAAGATAAAGATTGTCAAGATTGCAGTGGTACATCTGACCTTCTTTATCAGGCAATTGACCTGTGCCATATCCGGATGCCTCATTCACAACATATGGCGGTTGTACCTCCAAATATCCGCTCTTGCGTGCTTCCTCAAGGAAAAATGCTTCGAGTGCTCTTTGGAAACGAGCCATTTTGCCAATGTATACCGGAAAACCAGCTCCTGTTATCTTTACACCAAGATCAAAATCTATGAGGTTGAATTTTTTGCAAAGATCCCAATGGCACAATGCGTCTTCTGGTAATTCCGGCATATGGCCACCTTCTTTTACCACGACATTATCACTTGCATCACGGCCCTCTGGTACATCGTCATTTGGTATATTTGGTATGGAGCAGAGTTGTGATATGAGATCTTTCTCACACTGAGCTTTCTCTGCCTCCAGTTGCTTGCTGATTTCTTTAAGGGCAGTGACATCCTTCTTTATATTTTCTGCCTCATCTTTGTTGCCCTCTTTCATGAGCAGTCCGATACGTGCAGACAATTTTTTTGTTTCAGAAAGATTGCTGTCCAGTTTTTGTTGGGCTTCACGGCGCTGTTTGTCTGTTTCAATGACCTTAGCGATAGCCTCTTCTGCATTCTCAAAGTGTTTTTTCTTTAGTCCTTTAATAACACGTTCTGTTTCCTCGTTTATGAGTTTTAGTGTAAGCATGTGCTGTAAATTTTAAAAGTCAAATACTTATTAACAACATACAAAAATACAAAAAATATTTTCATGCCGTATATAATTATATGATATTAACAGAAGGTAGATATGACAAATATGAGTAGCCGGTTATTTGTTGTCAATATCGCTTACCAATGTAAGTATAGGATATGTTTGGGAATTACAATTTTTATATGAGTTCAATTACATATTATATTTATGTTTTATTATGTAATATATCTTCAGAGACTGATTGTTTGACTGTATATTCAATACTGACTATTTTTATCTTGGTGGAAATTCTGTGTGGATGTTATTCTATGAAAATATGGAGATATCAGTCTTGAATGATTTTGCTGAAAGGTAAGCGATTTGGATACTTCCAGTTCTTCAGTATCTTGCGTATTTTTTGTCTAAGTTTTCAGTTCTACCCCTAAATAAACGAGTATTTGCGAGCAGACTCTCCTTCGGTCGTAAATACGCAAAAATGAGAGATTTACGCATGATGCTGGGCATCAGGAATTTATATTCAAGACCAATTTCTTCATCACACGAAAAGTACTATTTGAGTACATGTTATGGCCCGTTTTAGGGTCTGAAATGCACCATATCACACCTCAATATGGGCATAACCAGAGGATGAAATATACCAAAACGGAACGCAGAATGAACTAACAGACACTCCACAGCAGGGTATATGACAAGACTGTAATGCCTGAATAAGCCTTTCTGATGTCGGATTTAATGTTTCTTTACATTTCTTGCACGATTTTCTTTTGTCAAAAAATGTCAAGAAAATTTGAAAGTCTTCTGTCTGGATTTTTTTCAAAAACAATGAAATGAGGTGTGAGCAAAACCAGAAAATATGTGTTGGTCTTTGAGGCGATGATTTACAGGTTGTGATTCTAGCATCAGAAAATGAAGCACTACCAATGTCATATAGCATTGTCTTGAATATTGTATTTTATGAATAAACCTTATCTTCATAGAATTTCTATTAGATCCTAGAGATCTACAGTTCGGCCTTTTCGTTATTTGCATACGTTTTTAGTTTATATATACACTCTATGATATTAGGGCAAAGCAATCAAGTTGATATTGTCAGTTACTTTAGTTAATATGTAAATATCTAAAATGATAAATATCTTCTTTCTAATGCATTGTGTTTCTAAAAACGCAATAATCCCGACTTTCAGCGAAAGTCGGGATTATTGTTGTTTGGAATAGTTTTATTGTAAATTTATTTAAGCCTCTGTTTCTGGCAGTACTGAAACGAAACTTCTGTTCTGACGACCTCTGTGGAAATTCACAATTCCGTCTGTCAGAGCATAGAGAGTGTCGTCCTTACCGATACCAACGTTCTTGCCAGGATTGTGCTTTGTACCACGCTGACGAACGATAATGTTTCCGGCAATAACTTTCTGACCGCCCCAAATTTTAACGCCTAATCTTTGTGAAGCTGACTCACGTCCGTTCTTCGAACTACCTACACCTTTTTTATGTGCCATTTCTGTGTCCTCCTGAATTTTAAGCGATTACTTCTTTGATTGTTACCTCTGTGAAATGTGAACGGTGACCATTCTTTTTACGATAGTCTTTTCTGCGCTTCATCTTGAAAACGATGACTTTGTCACCCTTTACAAGCGGATTTACAACTTCACATACAACTTTTGCACCATCTACGGTAGGTGCACCCACCTGTACTGAACCATCTTTGTCGACAAGCAGTACCTTGTCGAATTCAACAGCCTGGCCTTCCTTTGCATCTTTGATGTGGTTCACGAACAGTTTCTTTCCCTGTTCTGCCTTGAACTGCTGACCGTTAATTTCTACAATTGCGTACATTAATTTATTAAATATTAAACGGGTTTTTCCGCGAGGCGATCGGCTTTAGCCAATGCTTGTTCTAGCCTCAACGGACTAAATCGGATGCAAAGTTAACAATAAAACTTTATATAAAATATTTATATTGAATGTTTTTAATAGACATTAACAATAGTGATGGATGTTTTATTATTTCTGAGTATATTGTATGAGTCTATTTATGTAATGATATTCATAATATTTTGAACATAATGTTTTTCAATAATATATTTAATATAAAAAAGATACAGCCTGCAGATAGCTGCAGGCTGATATCTGTTGATTTTTACTGTTATGAGCAATTACCAAAGATTCAAACGTTGTTCTTTGGGAATGAACATCTTGTCGGTAGATTTGATATTGAATGCATCATACCATGCATCGATATGGGGTAGGGCACCGTCAACACGCCAGCATCCTAGAGAGTGTGGGTCGCTTTTTGTACGGTTGCGTATTTCCTCAGTGGTTATATTGGCCGCCCAAACACCAGCGTATGCAAGGAAGAAACGTTGTTCTGGAGTAAACCCATCGATTGTAGGCAGATTTTTGTCTTTCGTTGCATTCTTGAATGCATTGAATGAAACCATAAGTCCACCGTGGTCGGCAAGGTTCTCACCTAATGTCAGTTTACCGTTGGCATTCAGATCCGGAAGAACCTTTATTGCAGAGAAGAAGTTTTCGCAAAGTTCAGCACGTTTGTTGAAGTTGGCTGCATCCTCAGTAGTCCACCAGTCTGACATATTACCGTTTTTATCGTAATGGCGGCCTTGATCATCAAAACCGTGTGTCATCTCATGACCGATAACAACTCCTATTGCTCCATAATTGAAAGCGTCGTCTGCGTTCATATCAAAGAATGGTTTCTGAAGGATTCCTGCGGGGAAGCATATTTCGTTTGTTGTCGGGTTATAGTATGCATTCACAGTCTGTGGAGTCATGAACCATTCGTCCTTATCTACAGGTTTTCCGGCACGATAATCAATATCCCATTTTCTCCAAAAGCTTTTACAATTCTGCACATTCTCATAGTATGAAAGTTTAGGATCAATGGTTAGGCTTGATATGTCTTTCCATTTGTCTGGGTATCCAATCTTGACATAGAATGAGTTTAATTTGTCAAGTGCGGCTTCTTTTGTAGCTGCGCTCATCCAATCTTGTTCTTTTATACGTTGTGCCAGTGATATTTGAAGATTTTTTACCAACTTCTCCATTCTCTCTTTAGCTGCTGCTGGGAAATAACGCTCTACATACATTTTGCCGAGAGCTTCGCCCATCTGGCTTTCGACTTGACTGGTTGCACGTTTCCAACGTGGATAGTTTTCTTTGCGCCCAGACATCGTCTTTCCGAAAAAGTCAAAATTTGCAGCAATGACATCATCGCTAAGATAATCTACTGCTGACAGAATAACATCCCATTCCATATACGCCTTGAGTTCATCTGCTGTCATAGATGCGATGATCTTGTTTGCGCCATTGACAAATGCCGGTTGGCCTACGACAAGTTCTTTAAAGCATGATGTACTAACGCCTAACTTATTCATATAGGTTGTCAGCTTTATGTCGGGATAACTGCTTTCAAAATCCTCTATCGTCATTTTATTGTAGTTGGCGGCAACGTCTCTCAGTTCAGTACGTGATTTGGAAACCTTGGCGAGAGCAGTTTCTATATTCATTATGTTCTCCATTTTCTTTGTGGCTATCTGTTTGTTGAAGCCAAACAATTGGAACATACGAACAATGTGTTTTTTGTACGCCTCACGTATCTTTGCTGTTGCGTCATCGTTGTCTAGATAATATTCTTTCTGTCCGAGGAACAGTCCACCCTGATATATGTTGAGAATGTTCATTTTTGAGTTTTTCTCATCGGCTCCGAAACCTATTCCCAATGGGATTCCATATCCAAATGTGGCATATTTTAATTGAATCTGATGTAATGCAGATATTGTTTTTGCCTTTTCTATCTCATTTAGTAACGGCATAACCGGTTTGACGCCCTCTTTGTTGCGACGAACAGAATCCATGGCCTGTTTGTAGAAATCACTCAGTTTCTGTTCTGTACTACCAGGAGTATACGTTTTTGATGACAATTCCGCGAGAATAGTGTTTACACGCTCATTGTTAGCTTGGGCCAATTGGTCAAAGCTTCCGAATCTGGAATATGCTGCAGGCAATGGTGTATTTTTAATCCAACCTCCACATGCAAACTGATAAAAACTTTCTCCAGGATTGGCCGTCTGGTCTAAATTATCCAAATTAATGCCTGATTTTAATTGGTCCTGGGCAATTCCCCCAATCGGCAAACTTACAATAGCCATGATTGGAATAATATTTCTCATTTTCATATTATTTGATTTATAATGTTTATGTTATTTATAATAACAACGTTTTTTTGTTTGTGAATATTATTTCATTTCTTTAATATTATATATTCTGTAGTTTTTCAAGTTCTTCTGAAAGAGATGTCCATATTTCTTCTTCCTCTGAAATCATATTCTTTACAGAAGTGTATTCTGCAATAAGAGTCATGTCCGCGGCACCTTCTGGTGTGCACAATTTGTCATTAAGTGCTTTTAGTTTGCTTTCAAGTGTCTCAATTCGTTCTTCAGATTCTTTTATTGATTTTTCTGTTTTACGTATTTTTTTCTGTAATTCTTTGTGTTCAGCATAGTTGTTCTTTTGGGGGATTGTAAGAGTTTGAAAGGCTGTCTTGTTTACAGTTGAATCTTTTTTTATTGTAGGAAGGTCATCTGGAGTTTCTATGTTTCTTCTATTAAGGTAATCATAAATTCCGCCCAAGTGTTCAGTCACACTGCCGTCGTGAAATTCATACACTTTGGAAACAAGTCCGTCTAGAAAATCACGATCGTGACTGACTATTATAGCAGTACCATCAAATGCATTAATGGCATTTTTCAATACCTCTTTTGATTGCATATCAAGATGGTTGGTTGGTTCGTCAAGAATGAGCAGATTGACAGGTTCTAATAACAGTCTAATCATTGCAAGGCGACTACGTTCTCCACCGCTAAGCATTTTTACTTTTTTTTCTGAAGCTTCGCCACCAAACATGAATGCTCCAAGTATATTATTTATTTTTAATCTGATTTCTCCCTTTGCGACATTATCAATTGTCTCAAAGACAGAGAGATTTTCGTCGAGTAATTGTGCTTGATTTTGTGCGAAATATCCTATCTGTACATTATGTCCGATTTTAAGATTTCCTGAATAAGGGATTTCGTTCATGATACATTTTATCAACGTAGATTTTCCAGAACCGTTTCGACCTACAAAAGCAACTTTTTCACCCCGTTTAATTGTGAGTGTAACATTCTCGAAAACAATATGTTCACCGTATTGTTTTTTTACTTCATCACAGATTATTGGATAATCGCCACTTCGAAGACATGGGGGAAATTTTAGGTGCATAGCAGATTTGTCCACTTCGTCTATTTCGATGGGTACGATTTTTTCCAATTGTTTTATACGACTTTGGACCTGTACTGCTTTTGTTGCCTTGTATCGAAATCGTTCAATAAAATCCTTGATATCAGCTATTTCTTTTTGCTGATTTTCGTATGCTCGAAGCTGTTGTTCTCGTCTTTCAGCACGTAACTTGATATACTCATCATACTTTACCTTATAATCAATAATTTTACCACACGAAATCTCAAGAGTTCTGTTTGTCACATTATTTATGAATGCTTTATCATGACTGACAAGTATTACGGCTTTTGTGCTTTGCTGTAAAAAACGTTCCAGCCATTGTATGCTTTCAATATCAAGATGGTTGGTTGGTTCGTCAAGAAGTAGACAGTCGGGCTTACTCAATAATATTTTAGCTAATTCGATTCGCATACGCCAACCTCCACTGAATTCAGCTGTAGGACGTTCAAAGTCTGATCTGTAAAAACCAAGACCTGTGAGTATTCTTTCGATTTCTGCTTCGTAGTTTTCACCTCCCAGCATAAGGTATCTCTCGTGCTCTTGGGTATATTTATCAACCAATGCAATGTAGCTGTCGTTTTCGTAGTCTGTACGTTCAGCAAGTTCTTTATTCATCGCATCGATTCTTTCTTTCATATTTATAATATTTGAGAATGCTTTTCTTGCTTCATCCTTAACGGTTGTATCATCTTGCAATATCATTACTTGCGGAAGATATCCGATTGTCATATCGGATGAATTTGAAATTTTCCCATCTGTTGGCATTTGTTTGCCACATAATATCTTCAAAAGAGTGGATTTACCTGCTCCGTTTTTTCCAACAAGTGCAACTTTGTCGTGATCGTTTATTACGAAGTTAGCATCCTGAAAAAGGGGTTTTATTCCAAATTCAACTTTTAATTTTTCTACAGAAATCATATTATCTTTTTGTATTTATGCCTGCAAAGTTAAGCAATTTCATATTTATGGACAAGTTATATTATATAAGTTAAATTTGCAAGACATAAGAAAATAAAAGTGAATACTAATATAAATATCGCCTGATCTTAATAAAATGACCAGGCGATATTTTGTAATTATATTATTGTTCAATAATCTTTTTCATATTAAATTCTTGTATCTTTCCATCTGGGCTAACTTTAGATATTATCTTGAAATTTTGACGGTGTGTTGTTGCGTCAGAATATTCCACATCTTGAGTCGCATTGAATTCTACTGTATATTCATATTGTTGTTCACCAATTTCTTTTTTCGATATTTTATAGTCTCCATTGGTATGCCAATCCATGCGTGATACATTATTCTTATAGATTTTATTCATAAATGATATCACATCCATACGCGTTGCATCTTGTTTGCCAAGAAATGACGTCAATACAGGATTGACAGAATTTGAAAGTGCAGTCTCATCCTTACTATTAATACTTTGAAAGAAATTTCTGAATATCATATCAATCATAATTTCTTCTTCTGGCTGTACAGTTTGTGTCCTTATATTTCTTATGCAATCAGACGCCTCATCAAAGTATTCACCATTCGGTTGGTTATGAAGGTATGTTTCGTATGCTTCAATTGTATTTGATTCTTTTGCTGTTGTCCAGTCTATGGAATCTATTTTGTGAATAGCAATGTTTTTGTATTGTGAGTTAGGATAATCTTTGAGATATTGTTCAAGTGCACTTTTTGAATTACTTACGACGGCATTTGTCCATGCCATATTAGCCTCCTGTAATTCACTCATACGAGATTTGATCATTTGTATATGTTCCACAGGAGCGTTTGTCTCATTATAAGTGTCTATATACTTTTGTAAGACAGCAACATCATTACTAGATAATGCGAATTCGTATTCGTCTTTTTCTCTATTAATGTTATTCTGGCTCTTATATACGTAGATTCCTGTTATGGCTATTGCTATTAATACGAAAACACCAATGATTATAGTAATATATAATTTATTGTTCTTGCCAGAACCTGATGTTGTCTGTTGGGGAATCTGTAAACTATTTGGTGTATTTTGATGATTACATTTCGGACAACTCTTCTGACTCAAAAGATATTTTGTGCCGCATTGAGGGCAGATTGTCAGGTTGCCTAATATTTCAACACCACAAGAAGGGCAACGTGGTGCTTTGTCACTTACGTCATGACCACATTCAGGACATTTAATTATTGCCATTTTTATATATTTTTAGTGTTTATATCTGATTTCTCTCAAACTGTGCTTACCCATAAAACGGCTTTTGTCTACATATCCGTTTACACCATCAATATGTCCCTTTCCTGTATATTGCCACATTGTGATGTCCCGTTCGTCTTTAAGGACAGGTTCCCTTTCTGTATATTGAGCTATCATTATTTTATAATCATTAATCTTTCCCGACAGGTAGTTATTATAAAAGTTGGTAAATGTGTACAATAGTGGTTTTTGTTTGTATACAGTTTCAACCATTTCAAGAAATTTGAATAGAGAATCACAAAATTCTTTTGTTGAAAGACCACTTTTGGTTTCAATGTCTATCATTGGTATTAGATCTTGATCTTTCGGTCTGCACTGAGCCATAAAATTTGCCAATTGTTTTGTCAAATCTGTTTTAGGACGAAAAAAATGATATGAACCGACTTTTATTCCATGCTTTTGGGCAAGCTCAATATTATATTCATATTTTTCATCTATATTATCGCCTCCCTCAGTAGCCTTAAGGTAGACATACGCCATCTTTTTATTATTGCCAATTGCGTCCCAAAAAACCTCCCCCTGGTAATGGCTCATATCAATACCATGTATATGAGTGCATGTATCTTCGCATTGAATATCCTCTGGATAAATCTCCTGAGCAAATGTTGTTGTCGGATATATAATATATATAAGTATGATTGATAAAAAAGAATATATAGTCTTCATATCTGCAAAGTTAATAAAAAGAGAATACAGTTTTGTTTTTGTCAATTTAATTTTACAAATATTAATACCTTTATTCTTCTATTTCTGATAAACTATTGGCAATTCTATTGATTAGATTGCTTATTGTTTCAAGGGGGGCATATTTAAGATATTTCATAGAGTGCCATATGTTATTACGTAATAGTGTCGAATTATTATGTAGGAAACCACTTTTACTTTGTCTAAAATGCCATTCGTGTATTGAATCTTGTTTTATTATATTATTTAATGCATCTAAGGCTCTCATGGTTGCAATATTATCAATATGGTGTACGAATGGTATTTCTTGTTGATCAAAATTCAGGGTTGTGATAAGAATACTTCCTTCATATTGTGCAATTGATTGTAGCTTTAGGCACTGTAACCAGTGCTCTAATTTGACAAAATCTACTTTGTCTCCCTTATTTCTTAAATATTTACCTATAATTAATAAATTATTATATGCAATTCCGTGTGTCAGAATTTTATTTGTATTATAGATTATGATATTCAGCAGATCCAGTGTTTCAATGGAAGTGTCAATGGAATGTAATTCTTTGTAACGTATACTATCCAGTCTCTTGTTTAATAATCTGTTATTAAGTTCTGATTGAGGTATGCATATTCTTTCATTTTGCACATCATTAATATTGATGTCGTAGTTTTGGAAGAAGGATCGAATGGTTTTATATGGAATATTTTCATATTGACAATTCTTCATTCCTTTAATTGTTACAGAAATTACATTCTGCGTTATTATCATATTTAAGAATTTATTCCATTTGAATATAGACATAGGTTCAAATGGCTCAATATCATTAAACGCCCCGGAGCGTAGGGCACGTAGAAAATTCCTTTTTATTATATCCATTTTTATTTCTTATAATAAGACGCAGGGAACTTGAAGTATATGCACAATAAAGCAAATACTCCAAGTGCATATGGATAATAAAGATATGGCATTATATCTATTGGATTTATCTTTGCCAGATTTGAAACAGTTAATATTTGTGCTCCATATGGAATGATACCTTGCATACAGCATGAAAATGTGTCAAGAATGCTAGCTGTTTTTCGATTGTCGACGCCATATTTGTGGCTTATTTTGCGAGCGATTCCTCCCACTGTTATAATAGCGACTGTATTATTTGCTGTACATATATTTACTGCAGCAACCATCATACCTATTACTAATTCTGCGCCACGTTTACTGTGGATATGAGATGTTATTTTAGTTATAATATATTCGATACCTCCATTTTTACATACAATTTCAAAAAGCCCACCAGCGATCATTGTAATAATGATTAATTCGCTCATTGATTGAAGGCCTGTCCCCATTGATGTAAACCAGCCAAATATGTCATAAGAACCGTTAATAATACCTATCGCAGCTGTCAATATCAGTCCTACAGTAAGTACAATCATTACATTGACCCCCAATAATGCTGTTATGAAAACGGCTAGGTAAGGAAGAATCTTTGAGAATTCTGTTTCAGGAATGTTTTGAGGAGTATTTATGTCAAATCCTAAAATAATATATAATACCAATATTATGAATGCAACTGGGAATACTATGTATGAATTCGTTTTGAATTTATCTTTCATGTTGCATCCTTGGGAACTTGTAGCAGCAACTGTGGTATCAGAGATGAATGACAAGTTATCTCCGAAGAAAGCACCACCAACAACAATTGCAAGCATCATTGGCAAATTAGTACCGGTTGTTTGTGCCAATCCTATAGCAATTGGAGCTAATGCAACGATTGCTCCAACACTTGTGCCTATTGACAGACTTATAAAACATGTTGAAATGAACAGTCCGGCAAGAACCATGTTATCTGGTAATACTGATAACATGAAATTTACAGTCGCGTCCACACATCCAATATCTTTTGCTGTATTGGCAAATGCTCCAGCTAGCATAAAGATCCATATCATCAACATTATATTTTCTGTACTGGCACCTCTACTAAATGTACGTATGCGTTCTGCCAAATTACCATGAGATGATGACATTATTGCATATATTCCGGAGATAAGGAAAGCAACACTTATTGGAATTTTATAGAAATCCTGAGCGATTATAGATGTGACTAGATATAGTAATATAAAAACAATCAGTGGACTCAGAGCAATGATACCGTTTTTATTTTTCATATATTCTATAATTGTGTTCTGCGGTAGAATTCCATATTTTCTTTTGTCAATAGCTCTATTGGCATATAGTTTATTGGTTGTACTTTTTCTTTTAAAACAACAGCTTTAAATAATGTATCAACGCAGTTAAATCCTTGTTGGTAGCCGTGTTGTGCAATAAGAAAAGAAATACTTCCCTCTCTTAAACATTTAGCGTTTTTTGCCACCATGTCATATCCCATAATCTGTATATTGCGTATATTGTTCCGCAATAAATATTCTCCAACAATATGAGCCTTTGAATTTAATGTAATACAATGATGTATTTGTGGATTTTTATCAAAGAATTCTTTCAAGATAACGTCATATTTTCTTTTGGTGCTTTTGAAAGGAACCTGCAATTCTACTATATCAATATTAGGGAAATGATCTTTCATATAATGTCTGAAACCAACTTCCCTGTTGCGTTGCTGTTTACTAGTTACTTGACCGTCTTTAACTTGTTTCAGAAGCATTATCTGTTTTTCATTAGATGCAATAAGCATCAACATCTTTGCTGCAAAATATCCGCTACAAAAAGAGTCTTGACCCCAAAAAGACAGGGGCTTGAGATCCGGCATGTATGAATCCAATAATATAAACGGTATTTGTTTGTGGTGAAGTGAGTCCGTGAATACTTTTGTTACATCAAGTTCAACAGGTACAATTATCACACCGTCTGGATTTAATTCCAGACATTTGGTATATTGTTCTATAAATGAATCGTTGTTGAAACGTTCATAATACATGATTTTCACATCAATATGAAAATCACGCCTTGTTTCTATTGCTTTTTGGGCACCTTGTTCTATCTCCTCCCAATATGCTTCTGATTCATGAATCGGCATCAGCAGAAAAAAGGTGTATGATTTGTTGTACGCCAATGCACTTGCGTATACATTGGGATGATAATTCATATTTTTCAGAGCCTTCTCTACTTTCTCTCTTGCAAATTGTGATACGTTTGCACGATTATGCAACACTCTGTCTACTGTTCCTACGGACACTCCCGCAATTTCAGCGATATCTTTTATTGTAATTTTTTCACTCATGTAATATGACTGGAAATACATTGCAAAAATAATAATAAAAAATGATTCAAATGTCATTGTGTATATTATTTATTCAAAATATTCTACATTATATGTTGTTTTTATCAAATAATTTTTTGATATTGACACATTTTGTTTACCTTTGCTTAATATCGAAAACTTAGTTGCATTTTTATATTAATGCGGTTTATGAGAAATGACACAATACGCTGTCTGTTATTCTTGATTGTATGCGGTTTCATCCTTTTTGCATGTTCCAGGCCAGAAAGGCGGAATTTGGTGGATTGGTTGAATAAAGTTTCTTATGAATATCATTATCGTAATCTTGACAGTTCGTTGATATACGCAGAACGTGCATATGACATGTCAAAATCATATGATTATAGTGCAGGAAGAGCCGAAGCCCTCAATAATTTAGCTTTTGTGTATATGGCAAAAATGGATTATGATAAGGCTTATAAACTATTGAATGAAGCTCAGAAACAGACTGATAATCAAATAGAACTACTGGTTGCAGATGTACAATTTATGAGATTATGCCAGAGACAATCACGAAATAAGGATTTTTATTTCTATCGTGAGAGTGCAATCTCAAGAATGAAGCGTATAGAAGAAGAACATGCAACTTTGAGCGAACGTGAGCATCAACGTTATGTTTATGCCCAAACAGAATATTCAATTGTATTGTCTACTTATTTGTTCTATATCGGTCTTACGGATTTGTCGGTAAGTGCGATTGAAACCATAGATCCAAATGGTGATATTGTTGAAGATACTGCGCAACTCCTGAATTATTATTATAACGTCGGAGCTGGAGGTATAATAAAAAGTAGCACAAAAGAAAGTATTTGTCAGGCTGAATTTAACTATTTAATGAGATGCTATCTTTTGTCGCGACAGTATAATTATCCATATTGGGAAGCAAACTCACTTCAAGCGATAAGTGAGCATCTATTAGATAAGAATAATAGAGCTTACATAATAAAAAATAATCCGCAAGAAATAGATTTTGTAAATGTGGATAAAATGCCAGACTCTCTCTTGGCTGGTAACATTGCAAGACGTTCATTGCATTTGTTTGAACGCTATGGTGATGTGTATCAGACAGCGGGAGCTTATAGAACTTTGGGTGAATGTTATTTGGGCATCAATGATTATGCTTCTGCATTGATTTGCTTGAATGACGCTCTTAACAAAAACAGAGCAATAAATGATGCTCCAGATCTTGTGGCTTCTATCAGAGAGCAATTGTCTTTGATATATGCTGCAATTGGAGATAAGAACAAGAGTTTTCTAAATCGCCGTATATATTTGGAGATGCAAGAGAAAACTCGTCAGGATCGGCAGCTTGAGGCTAGAGCAGAGCAGTTAAGTGAATCGTCTAGACAACTCAATATTATGATTGTAGCAGTAGTCTTGATGATTATTCTTGTGATTCTTTTGCTGTTTATATTCAATCATCTACGTCGCAAAAATGAAAAAAGATATTCTATTAGTGATTTCTTGCATCCATTGGAAGAATGGAAAAGTCAGGACGAATTGCAGGAACTGAAATTTAATGAACGTTTTGACGAAATCGAAGAGCAAACAGGAATCGTAAAACAGCAGTTATTGTCGAATAAGAAGCGTAATCTTGAACAACGTGCTAAGATATCATTGGCTAACGGAATATTGCCTCTGATAAATAGAATGGAACATGAGGTGAAACGGCTCATAACTATGGATGAAAATGAGAGTGTGAGAAAAGAACGCTACGAATATCTGTTGGAAATAACAGATAAGATAAATGAATATAATGATGTATTAACTCGTTGGATACAGATGCATCGAGGTGAACTGAGTCTACACATTGAAAGCTTTGAACTCCAAAAGGTATTTGATATCGTCTCAAGAAGTCGTATGGAATACAAACTGCAAGGTATTGATTTTCAGGTGGAGCCGACGAAAGATGTGGTTAAGGCGGATAAAGTCCTTACACTGTTTATGATAAATACTATTGCTGAAAATGCAAGACGTTTTACTCCTGCTGGAGGACGTGTTGTTATAAGCAGTCGGCCAGGAGATGATTATGTGGAGATAGGAGTCGTAGATACAGGATGCGGGATCGAACATGATAAACTAGAACATATCTTCAGTCATAATATACGTGAAAGTAATAGGGACGATAATTTCAGATCCGATGCGGATTTACACCCGCATGGATTTGGACTTATGAATTGTAAAGGTATAATAGATAAATATAAAAAAATAAGTTCACTTTTTCGTGTCTGCACAATAGCAGCGGAAAGTGAGCCCGGCAAAGGAAGTCGTTTCTATTTCAGACTTCCTAAGGGAATAATGCGCTGCATAACAATTCTTTTGACTTTGTCATGCTCAATATGTTCGTTCTCAATGGAAAATTCAGAATTACGCAGAGCTTCTATTTTTTCAGACAGTGCACATAGTGCAAATCAAAATGAAGAATATAGACGTACACTTGTTTATGCAGATAGCAGTATCAAGTATCTGAACATGTACTATTTGGAACAAAAACGTGGTAGCCAGAATGTCATGAAGGTGTATTCAGATACAACGTCTCTTCCTGCAGAGCTTGTTTGGTTTTATGACAGTCTGCGTACAGATTATGATGTTATACTGAATATCAGAAATGAATGTGCTATTGCTGCTATTGGACTACATGAATGGGATCTTTATGAGTACAACAACAACGCATATACAAAACTTTTTCGGGAGAGAAGTGCAGACAGTACAATCTCGGATTATGTACATGCGATGCAAGAATCCAGAAACAATAAGAATGTAGCCATCATCATGTTATCATTTTTGTTTGTAATGATATTTCCGGCATATTATTTTCTGTATTATCGTCACAGAATGTATTATAATCTTTATGTTGAAAGTATCGTGTCCATAAACAAAGTTCTATTGTCCGATGAAATGCCAGAAACTAAGTTAGACCAGATAAATGACATCTGGAGCAAATGTGACAGATTTTCTCTTGTCAACACACGCCTTCAGGTGCTTGAGGATGTGGTTAACCAGATTAAACAGGCTTTACGCCAAAAGATAAATCTTATTTCGGAGAAATATACATGTCTTGAATATGCTGAAGACGAACTGCAACGAACTGAGCTCGAGAACGATAAAATGCATATAAGTAACAGTGTACTTGACAATTGTCTGTCAACACTAAAGCATGAGACGATGTACTATCCGTCAAGAATAAAACAGCTTATAGACGGAACAGACCGCAATCTGAATGCAATAAACGAAACAATATGTTATTATAAGGAACTATATACAATATTGAGTGCACAGGCATTGCGTCAGATTGATGTGAAAAACAGAATAGACTATCAGCTCATTATCTATATGTTTGATATATTGAAAAAGCTTAACGGCGGTGTAAGGCCGGACATGACAGAAGATGATTATAATGTCCAATATGTAATAATAAGGGTTTTCATGCCGTTAATAAAACTTACAAAGAGTCAACGTATGGATTTGTTTTCTCCACTTACGTGCGATATTCGTTTCTTATTGTGTAAACAAATTGTACGTGAAGTGGGAGAGGTTACCAATGCACGTGCCTGTGGTATACAAGCTGTTGAAGGACAAGAAGAAAGTACAATCATTGAAATAATACTTACCAAATCGATATGGAGAAATTTAAAGTTATAATAGTCGAAGACGTACCCTTGGAATTAAAAGGTACGGAAGGTATATTCCGTAATGAAATCCCTGAGGCGGAAATAATTGGAACTGCTGATAATGAACATCATTTCTGGCAACTTATAAAACTGAAACTGCCGGATCTTGTGTTACTTGATCTCGGTCTTGGTGGTTCTACCACTGTGGGGGTTGAGATTTGCCGTCAGTTGAAAGACAGGTATCCTGAGGTTAAGGTACTTATATTTACTGGAGAAATATTGAATGAACGTCTTTGGGTAGACGCGCTTGATGCAGGATGTGATGGTATCATTCTGAAAAGTGGTGAGTTGTTGACACGTAGTGATGTTGCAAGTGTGATGCACGGCAAGAGAATGGTGTTCAATCAACCGATACTTGATAAAATTGTAGAGCGTTTCAAAGACACAATAAATAATCAAATATTCAGACAGGAGTCTCTCATAAGATATGAGATAGATGAATATGACGAACGTTTTCTGCGCCATCTTGCTCTTGGTTATACAAAAGACCAGATTGCGGGTCTTAAGAATATGCCATTCGGAGTGAAAAGTCTAGAAAAACGTCAGAACGAACTTATACAGAAACTTTTTCCAAATGGGAATGGTGGGGTGGCTGTAAATGCGACACGTCTTGTCGTAAAGGCATTGGAACTGCGAATTATCGATTTGGACAATCTCATGCCAGATGATGACTGACGAATAAATGATGACAGGAATGAGAGATAAAGCAAATCGGATATTCTCTGTGACGGCATTGTTGGTACTGTTATTGCAGATTTTACTTTTTGTATTGTCATGGATTATCACGGCGACAAATCCAGATCTTGATGTACGTTCTTTGCTTAGCGGAGAAGGTCAGAGATGGTTTATTGGAGGTTATGTGAACAATCAGACTAATTTTGTTCTGGTCTGGATTCTGTTGCTTTCTATATCATTAGGGGCTGTGAAACGAAGTGGGCTACTCCAAACGATAAGACGCCTGAGAAATCTTGGATTTCGTGAACGTCTTGCTTTGCAATTTGTATTTGTTGAGTTGGTCTTGTTTCTAATAATACTATTTTTACTAACGTGTGTGCCTCATGCTGTACTGTTGAATGTTGCAGGAAATCTTTATCCTGGCAGTTTTTCAATGGGATTTGTGGCATTATTGTCGTTTGCATTATGTGTATTTGCTGTGACATATCATAATGTTGTTGTAAACGGTTTTTCCCTAAGCGAGATGTTCGGATTGCTTACTTTCGGTATATCCGTGGCAGCTCCGCTTTTTGTACTATACCTACTCATTTCCTGTCTCTATCATTCTGTATGTTTTGTATTCATGTTGTGATGTGATGACATGCGTGGAACTGGTTATTGTGTAATCATGAAAAGATCTTATTGTGTATATCATATGTTTGATTATATTCAAATATAAATTAACGTGAGTTCGACGAATTCAGAACAATGCAATCTGTGTGTCAACCGTTCGTGAAACATTGATACACGGCTTCTTTGGAAAGCAACAATATGCAGCAATACCAGAAAGAAGGTTGACGATAAAGTTATCAAAGGCTCTATGCCTTGAATGTTCCATTTGTGCTATATTTTTGAGTTCGTCATTGACGGTTTCGATAATAGCTCGTTTCCTGAGGAGTAGTTTGTCTGAAATTGGCATCAATGATCCTTTCATATTGCTTTTCAGTTTGGTTATAAGTTGTATGCCGTCAACGAATAGTCTTTCAAATAGATTCTTGCCGATGTATCCTTTATCACCAACAAGCTTCCCATAAATAAATTCCACAAAAGACTTGTATTCAAGAGATTTACGGTCATCCACATTTCCGGGAGTAATCATGAAGTTCAGAAGCTCTCCACGCTCATTGCATATCAGATGCAGTTTGAGTCCGAAGAACCAGCCCATGGAACATTTTCCTCTTTGTGCTATTCCCTTGAACGTTTTATGGATATGGATTCTCTGGTTCTTGCATACCCGTAAGGGGGGACTGTCAACGAAACTGATGCCTGTGCACTTGCCCAAAAGCACCTTCTTGATAAACAGAGCCAGAGGGATAGCCACCTCTTTTTCCAGTTCAACAAAACGATTATAAGAAACAACATTTGGAAAAAGATGCCGCATATACTTGCAGACCTTTTCCAGATAGAAATGCTTCAGACAACGGTATCACGAATCATGAAAAAGAATCAAGATGAGCATGATTTCCGCCTTGGACATGGTGGAATCACGGTGATATTTGCGTTTTGTTGCCGGTTTAAGCGTATATTTCGTCATCATGGCATCAAAAAACTTGCAGAATTCATCTGCCATACAAAATAATTCTATAACTTTGCTTTCGGTGATCATAGCGATTATTGTTTGTAATTCTTTGTAATTCAGCACTATAAAGATACAGCAATTTTCGCTAATCACCAATTTTACAAGTACTTATAATTCATCGAACTCACGTTATATTAAGGATTTCTGTTCCTATTTTAGTATGTATTTTATTGAATAATTAATTTGTATTTAAAAGTGAAATTTGTTTGTTATCTTTGCATGTCAAATGGTAGGTACCATCAATTTTTGTTTACATATCATGTAATATAATGATTGTGTGCTAATATGGATAATTTTGCTGCTATAGATTTTGAGACAGCCAATAACAGACGTTCAAGTGTGTGCAGTGTCGGAGTTGTTATTGTGCGAGAAGGTAAAATTGTAAATAAAATATACCGGTTGATTCGGCCTGTTCCGAATTTCTACACGTATTGGACTACTAAAGTACATGGATTGACATTGGAAGACACTGCAGACGCATCATTATTTCCGGAAATATGGGCAGATATTGCTCCATTGATAGAAGGGCTTCCTTTGGTTGCTCATAACAGTTCGTTTGATGAGGGATGTCTGAAAGCTGTTTTTGGCGAATACGGTATGGATTATCCGGACTATAAGTTTTATTGTACATGTAAAGCCGCTCGGCACAGGTTTCGTGGTATATTGCCTAATTATCAACTGCACACGGTTGCAGAACATTGTGGTTATGACCTAAAGAATCATCATCATGCCCTTGCCGATGCCGAGGCTTGTGCGGTTATTGCATTGAGACTGTTATAGTATATATTACTAGACTGTTGGGCAAATGATATATAGTTGTACGCATGATTTTACATTGATATATAATCCCCATATTTTCTGTATTTACAATTGATAATAATATCGGACATATTGTTTAAAATCATATCTTATAAATTACTCGTATGAAGATGATTGAGTAATAAAATAATTTCTGACAAGTACGTCCGATATTATTATTTTTCTGATTACAGCTTCTTTATTACATTCAGCATCTGCTCGCCAATACCTATTGTATATCCTTGTGAAACGAATACAACTCTGTTGAAGGTATCGGCAATGATGAATATTGGCAATTGTCGTTTGTCGTTGATTTTCATCTGTTGGACGAGTTGCTGAAGAATTTCTCCATTCTTATCTGTGCCAAAAATGGTTCCGGATGGTAAGGAGGAGAACTCCTCCGTGTTAAATTTCTTCAAACCGTCACTGTTTTCGAAAAGTAATACGAGCGGACGTCCCCATTGCTCAAATTGTTTCTTTATCTTTTCTATGTCGTGTAGGGTATGATTGGTTGGCTCCTGACCACTGTTTATGACTCCTAATACATAGTATCCACGGCCTGTCTGTGATAGAATAGAAACTTCTTTGTTCTCCTTAATGAAAACGGATTCGCTGTTGAATGAGCCTATTACACTTACTTCAGATGTGCTTTGTCGCATATCCAATGACAATGTCGTTGTTTTGTCTGCAACAATATTGAATATCTTGTTAGATGCTAACACATTACCATTGGCCAGACGTGTTCCGGTAGTCAGCATATAGGTTCCTGTATCAAGTGTCACACCATTCTTGAAAGTATTACTCCATGTTGTGCCATTACCCATATCAGATTGGCCTTCTTCCATATTGAGTAGCTGAGTACATCCATTCTCAATCTTACTGATGGTGAAATGACTATAATATAATGGATCTTCAAGATGCTTTTCTGGAGTGTATGACAGAATTAGTTTTCCTTTAGCACTCTGCTTTTTGATATCTTTTTCATCAAATCGAATGTCAATCCACTCATTACCAGAACGATATTGTACCTTTGATGTTACTGCGTCTTTTCTTGCTTCAATACCAAGGCTCCTTGCTGCATCTACAAACAGAATATCTCTTGAGCGTGGGGTAGTTATGCGAGAACGCATTGCTCCAACAGGTGTTTGGGCAATTTGTAAAGCAAGGCTGTCGGTATCGATTCTGATATTTTTGCTGATCCACGCAGCCAGTTCTGCTGGGTCTTTACGGAATTTGTCGGCGTCTTTTTTGCTGAATGTTGAAGCAAGATAATGCTTGAATGGAGTGATTATCATTTCATCCTCAACTCTTGGCGAGATCTGATCACTCTGAGCCGTGAAGTTGTCTTCAAGAATTTCTGTTGTTATATCGCGCAAATCTTTATCACTGAGTGTAGCAAGCAATGCTACGGTGCGTTGTGGATTATCTTTATGGCGGTTGATATAATCGACGATAGTTTTGTGGTTACCTCTTGATTTTACAATATATTCAGAGGCATAATCGGCTATTTTGTCAGCTTGCTCTTTTGTTAAAAATGTTGATGTGTATGCTTTTCTTAATGAATCTTCATATGCAAATCTTTTCTGATTGGTTTTTATTTGTTCTTCGCTGAGATCTGGTATTATTGCCTTCTCTGCTGGAGGGACAATCGTTATGGTATCTTCAATTATTTGAGTGCTATCAAAATTTGTTGTTTTATTATCAATGGCAATGGTTATAGCACGATCTTTACCAAAAGATACTTTGCGCCATGCATAGCAATTTTCTTTTGATGCCCAGATCAGCATGTCGCCTTTTCCAGCAGTAAGACTGGTTGTTCCATTCTTGTCGGTATATTTTGTTGCTACGGTACAAAATTCTGCATAGTTGTATATTTTAAAGTCAACTCTTGCGTCACTTAATGGTTTGCCGTTTTTGTCAGTAATTGTTATTTTTAGTGGGGAAGTGTCGGCATAATTGTCCGTTACATTTATCTCTGTGAAATTGGATGAGCGCAAGATTACTTCTTCTGGTCCTTGGTAGTCTCCGAAAACCCGTGTATGCATAAGCAGTGCTCTGGACGCAGGAGCATTAAACCATCCGAGATTAAGTACGGGCTCTGGTTCACATGCTCCGAGAAAATACCACTTGCCATCAGCCCAAGCTTCGACCCATGCATGGTTATCGTCTGTATGGGCCCAACGCGGAGTGTAAACTTGTCGTGCCGGTATACCAACAGAACGCAATGCTGCAACCGTGAATGTACTTTGTTCGCCGCAACGTCCAGTTGCTGTTTTTACAGTAGCCAGCGGTGATGATGTTCTTGCGTCTGAGGGTTGATATGTTACCTTTTCATGGCACCAATGATTCACTTCAAGAATGGCATCATACATGCTTTTTCCGTTTACCCGCTCCTTAAGTTCATGGTAGAATACAATTCTTGATGAGTCAAGAGCTTCATTGTTCACTCTTATAGGGATCACAAAATGTTTGAATAGAATATCAGGTACCTTTGTTCCCCAGGTCATTTCTTTTTTAGCCTTAAATGAGTATCTTATGTTGTTTAAGAAAAATGAAGTAGAGTAGTCTGTGATATCTGCAAGAGGCATGTAGGCATAAAGGAATTCAAGCATGTTTTTCTCTTCGGGAGTCACATTCAGTCCGTTTAAGTTAAAAAATTGCTTTCCTATGACATCCATTCGTTTATCAAATACCATTTCGGTTCTTGTGTTTCCTTGTTGTGGATTATCTGCCTTGTGGTTGTTTATGGCATTTATTGTCATATTATTTATTATGACGCATAGTAGCAACAGAATACAAAGTTTTTTCATAATATTAATGAGATTAATAAAGGGTAAGACAAAAGCAGTACAGAGATACTCTGGTTTTCTCATATACAGAACAAATTTATATTTATTATTGTTCTGAGAATTATATAGTTAATTTTAAAACCAGAAAATGCTGTATGCATTTTGTCTTACCCTTACGGATTTGTTTTTATTTTGTCTGTCTTTTCTACAGTTGGTCTATCTTGTTGATTCGGTTTTGATGACGTCCACCTTCAAATGTTGTATTGAAGAATTCGTTCATTATTTTTTCCGATGTTTTATTATCAATAAACCTTCCTGGCATAACAAGAACATTGGCATCATTATGCTGTCTGATCATATGAGCTATTTCTGGTATCCATGCAAGTCCTGCTCTTACGCCTTTATGCCGGTTGAGTGTCATACACATTCCTTCACCACTTCCGCATATTCCGATTCCTGGATATACTTCACCTTGTGCAATACCGTTAGCAAGTGCATGCCCAAAATCGGGGTAGTCGCAACTCAGGTCACTGTATGTGCCATAATCCTTGTAAGGGATATTGTGCTCTTCCAGATATTGCACTACGAACTTCTTCAATGCGTAGCCTGCGTGGTCGCATGCTATTCCGACTGTCTTTATTTCCATAGCCTTACGTTTTTATTTATTAGAGATAAACATTTTGACCTGCTTATATATATTTTCAGCAGTAAATCCTAATTTTTCATCAAGAACCTTATAAGGTGCAGAATAACCAAATGAGTTCATGCCGTATACCATACCATTGGAACCGACCAATCCTTCCAAAGTTACTGACAAGCCAGCTGTGAGGCCGAAGATCTTAGCACCATTTGGAAGTATACTCTCTTGATATTCTTTACTCTGGCATCTGAATAATCCTTCTGAAGGAACACTAACAATACGCAGTTTGATACCGTCTTTACGTAATAACTCTGCACCTGCAAGAAGTGTTGCAACTTCAGATCCGGAAGCAAGAAGAATAACATCATAATCTTCATCAGAGCCTTTTACAATATAAGCGCCTTTACGTACTTGTTCATAGTCAGTACCTTCAGGAAGACTATTGACTGGTTGTCTAGAGAAAATCAATGCTGTCGGAGTATCCATATTTTCAACCGCCATTTGCCAGCAGATTGTTGTTTCATCTGCATCTGCGGGGCGGAATACCCGTACTGAGTCCAGACCTTTATGGTTTTTAAGTTTCTCCATAAGACGTATCTGGGCCTCTTGTTCTACCGGTTCATGTGTAGGTCCGTCCTCACCAACACGGAATGCGTCGTGCGACCATATGAATTTTATTGGAACCTGCATGAGAGCAGCCATTCTGATGGCTGGTTTCATATAGTCCGAGAATACAAAGAAAGTACCGCAGGCCGGGATCACACCACCGTGAAGGTACATTCCTATGCAGATGCAAGCCATTGTAAGTTCGCTTACTCCGGCTTGGAAAAATGCTCCACTAAAATCATCTGCCTTGAATTCATGCGTTTTTTTAAGGAATCCGTCTGTTTTATCGGAGTTACATAAATCTGCAGAAGAGCATACCATATTGTGTACTTGTTCTCCCAATATTCCAAGACAAGTTGATGACGCAACACGTGTAGCAACATCCCTTTTCTGTATCACGGAACTCCAGTCTACTTTTGGTGCATTTCCCGAAAACCACTCATCCATGAGTTTTGCTGTTTCCGGGTTTGCTTCTCTCCACAGTTTTTCTTCGCGATGACGCTGTTCTACAATATTCAGAAGTTCATTTTTTCTGTTTTCATAAAGTTCTTTCACGTCATCGAATATGACAAATGGCTGTTCAACGTTGCCACCCAGATTCTTGACCGTATTGACATAAGATTCTTGTCCCAATGGTGCTCCATGTGTATTGACATTTCTTTCATAGCTTGTTCCGTCACCTTTGAGGGCTCCTTTTCCCATTATTGTGTGTCCTATAATAAGGGTAGGGCGTGTCTTTTCGTTATTTGCGTTTATAAGAGCCTCACGTATTTCATCAGGATCGTTGCCGTTTATTTCTAATACATTCCATCCCCACGATTGATATTTCATCTTCGTGTTTTCATTCATTACGGTAGCACATTCCGTAGATAGCTGTATTTCGTTTGCATCATAGAACATTATAAGATTGTTCAGATGTAACAGACCTGCAACACGCCCGGCTCCTTGTGATATTTCTTCCTGAATACCACCATCTGATATATAGGCATAAATCTTATGCTGCATCATTGTGTGACTTAGGCGAGCCTCAAGAAACTTTTCAGCAATGGCAGCGCCTACAGCATATGTGTGTCCCTGACCTAATGGACCGGATGTATTTTCTATTCCATGTTTAATATCGCGTTCCGGGTGACCAGGTGTTACAGATCCCCACTGTCTGAACTGCTTCAGTTCTTCTATTGTATATCTTCCTTGCATTGCCAAAGCAGAATACAACATTGGAGACATATGGCCTGGATCAAGATAGAATCTGTCGCGACCTTCCCATTCCGGATTATTTGGATCGTATACCAAGAACTCTGAGAAAAGTACATTAATGAAATCAGCTCCTCCCATCGCACCTCCTGGATGACCAGACTTTGCTTTCTCTACCATCGATACAGCAAGAATCCTGATGTTGTCTGCTGCATGATTCATTAAATTCTTATTGTTCATTATTGATTTTAGTTTGAAATGTGATCTTTATGGATTTCTAATGCAAATATAGGGAAAATGTTTTATTTAAACACATATTCACATTATAAATGTGCCACTTTAGTAATGGTTTTTCGTAATTACACATAAATATCATGCTTTATTTGTATATTAACGGCTCTGTAGAAATTCAGTGTGGATTGGTTTTATACATGAAGCATACGTAATGAAGAAAAACTTCCGGACTATGCAGAACTGTATGAACAATAGCAACGCATCCCCCGTGTGACAATAAATCCACGTTGTATCAACCGATATATCCAAAGCGCAAGAAAGATACATGTTTCCAGTGTGTATCCTCAGCTGTCATGTCAGCGTTTCTCGAGAAAACTCGGACGCCGTACTTACAGAATTTCTTGACTTTATTTTGACAAAATAAAATCGCAAAAGAGATGTAAGGAAATGTTTAATACATCATCAGAAAAGCCCGTTATGTCTTTATAACCTTATCGTATACCATGTTGCGTGATACCCGATAATCCATATTACATTCCGTTTATGCCCATTCTAGGCTCTGATTACGCCCGTATCATGATGTGATATCGCACGTTTTAGCCTCTGAAACGGGCCATATCACGTGCCCATACGGTGTATTTCGTGTAACTGGAGAATTACCCCTAAATATAAATTATTGATATACAATTTTTTGTGTGATTTTATTATTTCTCGCGCATTTGCGTTCGAAGGAAAGTCTGACTGCAAAATCTCGCTTATTTTTGGGGTAGAGTAGAAAACTCAGACGGAAAACCGCATTATACAGAAAATCTGTAACTATAACAGTTACAGATTTTCAGCTGACAACAATGACAATACACAATTATGCCACTGTTTTTATTGTAACCAATCCCCACGAAATTTCTAAATAACCATATTAACTTATCTGTTGCTATGGACCTGTTAATTATCGTTTGGTGATTATGCTTGAATGTAATTATTCATATAAACAAATAAGAGAGAATGCATGTTAAGCACTCTCTCTTATTTGTTAATTGTATATATAATAGCTTTTTTATCGTACGCTGAACTTATATGCTACATGACTGTAATATTTCTCACCAGGTTTCAGATAAGGAGATGGCCAATCTTTTTTATTAGGTGAGTCTGGATATTTCTGAGTTTCAAGACATACTGCAGACTGCTTGGGGTAAGCAATTCCTTTTTTACCTTTTATCGTACCGTCAAGGAAGTTTCCTGTATAAACCTGAATACCTGGTTCATTTGTGAAGACCTCCATAAAAATTCCGCTTTCTGGTGAGTAAAGAGATGCTGCGACTTTCTTGTCATCTCCCTTTCCGTCCTTGTATGTGTTTAGACACCAGTTGTGGTCATAACCTTTAGCGTTCTTAATCTGTTCAAACGATGTATCTCCAATAGTTTCGAATAAAGCGTGACGTTTGGTGAAGTCCATCGGTGTACCGTATACGTCTCTGATCTCGCCGGTTGTCATAAATGTGCTGTCTGATGGAGTATATTTATCTGCGTTTACATATAAAACCATATTTGTTCCAGCCTTAGATGGATCTCCGGAAAGATTGAAATAAGAGTGGTTTGTCATGTTCACAACAGTTTCCTTATCAGTAGTTGCCTCAAACTGCATATCCAAAGTATTATCACTCATCAATGTATATGTAACAGTTGCTGTAACATTACCCGGGAAGTTGTTGTCTCCGTCCGGTGAGGTGAGTACCAATCTTAAAGTTGTATCATTAAGTTGTTCTCCTTCATATACCTGATATTGCCAACCAGAAGGTCCTCCGTGTAAGCAGTGACCATAATTGTTTTGTGGAAGCTGTATCTTATTGCCACCAACAGTAAGCTGTCCTTTATTTATACGGTTGGCATATCTGCCTATAGCTGCGCCAAAGTCACTTGGGCTATTTACAGAGTCTGCATATTGTGCGATGTTGTCAAAACCTAAAACAACGTCTGTTGGAGCATTATTTTTATTTGGAACACATATAGAAACAACGCGTGCTCCAAAGTTGGTTACACATACTTCAGCTTTCTCATTTTTAAGTACGTATAATTGTACTTTCTTGTTATTTATTATCGTGTCGAATTTTGCAGGATCAAGTCCAGATTCTGTAAGATTACCGTTACCTCCAGCACAAGATGACATTAATGCAACTACAGAACCTAATCCTAATAAAAGATTTTTTATATTTTTCATATTACTTTTATTATAATAAATAATTATTAGATATCCAATTGTTTTTTAGCAGACTTTACGAGAACCATCACCAATGACAACATCGTATACTTTTGGTTCTTTTCCATATTTTGCAAAATACTTTTCTTTTGCGTCTGCAATAAACTTATCATAAAGTTCCTCTTTAACAAGGTTAATGGTGCAACCACCGAAACCTCCACCCATTATGCGGCTTCCTGTTACTCCATTTTCTTTTGCAATATCATTCAGGAAATCAAGCTCTTCACAAGATACCTCATATTCTTTACTGAGTCCGTAGTGTGTTTCATACATTTTTTGTCCTACAGTTTCATAATCACCAGCGTTTAATGCATCACATACAGCAAGAACACGGTCTTTCTCACCTAAGACAAAATGTGCACGTTTGTAATCTTCTTCGCTAATTTCGGCTTTTACTTCATCTAATTGTTCCCATGTACAGTCACGGAGTGTTTCATATTTTCCTTCCGGATGTTTTGCTGCAATATGCTTAACCACATTTTCACAGCTGTTGCGTCTGTCATTATACGGAGAGCCGGCAAGTTCATGTTTAACACATGAATTAATCAATACGAGTTTATAGCCAACAGGTTTGAATGGGAAGTATTCAAATTCGCGACTACGGCAATCTAGGCGCATAAGACATCCTTCCTTACCGAAAACACTTGCAAACTGATCCATAATGCCACAATTTACACCGCAATAGTTATGTTCTGTTGCCTGACCAGCAAGAACCATATCCCATTTACTTACTTTATTGTCACCGAAAAGATCATTAAGCGCAAAGGCAAAACAACTCTCAAGAGCCGCAGAAGAAGACATGCCTGCTCCTAAAGGAACATCACCGGCAAATGCAGTATTGAAACCTTTAACGTCAACGCCTAGTTTTCTCATTTCCTGTACAATTCCATAGATATAGCGAGCCCAACTTGCGCGTGGTCCCTGAGGATCGTCAACCTTAAATTCCACACGATCTTTAAGATCTATGGAATAGCACATAATTGTATCAAGACCATTCGGGCGTATTTCTGCCATAATACCTTTGTCTACGGCTCCAGGAAAAACATATCCACCATTATAATCTGTATGTTCACCAATAAGATTGATACGTCCTGGCGATGTGTATATATTTCCTGTTTTACCATCAAAATGCTTAATAAAGCGACTTCTTACAAATTCAATATCCATAATAGTAATTTTTTAAATTTATAGTGTTGTTATTGGTAATGTATAGAAAGGTTTTGTGTTCCTGCATAGAATGAACACAAAACCTTTCTAATTTATTTTTATACTGGTATATCCTTATTTACATTTTTGCATCCGCTTATTCCATAATATAGGATGTAGGCAAGCATTGCTATTACAAGCCAATAACTTGTAATATAGCCGGCAGATGAGGCAATCAGATTCTGGATTAAAGGCATAATACCTCCACCGACAACCATGGTCATGAATATACCTGACGCAGCAGCAGTGTATTTACCGAGTCCTTCAACTGCAAGGTTGAAAATTCCACCCCACATAACGGATGTGCAGAGACCACAAAGAACAATGAACAGACACTTTACTGGTACTTCAAACATTGCGAAACCAGCGGCAGCACTATATCCTGGCATTGACATTTGTAAGTTGCTGGGCAAGAATATTGCAATCATTAATAATATTATAGCTGTTGATGCAACAGTTATAATTTGAGTTCTTGTAGAAACATAACTGCTGATAAAGCTACTTGAGAATCGACCTACAAGCATCAACATCCAATATATAGCGGCAATTGCTCCACCTATAGCTGCACCATTTTCAATTCCAATACCTCCTTCACTTACAGGATTTGCTAAATAAAATGTAAGCTGTGATGGGATTCCTACCTCAATACCAACATAAAAGAAAATGGCGATAACACCTAATAATGTGTGACGGAAAGCCAATGGGGAATGCTCCATCTTTTCTTTCTTGTTTTCACCTTTCTTTCTGAGGTGTGGCTCTGGTATTGTTGCAAATGAAATAACAACTATTGACACAGCAAATACAGCCATTGCAATGAACAAGAGGGGAGATACGTCGCTCATGGCTGTTTTATCTGTTACTTGTCCAATCAGAACACCTACGAAAAGAGGAGTTAATGTTGCAGTAAGAGAATTTAACGAGCCACCAGTTTGAATCAGCTGATTACCTCTGTTACCACCACCACCAAGTAGATTCAACATGGGGTTTACAACAGTATTGAGCATACATACACAGAAACCACAGATAAATGCTCCCAGCATGTAAATAATGAAATTAAACATTACCGGTTGGCCGTTTACTGTAAAGACTGCTGTATCTGCTCCTACAATACTAGAAAGATACTGTACGGCAAGTCCGATGAAACCTACCGCCATTGCTAAGATAGATGTTTTTTTGTAACCAATTCTTTCGAGCATCATACCAGCAGGAATTCCCATGAAGAGGTAAGCGAGGAAGTTCATCATATTACCCATCATTCCTGCCCAAGAATATTGGTTACCCCAAATTAAGCCGAAAGGAGCAGCAAGATTTGTTACGAATGAAATCATTGCAAAGAGAAACATCATTGTAATAATAGCAATGATGCTACTCTGTTGTTTCTTTGAATTTTCCATTTTTCTTTTTGATGTTTTTGTTATTATTGTTTAAAATATAATTGCACTTATTTATTAACTATTCCAAATTTATATATTGTTTTTTGGGTATATCGTTCGTCAGGATTTAATACAACAGATGGAAAATAAGGATGGTTTGGTGTATCAGGAAAATGTTGTGCTTCGAAACAGATTGCGCTTCTACGTGGAAATGTTGCACCGTGTTGTCCTTTGTATCCGTCAGCCCAATTATCTGTATACAGTTGCATTCCTGGTTCTGTTGTGTATACTTCCATTGTTCGACCACTTTCTTCTTCTGTTATTTTTGCAGCGAAACTCAATTCGCCTTCTTCTTTCTTGTTTAGTACAAAACAATGATCATATCCGGCACCATTCCTGATCTGTTCGTCATCCGCATCGATGTCTTGTCCAATTGTCTTTGGGTTTCTGAAATCAAATGGAGTGTTCTTTACAAACCTTATCTCACCAGTAGGTATGGATGTTTCATCTATTGGTAAATAATAATCGGCATTAATTTCACATATTAGATTTTCTATCGTAGGTGTTGGATTATTGATTCCTGCTAGTGAAAAGAAACCATGGCTGGTTAGATTTATAATGGTCTTCTTGTTTGTTGTGGCCATGTAGTCAATAATAAGCTCATTCTCATCATTAAATGTATACACAACAGTTACTTTAACTTCTCCAGAAAAACCTTCCTCACCATAAGGACTTACATATTTTAATACCAAGGTATGTGAATTCATCTGTAATGCATCCCAAACCTTTGCATTAAATCCATATTTTCCTCCATGCAGAGAGTTGGGACCATTGTTTATAGGTAGATTATATCTCTTACCATTTAATTGGAATTGTCCTTTACAGATTCTGTTTCCATATCTTCCAATTAAAGTAGATAAGTACGGTTCCGGTGAGTTAATAACATCAACAATGTTATCATGACCTTGAATAACATTTCCCATTTTCCCCGTTTTATCAGGAACCATGATTGCCACTATAGCTCCTCCGTAATTTGTTATGGCGACTTCGTTACCCTGTTCATTTCGAAGGATATATAAGTCAGTTTTTTTCCCATTTATTGTAGTCTGAAAATCTTTATGTTTCAGACCACAGATGTTCTCTGCTTCTTTAATGCTCATACCGTAATAAGTTTTTAGTTATGTCTTATTAATGCAAAGTAACTGAAAAAAAACGAATTCGGCAAAAGAAATATTTAAAAATGCGCTCAGCCTCATGTTAAAAACCGTTAAGCTTATTATATATATTGGGGTTATATTACGTGCTGTTGATGCAAATAAAGTAATAAATCGGAAACGATATAACTGCTACCTCCAATAAATATCAAATCATTTGGTGAAGCTTGCTTATAGGCTGATTCATATGCTTTAGGAACATTATCATAACATTCTCCATATAAATTATGTTCAAAGGCTTTTTTTTGTACAGTTTCTTCAGGAATAGCCCTTTTAGATTGTGCTCTTGTAAAGTAGTAATGTGCATTTTGTGGTAATAAATTCATTACCCCATCAATATCTTTGTCATCGACCATTCCAAATACGATATGTAACTTGTTATAATTTTGAAATTTCAATTGCTGGCTAATATAACGCCATCCTCCAACATTGTGACCTGTATCACAAATAACTGTAGGCTCGGTACCGACTTGTTGCCATCTTCCCATCAATCCAGTAAGCTTACACACATGCGAGAAGCCTTCTTGTATGGAGCTTAAGTTTTTAATAATATGCTTATCGCATAAGAATTTTACTGCATGCAATATGGTGTTTGTATTTTTTTTCTGGTAAATTCCGCTTAGTTCTCCATATACTTTCCCAAAATTCCGTGTATTGTATGTAATACCCTTTTTTTCTATAATAAAAGATTCAATTTCGTTATTTGCGTCTGCAAATACAATATTTGAGCACATAAGTTCTGCTCTTGCTTTAAATACAGGAAATGTCTCATCTGTAGTTTCCCCAACAATTACAGGTATATTCTTTTTTATTATCCCTGCTTTTTCTTCTGCTATTTTTTCGAGTGTATTGCCTAGAAAGTTTGTATGATCAAAACTTATATTTGTTATTATAGAAAGTATTGGAGTAATTATATTTGTGCAATCTAATCGACCTCCAAGACCAACTTCAATTACAGCATAATCAACATTTTGTTCTGCAAAATATTTAAAAGCCATAGCTGTTGTAAGTTCAAAAAAAGAAGGATGGAGCTTTTCGAAAAATTCTTTTTCTTGTTGAACAAAATCAATTACATATTTTTCACTAACACATATACCATTGATTTTTATTCTTTCTCTAAAGTCAATAATATGCGGTGAAGTGTACAATCCAACTTTATAGCCTTCTTTTTGTAAGATAGCAGCCAATGTGTGCGAACATGATCCTTTACCGTTAGTCCCTGCAACGTGTATACTTTTAAATTTTCGATGGGGAAATCCAAAATGCTTATCTAGAATATTTGTATTTTCTAGCCCCTCTTTATAAGCTGAAGCACCGATGTGTTCAAACACCGGTGCTATATTGAATAAATAATTTATCGTTTCAAGATAATTCATTATTCCTTAATATTATAAGTTTCTAATTAAAATCGAAATGTTTAATTGAAATAGTTCCTGAATTTCTCAAAGATTGATTTCTTTATTGTTTCATCACCTTTAAAATTATCACTTTCTTTCAATTCTTCTATTATCTTTTTTTCGTTTTTATTTAATGTTTTCGGTATGTAAATACTAATATTTACAACAATATCACCGATACCATTTCCATAACCTTGTACGGCGGGTAGACCTTTCCCTCTAATCCTTAAAGTCTTTCCAGGCTGTGTACCGGGTTCTATTTTGATTTTAACTTTAGTACCATCTATTGTCGGGATTTCAACGGTGTCTCCTAAAATCGCTGTAGGAATATCAAGTAATAAGTTATATATAAGATCATTTCCATCCCTAATAAATATTTTATCCGGTAGTTCAGAAATGTATACTTGTATATCTCCATTAATACCATTATGTGGGCCAGCGTTTCCTTTTCCTGGAATGTTAACAATCATACCATCTGCAACACCTGCGGGTATTTTTATCTCAACAACTTCATCGCCTTTTATTACCCCCGTACCGTTACACTTATGACATTTATTTTTTATTATAGTTCCTTCACCATGACAAGTAGGACATTCTGTTTGTGTTTGCATAATGCCAAATCCTGTTCTTACAGATCGCATTACTATACCACATCCATGACATTCTGGACAAGTTTCTGCATGGCTTCCAGATTCAGCACCACTACCATTGCAATGTGGGCATATAATATCTTTTTTTACTTTAAATTTTTTTGTTATTCCTGTAGATATTTCCTGTAAAGTAAGAGATATTTTCATTCTAAGGTCAGTTCCTCTATATTGCGGTCTCCTTCTTTGTCCACCGCTACCTGTACCACCAAAATTTCCAAAAATATCTCCAAACATAGAGAAAATATCATCCATAGAGAAGTTTCCGCCTCCTCCAAAGCCGCCGAACCCACTATTAGGCGTTTCAAAGCCAAACTGATCATATTGCTGACGCTTTTGTGGGTCATGCAGTACATCATATGCTTCTGCAGCTTCTTTGAATTTTTCCTCTGCTTCTTTATTCCCAGGATTCCTATCTGGATGATATTTAATGGCAATCTTTCTGTATGCCTTTTTTATTTCATCTTCTGTGGCGTTTTTACCTACGCCTAATACTTCGTAATAATCTCTTTTTGCCATTTCTATTGTCCTACTGCAACTTTTGCGTGACGAATAACCTTGTTATTTAGTGTATATCCTGTTTGAACACAATCTATAACTTTTCCCTTTTTATCATCATCTGAAGTGGGAAGCATTGCTACTGCCTCATGATAATCAACGTCAAAGTCTTTGCCTTCTGTTTCAATCTTATTTACACCAATACTTTCAAGTATCTTATTGAATTTGTTGAAAATGAGTTGCATACCTTCTTTGATGGCTTTGGGGTCATCACTTTTGTCTGATATGGCACGTTCAAAATCGTCAAGAATTGGTAATATTGCAATTACTGTTTTCTCACTTCCATTCAGAATGAGTTCTGTTTTTTCTTTTAATGTTCTTTTCTTGTAATTTTCAAATTCTGCTACTTTACGGATATAATTATCTTTTAGTTGTTTTAACTCCTCTTCAACAACGTTTAACTTTTCTGCCTCAGAATTTAAATCCTGATTATTTTCATTATTGTCATTTTCTGACATTGTCTGTGTCTCATCATCCTTTATGGCAGATTGATTTATATCTTCTTCTATATTTTCTGCCTTTTTCTCGATGTTTATATCTTCTGTATTCATAATCTTGACAGTTTTTATTTATATAGCAAAAAAAATGCCAATTATTCATAATAATCAGGCATTATACATTCTTGCCTTTTGCTCCTTTATCTGTTCGTTGTATATATAATCATCGTAATCCATCAATTTATCAATTGTTCCAGATGGAGTTAGTTCTATTATTCTATTGGCTACAGTCTGTATGAACTCATGGTCATGACTGGCAAATAGGATATTGCCTTTAAAGCCAATAAGATTATTATTGAACGCTTGTATACTTTCCAGATCAAGATGGTTTGTGGGGGTGTCTAATATTAAGCAATTAGCATTTTTGAGTTGCATACGTGCTATCATGCATCTCATTTTTTCACCACCAGATAGTACATTAACTTTTTTCATAACTTCTTCTCCAGAGAAAAGCATTCTTCCCAAGTAACCTTTCATGGCAACTTCATTTCCCGGGCCATATTGACTGAGCCATTCTACCAAGTTCTTATCACTATTGAAGAATTCCGTATTATCTAGTGGCAGATAAGCAGTTGTAATAGTTACTCCCCATTTGTAAGTTCCAGCATCAGGCTCTCTGTTTCCGTTTATGATTTCAAACAGTGCAGTCATCGCTTTTGGAGAATGACTCAAAAATACGACTTTCTCACCTTTTTCTATATTAAAGCTAACATTGTCAAACAATACTGTTCCATCTGTATCAGTCGCTTTTAAACCTTCCACTTCAAGGATCTGATTTCCTGGCTCACGTTCCATTTGGAAAATAATTCCAGGATACTTTCTACTTGAAGGCCGAATTTCCTCAACATTGAGTTTTTCCAGCATTTTCTTACGACTGGTCGTCTGTTTGCTTTTGGCAACATTAGCAGAAAAACGACGTATGAATTCCTCAAGTTCCTTGCGTTTTTCTTCTGCTTTTTGACGTTGATTCTGAGCTTGTCTAAGTGCGAGCTGGGAACTTTCGTACCAGAATGAATAGTTTCCAGCAAATACTGTTACTTTTCCAAAATCAATATCTACAGTTTGCGTACTAACGGCGTCAAGAAAGTGACGGTCGTGACTTACAACTAGGACTGTTTGTTCTACGTTACTTAAATATTCCTCAAGCCATTGCACTGTATCCAAGTCAAGATCATTTGTCGGCTCATCCAACAATAGATTGTCTGGATTTCCAAATAAAGCCTTTGCAAGCATTACACGTACTTTCTCATTATTGGAAAGCTCGTTCATCTGTTTGTAATGGAGGTCCTCTTTGATGCCGAGATTTGATAACATTTGTGCTGCGTTACTTTCTGATTCCCAACCGCCCATTTCTGCGAATTTCTCTTCAAGTTCAGCTGCACGGTTTCCATCGTCCTCAGACATTTCTGGTTTTGCATACAGAGCTTCACGTTCTTTCATGTTTTCCCATAACGGTCCGTGCCCCATAAGGACAGTGTCAAGAACATTATATTCATCATATTTAAAGTGATCCTGTTCCAATACAGACAGACGTTCTCCAGGACCTAATTCAACACTACCTTTATTTGGTTCAAGTTCTCCACTAATTGCTCTTAAAAGCGTAGATTTTCCTGCACCATTGGCACCAATGACTCCATAAATATTTCCTGGAGTAAATTTAATGTTTACGTCTTTGTATAATACTCGTTTTCCGAATTGGATTGCAAGATTTGTTACAGTAATCATTCTTTATGTTTATTGTTTTATATGTTATTTGAATGTGCAAAGTTAGTGCAAATACTGTGAATCTCCAAAAATAAAATAATCTTTTGTATATATTTGATATATATGATGTTATATGTTCTTTTGTTATCTTTCTATTAAAGATAAGAACTTAATTATTTTGCAGTAAGACTGATTTACATTATCTTTGTCAAATCTTAATTTAAGAATATATGAAATCCAATTTATATAATGCTTGCAATGATTATGTACATTATACTGTAAATAATGATGCTCCGTTGCTTGAATATCTTATCGAGAATTTGAACGATAGTAGAACAAAGATAAAAGCAATCCTGCAGGGGAGGGGAATAAAAGTGAACGGTAAAGTTGTAACACAGTATAATTTTCCTTTAAAAGTAGGAATGAAGATTTCCGTGAGCCAACGGAAAGAGAATAATACATTTAAAAGTAAATATATAAAAATTATCTATGAGGATCGTTGGATTATTGTCATAGAAAAGAATTGTGGGATACTTTCCATGGCAGCCGGGCATTCATCATTGAATGTCAAAACCGTATTAGATGATTATTTGCATAAAAGCAGGCAGAATTGCTCCGTTCATGTAGTACATCGACTTGATCGAGATACAAGCGGCCTTATGATATATGCCAAAGATTATGAAACAGAACAAATATTAGAACATAACTGGCATAATATAGTTTACGACCGCCGTTATGTTGCTGTAGTCAGTGGGGAGATTGTAGAAGACGGCGGTACTATATCAAGTTGGTTAAAAGACAATAAAGCGTATATTACATATTCTTCTCAGATAGATAATGGAGGAAAGTTTGCTGTAACGCATTTTAATGTTCTTGCAAGAACAACTGAGTATTCGCTTGTCGAGTTTAAACTTGAAACTGGACGAAAGAATCAAATTCGTGTTCATTCTGCAGATATCGGCCATCCTGTATGTGGTGACATTAAATACGGAAATGGTGATAATCCTTTACAGCGTCTCTGTCTGCATGCTTACATGCTTTGTTTTTATCATCCAATCACAGGTGAGTGCATGGAGTTTGAGACACCCATACCAGTATCATTTAGAAAAATATTCAAATAGTAATTTATACTACCAAATATATATATCCTAGAATAGGATGAATATAAAATAAAAAATTGATTGTCTCACGACAACCAATCTCTCTTAACCTTAATAATCTAATACCATGAAAAACACAATGCAAAGATATTCTTTTTATGTAAAATGGCAAAATAATCAATGTTATTAATTTTATGTATAACATTAATTAAAACTATAGCCATTCCATTTAAATTTTCTTTGCATTAATATCGCATTTATCTTATCTCTATCTTCGCTTGCAATATTAGCTATTGAAGCACTTACGATAAGATATTCTGATTTTGGAGATAACTCAGCCTTAATCAAATATGGATCCATATACAATTTGAGTTTTTCATACTCATATTGTTCCATTGTATCTGGCTTAAATATAAGACTATCTATATTAAATGTTATATCTGATATTTTTTCCCATTCTTGTGTATATAGCATAATGCTGCTTTCTGCAACCGGAGCATTGAATGTATGCACAACACATAAAATAGTATCATTTTGTGTCGGCATAAGTTTTATCTGTAAAGTTGATGCCTTAGTGAGTGTTACAGATATGAAATTTGAAGTTAGAGTGTCTATTTTTGTCTTTCCCCCCAGTTTATTTGTAACTTCAGGTTTCATTCCAGTTTCCATAAGATTAATACATTCTGTTCTTATATTTTTATCAAGATAAACAAGCATTGAGTCTGGCAAAGATGTCCATATTTCTTTAATTGACTTTGCGTATACATTTGTATTAACCATAAGGCATAAAAGAATCAGTACTGATAACACTTGCTTTTTTATCTTTTTCATTTATGGATATTTATGAGATGTTATAAATCTTATTTGTTAGATTGTGATAATATGTCACACATGCAAAATTACCGAAAAGATTTGAGTTTATAACCTTTTATATACTTAAAAAGTAAATAAAATGATATATTAAAAAGCGGAAGGCTTGCTCAAACAATACCTTCCGCTTTTGTATTTATTAAATAGAAATTTTATTCTTCTATTGCAGCTTGAGCCGCTGCAAGACGTGCAATTGGTACACGGAATGGTGAGCATGATGCATAATTCATGCCAACCTTTGCACAGAATTTTACTGAAGAAGGTTCACCGCCATGTTCACCGCATATACCAGTGCGCATACCAGGACGTACTGCACGTCCTTTTTCTACGGCCATCTTTATAAGCTGTCCCACGCCATTTTGATCGAGAACCTGGAATGGATCTACACTAAGAATCTTCTTCTCCAGATATACTGGCAAGAAACTTGCAATGTCATCTCGTGAATAGCCAAATGTCATCTGAGTAAGGTCATTGGTTCCAAAAGAGAAATATTCTGCCTCGGATGCAATCTTGTCTGCTGTCAGTGCAGCACGCGGAACTTCAATCATTGTACCTATTTCAAACTTCACTTCGATGCCTTCTTTCTCGAATACTTCTTTAGCAGTCTTGAGGATAACGTCTTTTTGCTGTTTGAACTCGTATAATATACCGATAAGTGGAACCATGATTTCTGGTCTCGGATCTTTACCCTCTTTTTTCAATTCACATGCAGCAGTAAGTATTGCACGCGTCTGCATTGCAGTTATTTCCGGGAATGTGATTCCAAGTCGACAACCACGGTGTCCGAGCATCGGGTTGTTCTCTGCCAGACTGGCAACACGCTTCTGTATTTCCTCAACACTTACTCCCATTTCATCAGCCATAACCTGCTGGCCTTTCAGATCGTGAGGAACAAATTCGTGGAGAGGCGGATCGAGTAGTCTTATATTTACAGGACAACCATCCATCGCTTCAAGAATACCTTTAAAATCTGCTTTTTGATAAGGAAGAAGTTTTGCAAGTGCTTTTTCACGTCCTTCAACAGAGTCAGCAAGAATCATTTCACGCATAGCAACAATCTTCTTGTCTTCAAAGAACATGTGCTCCGTACGTGTCAGTCCGATACCCTTTGCACCAAAAGCGCGTGCAATCCGTGCATCGTGTGGGGTGTCTGCATTGGTGCGAACCTGTAGTTTTGTATATTTATCACAAAGGTCCATCAGCTCTTTAAAGTCACCTGACAATTCTGCTGCTTTGGTAGGAATCTCTCCGGCATAGACCTGTCCTGTGGAACCGTTAAGTGAAATATAGTCACCTTCTTTATATACTACACCCTCTATTTCTACAGTTTTATTTTTGTAGTTTACATTTATTGCACCAGCTCCAGAAACACAGCATTTTCCCATTCCACGGGCAACAACGGCTGCGTGTGATGTCATACCACCTCTTGCCGTGAGAATACCCTCTGCAGCAGACATTCCTGCTAGATCTTCTGGTGATGTCTCAATACGAACCATCACAACACGATGACCGTCCTCATGCCATTTTTGTGCATCGTCTGCATGGAAAACAATCTGTCCACATGCAGCACCAGGTGAGGCAGGAAGGCCTTGGGTGATGACTTTTGCTCTCTTCAAAGCGTCTTTATCAAAAATAGGATGCAACAATTCATCCAACTTCTGTGGTTCGCATCTCATCAAAGCTGTTTTCTCATCAATCTTACCTTCCTTAACAAGATCCATTGCTATCTTTACCATAGCTGTTCCTGTGCGTTTGCCATTACGTGTCTGCAGGAACCACAATTTACCTTCCTGTACAGTAAATTCCATATCCTGCATGTCCTTGTAATGCTCTTCAAGCTTGTTCTGCAGCATATCCAGTTCTTTATATATCTCTGGCATTGCTTCTTCCATGGAAGGATATTTCTCCGCGCGTTCCTCTTCAGAAATGCCTTGTAATGCAGCCCAACGGCGTGATCCTTCTTTTGTTATCTGTTGCGGAGTTCTGATACCGGCAACAACATCTTCGCCCTGTGCATTCACAAGGTATTCGCCATTGAAAATATTCTCTCCTGTTGCGGCATCACGACTGAAACAAACGCCTGTTGCGGATGTATTGCCCATATTTCCGAAAACCATCGCCATCACATTGACTGCAGTTCCCCATTCTGCTGGGATTCCTTCCATCTTACGATAGAGTATGGCGCGTTCGTTCATCCAACTGTCAAATACGGCACATATAGCTCCCCAAAGCTGCTCCATAGGATCGTTAGGGAAGTCACGGCCAGTCTGCTCTTTTATTGCTTCTTTGAAAAGTGTTACAAGCTGTTTCAGTTCGTCAACATTCATTTCGTTGTCGAGTGATATACCACGTTGTGACTTAACTTTTTGTATTATTGCCTCAAACGGGTCGATATCCTCTTTATTAACAGGTTTCATTCCCATAACCACATCGCCATACATTTGTACGAAGCGACGGTAGCTATCGTAAGCAAAACGTTCGTTGCCTGTTTTATGAGAGAGGCCAGCAACAACTTCATCGTTAAGTCCGAGATTGAGAATCGTGTCCATCATTCCTGGCATTGATGCACGTGCACCTGATCTTACTGATACAAGTAACGGATTTGATGCGTCTCCAAACTTGCAGTTCATCAGTGATTCTATGTGTTTTACTGATTTCTCAACATCTTCTTTCAGTAAGGAAACAACTTCGTCCTTACCTTTTTCAAAATACTCATTGCATACGTCTGTAGTAATAGTAAATCCAGGAGGTACGGGCACTCCAATGAGATTCATCTCCGCCAGATTGGCACCTTTTCCTCCAAGCAGGTTTCTCATATCTGCTTTTCCTTCAGCTTTTCCATTACCAAAAGTGTAAACTCTTTTTTCACTCATAGTTAATCAGATATTATATAATATTTTAATCTTGAATTTTATTGTAGTAACATTTTGATAAAATCAACGTGTCGTCTCTATTTTTACAGTAAGATTGTTTTCTGCAAAGATAAGTTTTATTATTATAAAATGCAAAATTTTTTATTGAAAAATGTAATGTCTGGTTTGCATTTTATACACATTCGTTTGATGCAGTATATTGTGGACGTATCAAATGGAGATATTTGTATCATTATATATTATCTATCTTCATTCTGTGGTAATCAATAAGTTTTTCTGACGGGCTTTTGAGTATAACACCAATTTTCACGTTTTCCATGCGAGCTGCCGTCATCAACTGCTCGTGATATATAGCAGCTAAACTTCCTACTATACCGATTTTAAGTTCCGGACGCTCATATTGTTTTATATTGTTCTTAAAGAATGCCCGAAAATTCTCAACAACAATGTCTGTAACCTTGTCTATGTCCAAATGTTTGGCTATGAATATAGAAGTTGATGCCAGAAATTTGCTGGGGGCATTTCCATGATATACGTTACCGATAATATCATCGAGTGTCATTGAGAATTGTGTTTCAAATTCTTTAAGCAAAGCCTTGGGCAAGCGACCTTTATAAAGTGCATTAAGAAACAGACGCCCTAAAACAGCGCCACTGCCTTCATCTCCGAGAATATATCCCATGGCCGGAATCTTGCATATTATATTACGTCCGTCGTAAAGTCCAGAATTTGAACCTGTTCCTAATATACATGCAATACCTTCACCGTGTCCAAAAAGTGCACGCGCGGCAGCTGTCAAGTCGCTTTCGACTTCTATTTTTGATTTTGGACCGAAAATCTCCTGTAGCAGGATTCTCATTTTCGGAATATTTGGTACAGTACATCCGGCTCCATAATAATGTATCTCAGTAAAACCTGTTAATACTTTTTCAGAATTTATTTTATCGATAATACCATTCTGTATTAATTGTGAGTACAACTCGTTTTGCAGAATATCGTAAATTTGTTTTTGCGGCATTACTGCTGGGTTGATGCCATTTGTTTTGATGATTATATCCTTACAATCACTCAATATCCGCCAGTCTGTCTTTGTACTACCGGCATCAGCCACTATTATCATTTGCGTTTGTGTATAAATATAAAGATATTATTATAGTATATATTTGGTGTTTTTACTGAAATTTGTAATAATATAATAACAGCATGACACCAATAATTGCAGCAATTATGACTATTTTTATAAGACATCCTGCTACCTTTTTAAAAATAAAGAAAGCTGCAATTACAGCTAAAATACAGTAAATGTAGTATTCAAAGTTTGAATTCATTGTTTTTTATTAAATGACTATATGTATATATTATGTGGCAAAATTACACTTTTTTTTTTACCTACATTCTGTATTTTCTGTTTTTTCAGTCATTACATATATATGTAGGAAATACTTATGTATGGATTTGATAAATATATTATCAAATAAAATAAAGATGCTTGAATTTCATATTCGTGCATGATTTTTTGCTGAGGGATAAGCCACTATGCAGTTTTGTTTATTGCAAACTATTTTCTTATAGACATAAATGAGAGTAGCACGTTTTCATGGGTTATCATGATATTCTTTAAATATATATAACGTTGTTCTTCATCAAGAAACACATTGTGAAGATATTAGATATTATTTGTATAAGTTGAGCTCGTATAAATGGCTATTTTACATCACTAAAAGCTCTTTTTCACTGTGTGATAAAGACTGTTTCGTTGTATAAAAAAGCCTATTTCACAGCATAAAAGAGCCCATATTGGACACTAGTTGTGCATATGTCATAACGAATCTGCTATATGACAATTATTTTATGGTATACTTTTAAAATCGTATTTTTAATTATTCTATTTGTATTATTTCTAAAATCTTCATATTACATAACGTCACAAAATGAGAATATCTGATTTATAATTGATGTATTCTTCATAGATCAGACAGTACATATCTTTACTTATTGATATCCACTTATTCTATTTCCTCTATGGATACTCCATCGAAATCTGTCAAAATCTTTTTTATAGTGTCTTCAAAGTTATTTCCTCTTACGTTGATGTAGACATTCATTATATAATGTGGCGCAATGTTGTCATAGCAATGTTTTATATGATATGACTTAACGTCTATTCCTTCATTTCTGAGGGTGTCTATTACGCCGGCAACCATGTCTTTGGACAGGGGAGAGAATGTTACCGTGATACGTTTCGATTCAACGCCTCTTACTATGAAATACAACACTTCCAAACATATGAGTACCAATATCATTGTAACAAAGGCGAGAAAATACAATCCGGAACCACACGCCAGGCCAATTGCCGATGTAACCCACAGGCCAGCAGCCGTAGTAAGGCCACGGACAGCATGTTTCTGAAATATTATTATGCCGGCCCCAATGAAACCGATACCTGTTACCACTTGTGATGCAACTCTTGATGGATCTAACGAGATGTTGTTCATATTTAAGCCTGTTTGTTCAAACCCAAACTGTGATACAACCATAAATAGTGCACTACCCAAGGCTACGAGGAAATGTGTGCGGAATCCAGCTTCTTTGGCCCGATATTCACGTTCAATTCCAATAGCCCCACCGATAACGGCTGCCGCCAATATTCTTATTATGAAATCGTATGACATAATGATTGATATTTATTGTTGTATTTTATATCCTACATATCGATCTGTATGGACATGACAAACACCGCATCTTATTATCTGTAGGGACAAAAGCTATCCGTGGATCAAATATTTCACTCAAAATATGTTTCAAATTTTCTGTGAAATCTTTACCATATTTGCGTATGTCGTCTATTGGCTCGTCTGCAATAGCTAATATCGGATCGTATCCATCTTGCATGCTGTGTCTTATGAAAAACAGAGCAGGACTAACCTTCTTACCGCTTCTGCAGTACTCCTGTGATGTTGTTATGATAAGTGAATAGAGCATTACCTGAAAGAAATAGTCGCCATGTTTGTCCTCTATACTATCGCTAGAGAAAACCTCTTCCAAAGAATTTATCTTTTTTATTGGCTGACGTCCGGTTTTATAGTCCACGATTCTTATCTTTTCCAAATCATTTCCGGTCAGATCTATGCGGTCTATTATACCTCCTATTTCGATATTACGTTGTCCATGTCCAGTTGAGAAGCAGACATTGGTATAAGCTGGCGTTTCAAGTCCGAGTATTTTGAAAGGAGTCATTTCGCGGTCCAGTTTCATCAACTGACGGATATAACCGATTATTACTTCTCTATTGATAAGCTGCAGACCGTTATATTCAGGGGCAGATTGAATACAGTCGGACTTGAACAGTTCTTCATTGAACACTTTGTCGACAACAGATTCTACAATTTTCGGATCTTTAAGAAAACGGTCAATATCATCACTTCTGATCAGGCCATCATGTCCTGCCATGTCATTGTATATATAAAACGCTGTCTTATGGAATATATTACCAAATATTCTGTTATCCATAGTGTCATCATCAACATTGTCTGGCTCTTTTATTTTTGCTATATGGTTATAAAAAAACTGGAGTTGACAACGTTTGTATTGGTTTATTGCAGATGGTGATATTCTCTGTATTCCGTCCAATACATTCATAACAGCATCGCTCTTGTCGATACAGTTTGGCACAGATTGTGCCGATGTGCATCCGGCTTGCAGGTTCTCACAGACTATTTTATGTGGACTTTCTATCATTAGCTGAAGCATGAAACGGCTCATTTCTCCACGTCCATTTTCTGCTGAACTATTGTAAATCATTGTTATGTCCGTAGCACGTTGTATTATACTATGAAAATAATATGAATATATGGAGATCTTGTTATCTATTGTAGTTAAGCCATAGGCCTTTCTGATGGAGTAGGGTATGAACGAGGCATCGTTTACTCCTTTGGGCATTTTTCCGTCATTGCAAGATAACAGTAGTACATGATCGAAATCCAGATTACGTGTTTCAAGTATTCCCATTATCTGCACTCCCACAGCCGGCTCACCATGAAAAGGTATAGATGTAGAATCGATAAGTTGTTTTATGAGGCGTCTCAATGTATTTGTATCCACAGATAGGTCGCCAGATTCTGTAAGTGCAGCTAGTCGGCTTAACACCGTATACATTCTGAAGACAGATTCCTTTATGAGTACATCTGTAGACTCTTTACAATTCATTCCAACTATACTTATTATATCCATCATCCATTTTAGTAGACAAAGATTTGATAGTGCAGAAGATTGGTTGTATTTTTCACTGATATTTATGTCACAGAACATTGTCTTGAGATTTTCATCTTTCGACAACATGTTGCGTTGCGGATAGTAAATCTTATGTGTACTTAGTTGGGTGACCAACTCTTCAGCCTTATCCGAAATGAAACATATATATGGATGCTTTAATACTCTTAAAACATATTTAAGATAGAATCTGTCCGAGTTTCCCTTATGTCCATTGAGCTGTAATTCTAACAGATGCATGACAAATGATGCCACTGGTGACAGGGCCAATGGATATCCTGTTGTGATATTAGCATTCCCTATTTCCGGAGGAAGGCTGTAAAGTATACTTTGCAGCATGTTTTCATCACACATGATTACAGCCGTTCGTGCACCATCAGTCATTCGTCCATCTGTTCGCAGCCAGTCACTTACATACCGTGCCTGTATAGTCTCTGTAGAGGCATTGATATATTTTATATTTTTTTTCTTGCTGAGGTTGTCATATATTTCCGAATCGAAACAGTCTAATTCATTTGGAAAATATTTCAAATATTGCGATATGTAATGTCCGGCCTCGTTATATGCAATGTCTTTTCTTGGCATATAGTATTTGTCAAAGTCCCAATAAAAAAACGCTTTGCCTTGTTTCTTCAGACGGTCGAACATGATTCGTTCCACCTTATGCAGCATATTAAATCCTACAAAGATATATCTGTCATATTCATAAGACTGATTGTCGTCTGTCGCAACTCTGCGATATAGGGCACCTTCGTATGCAATACCCATATTAATAAGACGATTGTTGAAGTCGTCATATATATTGCCGAAGTGTTGCCAAAGACTTAAAAATCTTTTCTTCAGTTCTGTTTGGCTGTTATCATTAAAGTTAATAAAAAACCTTTTTAGTATATCCTTCTGTTCTTCAGTAAGATATGATATATCATCAAGTTCGTGAATATTTTTGAGATTTGCAAACACTTTATGAGCGTCAGCCATATTTTTGTCGATATCATCAAAATCGGAAAGTAACAGTTGTCCCCACCCGTAGAAATGATCCAAGCTCTCGTTTGTACCGGAATATTTGATAAATGATTTATGCAACTCACATATTAGCTTTATCGGATCTGCCACAGTCAAGTTGGAGTGTTTGCAGAACAGATCACTGATGGTTATGTAAACCGGACTCCATACTGGTTTATCAGCGATTCTTACCAAACACTCGTTCATGAAAAGGGCGGCTCTCTTGTTAGGAAAAACTACCGCTGTGCGTGACATATCGTATCCAAACTTATTTATTATGTCTTCTGACACATACTCTAGGAAACTTTTCATCTTACTTCAACAATTTCATTTGAATAAACAAACCACAAATACCCTTTTACTTCTTTGTATCCCATTTGGGAGACAAGCGCCATATATTCCCTTACTTGCTGATAGTATTCGCGTTTGGGATTGCCGAATTTAAAATCTACTATTATCATCTGTCGCCCGTCTGTCATAACACGGTCAGGACGATGAGTTACGGTCATTTGTTTTTCTTTATCGTAAGAAAGAATGGCACATTCATTGAAAAGCTTCCATCTATCAGAAAACCATTCTGCTACTTGTGGTCTGGAAAGTCGTTGTGACAACATTCTGCGTATTTCTTCAGGTGTCATACCACAATCATAAATAATACCTTCATATTCCAATTTGTGCAGGGCGTCATCTATATCGTCTACCGTATGTATAGATGAAAACAGTTTATGAAGAACAGAACCAAGCCGAATGTATCGTTTCTGTTTATCCTCACTGTCACCTTCGATAAAATCGCGACTTTTATTACTTTGACGGAAATCTGCCTTACAAACATATGTGTGTATGTTTGTTTCTATCTGTGAAACAGGTTGCATGAAGACGTTATGTGACGTTTCGTCATTGTTTTCTTTCTGTGGAATATATATGTTACCATAACTGAACGTTATTGGAATTGAGAGATCTTCGTTACGTTCATATTCGGAACCTTTGAGTTGCTCATTTACAATAGGTAGGCTTTTCTCAATAAGATCAGAACGTAATTGTGAGTTATTGCGCTTCCCTATAACAAACAGATTGTTGGCCGCTCTTGTAAAAGCAACATATAGTAAATTAAGATTGTCTACTGTATTTTGCAGATATTCATTCAAATAATCCTTTTCATATATTGTACCTTTCATCTGCTTAGGCCTGTAATCAATTGGAATGATAGGCAGAGTATTAAATGGTGCTTCTTGTGGATAACACCAAATAGTTCCAGAATCATTTACTTTCCAGTCGCAAAAAGGAACAATAACGTTATCAAACTCAAGACCTTTACTCTTGTGAATGGTTATTAAGCGTATGCCATCAATTTCATTTGCTTGTATAGTTTTATCGTGTATACTGTTGTCCCATTCTTCGATAAATGCATCAAGATCGGGAGTGTTGTCTTTTATAAATTTGCATAAAAGATCATAGAATGTACATATATATGCGCATTCTTCCTTGATTTCATGCAGATGAAATAACATGAATATGTTTTCGACAATATCATAAAGGGATTTTGTAAGCATGTGCATACGCTGGTCCATAAAACCTTTCGGCAGAGAATCGTTACCCGACAAGTCTGTCCCTTCGGCATATACATCATCCGATACATTCTTATGAAGAATCTTATTGCGGTAGGCTTTTACAAGATATGCTTTTGCTATATTGTTCTCTGGATTGAGCAACAGTCGTATTGCATTAATAATAATATTTACGGCTACAGAACTTTCAATCTTGAATGCATCTTCCGATACAATATTTATATAATCTGCAGTCTGTGAAAAATGTTCTGCTATAAGTTGTGCATTTGTGTTTGAACGTACTATTATTGCTATGTGATTTTGTGGAATGCCTTTGCTTATCAACTCATCTATAATTTCTCTTATGCGTTGAAGCGTATTTTCTTGATAATTATTTTGTGGTAACAGTTCTATATCCACGAAACCGTTATCCGGTTTCGTGTCTGGTATTTTCTGAATAACATCACTATAAGCTAATGCGAGCTGTCGAGCTAATTGATCATCATGTGATTCGTTATATTGCTTTTCATATTCAATTTTTGCCGCCGTACTAAAGAATACATTATTAAACTCTATTATTTTACGACTTGAACGATAATTGGTATCAAGTGTTTTAACGGACAAATTTTTACCTGTATCAGCAAATTGTGACTCTATATTATTCAATAACCGCCAGTCACCGGAACGCCATCTGTATATACTTTGTTTGACATCACCAACAATCAGATTTCCTTCTGTACTGTGGCTCATGCATTCTTCAAGTAGAATCTTAAAATTACTCCATTGTATTGTGCTAGTATCTTGAAACTCGTCTATCATCACATATTCAAGTTGTGTTCCGATTTTTTCGAATATAAATGGAGAATCTGAGTCATTTATCAGTGAATGCAATAGATATTGTGTATCGCTTAAAAGAAAACGATTTGCGTCAGCATTTAATTCTCTGACTTTATTTTCTATACTATTAAGCAGGCGTAATTGATTGATATGCTGCAAAGTAAGTTCTGCAGATTTGTAAAACTTCCACATATTTGAGCGTAATTGCTCCGTTTCGACAAGTAGAGGCCACAGACTTTCATTTACGACATTTTCAAGCATTGCTCGCTTGTGTTTGTCTTTTTCACCTTTTCTCAACCACTTATCCGGACTTTCAATTACAGACTGAATACGTTTGGTAAGTATACTGCCGTCATATTGATTTTCTGATAATTTAAGGAAATAACCGCATGCTCCGGCTTTTCCATAAGCAAAATCATTAATCTCAAGTTCTGATGCAGACAATATGGAATTGAAACGTTCACATTGTTTTTTCATACCAATCTTCATACGAAGTATTATTTCTTTCAAAGATTTCGTAAAACTTTGTAGTTTTATTTTATCTTGAAGTACTTCATTAAGGCAGGTACAATTAGCTTTATAAAAATCACGGAATATATTTTCTCCAAATTTCTTTATCTGACTTATTACATTCCAATTTTTATTGTCTTCAATATTTTCCTTAATATATGAAAGAATCCATTTTAACAGATCATCTTTCTTACCAAGTTCTTCAATGAGTTTATCAACAGCGTGTTGCTCTATTTGATAATCATTCAATTCAACTCTGAGATTCGCAGTAAGATCTAACTCTCTTGCGAGATTATTCAATACGCTCTGAAAAAAAGAATCAATGGTTTCTATTCTGAAATAGTTGTAATCGTGTATAATGCTATGCAGGGCTATTCCGGCCTGTTTAGAAGCAAACGCCTCTGAGACAGACAGGTCACTCGTAACCCTGTCAATATAGTGTTTAGAGTCCGGCAACTGTTTCCATATACCATAAAGCTGACTAAGGATACGTATTTTCATCTCCTCTGTAGCCTTATTCGTAAATGTAACTGCTAGAATTTTTCTATAACATTGAGGTTGCGTTATCAATAGTTTTATATATTCTATTGATAACGTATATGTTTTTCCGCTTCCGGCACTGGCTTTGTATACAGTTAGCGGTTTATTTTCTGTTAAATGCATATACATCAGCGTGTCGCACGAAAGGCCTCCATTTTTATATAACGTCGTTTCATAAAACGTTTATATATGTTGCGAAGCCATAATGGATAAGTCAGTATAAATGTAAGGCCTATAATTAATATTATTATATATGATATTATTTCTTCAAACATCAGTTGCAATATTGAAACGAATAGCACAGGAAATAACATACATACAATACTTGCCAATATCTGGAAATTGTTGTCGTTCATACTATTTTTTCCGATAAATTTTGTATTTAGTGGTATTGTCTGTTGATTGTATACCGCCATTTGAAAAAGTATAAAATATTGGAACCCTGCTGTGAAAATAGTAAATGAAACCAACATTATTAAAGACCATTTTCCAATAATCACTATAGGAAGCATCAATATAAAAGGGAATAGAAGCATTAAAGAATACAATATATATTTGGCACGTAGTAAGGATAATATATTTTCTCGTCTTGTTATTAGGAAATCAAAATAATTACCTTCGTAGCCCATTATCTTAATAAGCATTGTTGAACCATAAATCACTAAGTTATAAAGACACCAGAAATTTGTCATATATCTGGAATCATAAACAGTCGTATAACTAATAATACAACTGAAAAATATAACTAGAAGAGTAGAATAAATCAGAGCTTTACGTGGATTTTTATTGCGTAATATTGTCTTAATCTCGAGCTGTAGATATAATCCGCATTCTCCATATTTTTCTAAAAATGAGAATGTACTTATTTGGTGCTTTGCAGGATTTTTGGATGATGAAATTTCCCTTTTAATGTATGAAAGTTGTACTTTCTGATTTATGAATACAAGGACACCAAGTATTATTAGAGCAATAACAATTGGCAATATATTGTTATTTTGCAGCATTGCTCCTATTTCCGAATAGAAATATAACATCTGTTCTATATTACTATTTCTACCAACAAAAGAAGGAGAGAAAACTAACGCATAAACGAGTATTGGTATCAACCAATATATAACGGTATCATTTATTAATGTTCGCACAATCAGATACCATTGGTTGTTCGCCATTATAAGAATCCAAGAATACACTAAAAGTATAATTGTTACAGAAAATCCATAATTGAAAACTACAGACATTAGTGAGTATGGCAATATCAGTGCGAACCATACGAAGTTGCCTGGAGAGAATAATGATGTTAAAATGAAATTTTTAATACAAGATGAACGCTTTATTGGTAATAATGTATAAGGTTTTATTATTTGTGAAGGGGTTTGCTGCATAATAAAACGACAGAGAAAATCAATCATAAGAATAAATGGAAACAATGCCGAAATACATTCTACTGATGATATTTCGTTATTATCATTGTCATTGACGATAAACGCTAACCCCATAGCAATTATTATCAAATATACGATAACAAATGCGAATAATGAATATATTACATATTTCGCAGTACGGTTTCTTGTAAAGTTCACATTACGTATTCCGGCATATTTACGATGACGGTGCAGTTCCTTGAATAAATCACAGGCTTTCATCAATATTGTATTATCTTAAATCGACAATTTCCGCATTTGGGTAATCTTTCGAGCGGAATGTGAAAATATTATCAGACTGATTTTTTGTTATAAAGTTGCTGATTGATATAGAAGTCCATACTGAACCTTGACGTATCTTTACAGCAGAAGGAATATATGTTGATTTATTAATTGTCACATATATTTCTTGTATACTTTTATTTTGAGCAGTCATATGTACAACATAATTTTTTCCCTGTGTTTTCATTGATAGATTGTATCCGCTACGATATATATTTATAAATGCATACGGATTCATCATTTGCTGTTGTGCTTGAGAAGGAGTCGTTATATTTACCTCATTGGTATTCTTCATATACGTCCATTGCGTTTTTCCATTAAACCAGACTATGGCTTGAGAAGTACGTACATTATATTTCTTACCCTTTATTGCAATTATACCAGAAATAGTTTCTGTTTTTGAACTAGTCATAGAAAAATTTATACTCAGTCCTCCTTTTCTATTTAAAATACCTGCTGTCTTATCAAGAACAGAACGAGCCTGTGTGGTATTTTGTGCGTATACACCCGTGGTAATAATTATCAATAATATGATTATAATATTAATTTTTTTCATATAAGTTAATTTTTGATTTGTTTTAATATAACATTTAACTGATTTATATCTGACACAAGAACTTCCCTAGGTTTGCTCCCATGAGCTGCTCCGACAATTCCTGCCTTTTCCAACTGATCCATAAGTCGTCCTGCACGATTATAACCAATAGAGAAACGTCGTTGTATCATACTTGTACTTCCTTGTTGTGTTGTAACAATATGATTTGCAGCTTCTTCGAAGTAGGGATCAAGATTCGAAATTTCATTATTCATAGAACCTTCCGAAGAACCATCTGATTTTGTTTCTGGTTCAGGTAGCTCCATGGGTTCTACTGGGCCTGGTTGTGATTCTATATATTCATTTATATTTTTTACTTCAGGGGTATCAACGAATGCACATTGTACACGAACTGGATTCGGGGTCCGTCCATCAAGAATAAGCATATCACCACGTCCTACAAGTTGGTTGGCACCGGGTTGATCAAGAATAGTGCGTGAATCTATCATCGAAGTAACTTTGAACGCGATTCTGCCCGGAAAGTTCGCCTTTATAGTACCCGTTATAATATTTGTTGTAGGGCGTTGTGTGGCAATGACCATATGAATACCAACAGCACGTGCAAGTTGAGCAATGCGTGCAATAGGCATTTCAATTTCTTTGCCTGCAGTCATTATCAAATCACCGAACTCATCGATAATAACAACAATATATGGCATATACTCATGGCCTTTTGTCAGATCAAGCTCATGATTTACATACTTATGATTATATTCCTTTATATTCCTAACCTTCGCCTGCTTCAACATATCATAACGATGTTCCATCAGTGTGCATAGACTGTTTAATGTACGCACAACTTTTGACACATCAGTTATAATCGGTTCTTCATCATTTTCAGGTAATGTTGCCATGAAATGATCAGCAATAGGAGAATAAACGCTAAATTCTACTTTTTTGGGATCTATAAGCACAAATTTTAATTCATTCGGATGTTTTTTATACAACAATGATGTAATTATAGCATTTAATCCAACTGATTTACCTTGACCAGTAGCACCTGCTACAAGCAAATGTGGTATTTTTGCCAAATCCACAATAAGCACATCATTTGAAATTGTTTTACCCAATGCTATTGGTAACTCCATGTTTGAATCTATGAATTTTTTTGAATTGATAATGCTCTCCATAGATACAATGTTAGCTTTGCGGTTTGGAACCTCAATGCCGATTGTTCCTTTTCCAGGAATAGGAGCAATAATTCTTATTCCTAGAGCAGAAAGACTAAGTGCTATATCATCTTCAAGATTTCTTATTTTTGATATACGAACACCTGGTGCTGGTGTTATCTCATAAAGGGTTATTGTCGGCCCAACTGTAGCTTTTATTTCACTGATATCTACTCCAAAACTTTTCAGAACTTTTACAATCTGCTCATTGTTTGCCCTGATTTCATCCATATCAACGAACGGTTTACCATCATTGTCATATTTTTTAAGTAAATCTATTGTTGGATACTTGTATTTTGTAAATGGTTCCTTAGGATTTATCGGCGAATTGAGAACATCGTCATTCACAACCTTTTTGTTACTATCAGCGTCTGGACGTTCCGGATTTTTCGATATTTCAACAACGAGTTCATTATTTGAATCTTTAGCCGGTTCTTTTTCGTCAGATATTTTCTTTTTATTGCCCTTCTCTGAGAGGTCTTCTGTAAGATCAATAACTGTCGGAGTGTGAATTGTTTCTGAATCATCCGGTATTTTATCTTTTATTACAGAATCATTCATACCTGCCATTTCCTTCTTATCTTCATTTTCTACAATTTGCATATCTGAAGAATCGTGGTTTGTATTACTTATAACAGTAAATTTTACCTTCCGTGTAAGGTATCCAACCGGATTAAGTACCTTTCTTACAATATTTATAGTTTCTGCACTCAAATATGTCAAAAAGGCAATTGCTACAAAAATAAGAACTGCAGTCAAGCCCGGAGCACCTATAACATTCTCCATGTTCTGAACACAAAACAATCCATGATTTCCCCCAGGATTAAATATGCTGTTCTCCATTAAAGGTGCTAGAAATTTGGCAAATGATACAGATGTCCAAATCATCACTATTGTAAGACACATAAACCATTTCCAAAGGTTTACCGTACATATTTTCATCATTTTCAACCCGACAATTATAAAAAAAACAGGTATGATAAATGCCGGTAAGCCAAAATTCACTGTTATTAATGTATATGCGATGATACTTCCAATACTTCCACAATAATTCTTGAATACATGATTGGTATTCAGCCATTCCCCCGGTCTTAAATCTTCAAGTATACTCTGGTCGGCCTGCCCTGTATTTAAAAAAGAAACCATTGCGATGATAATATATGTTGCAATGATTAATATTATAAGTCCTAATAAAAAATCTGTTTTCTCACTGTTAAATATATTCTGAAAGCCCACTGCTTCCATTATGTTTTTCGGTTTACGCTCGGATTTCTTCTTGACCATTTCTTTGTTCAATTATTTATGTGCAAAAATAGCGTAAAAAAGTCGGAAACGACCATAAATTCGCAACTTTTTTCTAATTTTGCAAATTGTTTTAAATGCAAACAATGAAGACAATATACAACAAGTTAAATAAAGACGATATAAAGGATTTGCCGTTAGCAAGCTTTCCCGGAAAGATTATAACCGTGAATAGTGAACGTGAAGCGGATAAGGCGGTTGCGTTTTTGTTGTCAACAGAGATTTTAGGCGTTGATACAGAAACAAGGCCTTCATTCAAAAAAGGTCAACAACACAAAGTCTCATTATTGCAGGTTGCAACAGAAGATATATGCTTTTTATTCCGTCTCAATTATATAGGAATGGTACCGTCTGTAGTCTCATTGCTTAGCAATATAGAAGTACCAATGATAGGTTTGTCTTGGCATGACGATTTGGCGGCATTACAAAAACGTCAAGAATTCAAGCCAGGATTGTTTATTGATATACAAGATATAATAGGGGAGATAGGCATAGAAGACAAAAGCCTACAGAAACTATACGCTAATCTTTTTAAGCAAAAAATAAGTAAAAGACAACGTTTGACAAATTGGGATGCGGATGTTTTAAGTGAAAAGCAAATGAGCTATGCTGCAACTGATGCATGGGCTTGCATACGATTATATAAGGAAATTATTTCTTTAAAAGAAAGCGGTGATTATTCTTTGATAATAAAAGACAATAATAAATAAATCTATTGCAAATGTATAAATCTGTATATTTAAAACGAGGAAAAGAAGAAAGTCTCAAAAGATTTCATCCATGGATATTTTCCGGTGCAATTAATTCTATGGATGAAAATATAGAAGACGGAGACATTGTAAAAGTTTTTACCAATGACAATGCCTTTATTGCAATCGGATTTTTTCAAATAGGCACAATAGCAATAAGAGTGCTTTCGTTCTCAGACATTGAAATCAACGACGAATACTGGCAGCAACGTATTTTAGCTGCATACAATATGAGAAAAGCCCTTGGAATAATAAACAATGATTATAATACAACATTCAGACTGTTCCATGGAGAGGGTGACAATATTCCCGGATTGATAATAGACTGCTACGGTGATACTGCAGTAATGCAGGCACACAATGTAGGAATACACATGTTCAGAAATGAGATATGTAAGGCAATAATCACTGTCATGGGCGACAGAATCAGAAACATATACTACAAGAGTGAAACGACATTGCCTTACAAAGCGGATATAGACAGTTGCAATGGTTTCATTTATGGTAAGATGAACAGTGATGTCACATTGGAAAACGGTCTTAAGTTCCATGTGGATTGGCTGAAGGGACAGAAGACCGGTTTTTTTGTAGATCAACGTGAAAATCGCAAATTGCTTGAAATGTACTCAAAAGACAAGAGCGTTTTAAATATGTTCTGTTATACAGGCGGGTTTTCTGTATATGCCATGCGTGGAGGTGCTAAAATAGTACATTCTGTTGACAGCAGTTCAAAAGCCATAGAACTGACAAACCAGAATATCGCATTGAACTTCCCTGATGACAAACGTCATTCTGCATTCTGTGAAGATGCATTCAAATATCTTGATCACAAGTGTCAGGAAAAATATGATCTTGTCATATTGGATCCTCCGGCATTTGCAAAACACCGCAATGCTATTCATAATGCATTAAAAGGATATACACGCCTAAATCAAAAAGGACTTCAACATATAAAATCAGGCGGTATATTGTTCACTTTCAGTTGTTCACAGATAATTACAAAAGATAATTTCAGGAATGCAGTGTTTACAGCAGCAGTGCAAGCCAATCGTAAAGTTAAGATTCTACATCAATTGCACCAGCCTGCAGATCATCCCATAAACATATACCATCCGGAAGGAGAATACTTGAAGGGACTTGTATTATATGTTGAATGAGAAGAATATAGAGTATCGTTTCGTAGAAACAGTCATAGACTTTTCTAAAAGATATGACTTATTCAGAGCAAACCGCAAATATTTGGTTGCGCTGTCCGGTGGAGCGGACAGCGTAGCCCTTTTGTTGGTGATGAAAAAGATGGGAATAGATACAGATGCTGTTACATGCAATTTCCATCTGCGAGGTGAAGAATCTGACAGAGACGAGAAGTTCTGTGTGGATTTATGCGAAAGCCTTGACATAAAACTCCATCGTTGTCATTTTGATACGCGTTCATACGCGACATACAAGAAGATAAGCATTGAGATGGCTGCAAGAGACTTGAGATACAGCTATTTTGAACAACTAAGAAAAGACATGGACGCGGAAGCCATTTGTGTGGCTCACCATCAGGATGACAGTGTTGAAACAGTATTGTTGAACCTTATCCGTGGCACAGGCATAAACGGTCTGAAGGGCATACAACCTGTCAACGGACATATAATAAGACCGTTATTATGCGTTGGCAGAAAAGATATTGAGGCTTTTCTGCATTCTCTTAATCAAGATTACGTCACAGACAGTACAAATTTTATAGATGATGTCATGCGTAATAAGATAAGACTGAATGTTATACCTTTATTGGAAACCATTAATCCAAGCGTGAGAAAAAATATATTCAATACTTCATTGAATGTATCAGAGTCAATCAAAGTCTTTGATTCGTCAATCAGTCAATCTGTGAACGATGTGCTGTGTGCAGGGCAAATTGATATAGCAAAGCTGAAATTACAACCATCACCAGAATATACTCTTTTTCACATCCTTAAGGAATACAATTTCAGTCCAACAACCATAAAACATATATATGAGAGGTTGGACGGTACAAGTGGCAGAAAATGGAGCTCTGATAATTATGATTTATTATTGGATAGGGGAACACTCATAATAAGAAAGCGTGATAAAAATACCAAGGATAAGGTCATGAAGGTGGCAGAAACAGGAATATACGTTTACGACGAAAAAACAAAATTTACATTTCGCCATGAAATTAAAAATACGGCCTATCAGATTGATAAATCTGCAGATTGTGCGTGTCTGGATGCAGACAAGATAGATTTTCCTTTAACAATAAGGAATGCGTCAAGAGGGGACCGATTTTGTCCTTTAGGTATGAAGGGATCAAAACTTATAAGCGATTATATGACAGATATAAAAAAAACAAGTTTTGAAAAAGACAAACAACTTGTCATCACAGATGCTAGCGGGGATATACTATGGCTTGTAAGTGAACGACCGGACAATCGCTATAAAATAACAAATGAAACAAAAAACGTATTAAAAATATCCCGACACACAAGTTAATATCTTCATTTCTAACTAATAATTTTTGAAGCCAAAAGAATTTATCATCAAACAATAGAAAGAAAATCTGGTAATTCTATAAGATACCAATAGATCAAATATGTTATTCTGCAAATAACATATTTGATCTATTACATTTTCTGTGTTTGTGATCTGGATGCTACAACAGGAGATAACGTAATCTTGTTCTTGCAAATTCATGACTTTTATAAAACTTACATTAAATCAACAAACATGCGTATTGCATAAAATTTCAATAGTCACATGAGATCTGTATATTTTACAGCAAAAATCTCCGCATTACGACTATTTGTCATCTCCCCACAACACTTTATGGTAAATAAATAGATTAAATAATTTTATATATTCATTTGATTGTCAATAGTTTATAACTACTGTTATTATTATATATCCAACCTTTACAAGAAAGGCCACATTGCATCACAATAAAGGCTGTTTTACGTGATAAAAAGGTCTTTATGAGCAAGCAAAAAAGTATATTTCATATCATGAAACAGCTTCTTTTGGAAATACAAAAATACGGTTTCGACATATTATAAAAAACAAGTAATCATATTAGGTTAACTTTATGATCTCTGTTAATCCTTATTTTTTATAAAATTACGTTGATATTTTATTCGTCTTTGAAATGAATAAATATACAATGAAGTCATAATGGCTAAATCGAGATGATTAAATCTGACATAGATAATCCTTTATAGTCTTGCATATCTAGTAAAATGTTATATTGGGAATATATAAATACAATAATTCTATTATTGCAATGAATGCCATAAACTGGTAAATATCTAATACTTATTTTTTCAAAAAAAACTAAATTATTTTTGAGATATCGTGTAATTTTCATACTTTTGGCATAAACATATCAAAAATCAGAAAAGTGAAGACTCGTTTATTATCCATATTTTTATTTTTCATACCATCTGTCATTTCAGCCCAAAAAATAACATTAGGTTCATGTGTTACACGTGATAACGGATTATATAAAGGCGAGATGCAGTCCGGCAAGCCTAACGGTAAAGGAATAACCACATTCAAAAACGGAGATACGTACGAAGGAGAGTATGTAAAAGGTAAACGCCAAGGAAAAGGAATATATTCTTTCTCTGATGGTGAGAAATATGAAGGAGAATGGTTTCAGGATCAGCAGCATGGTTACGGAACCTACTATTTCATGAATAATAACAAATACGTAGGCCTATGGTTTCGCGATTATCAACAAGGATATGGTGTTATGTATTACTATAACGGCGACAAATATGAAGGAAACTGGCAAAAAGACAAACGTCAAGGTAAAGGTAAATACACTTTCGCCGGTGGAGCATATTATGAAGGCGAATGGAAGGATGACCAGAAAAACGGAAAAGGATTTTTCGATTGGGGTGATGGCACTACGTACGACGGAATGTGGATAAACAACCAACGTTCAGGCAAAGGAACCAACAGATATGCCGACGGTGATGTTTATATTGGAGAATGGCTTAATGACATACAAAATGGAAAAGGTATATACAAATTCCAAAATGGAGATGTGTATGAAGGCGATTACGTGCAGGGCGAAAGAACCGGAACCGGAATATTCAAATATGTAAATGGGGACAAATATACAGGAATGTTTAAAGAAGGTGATAAAGATGGCCAAGGCACATACGTATGGCAGAATGGCGATTCATATACCGGACAATGGCAAAACGACATGCAAAATGGCAAGGGGAAACTTGTAAAGAAAAATGGTGACATCTTTGAAGGAACATTCAAAAATGGAAAAGTTGACGGAGAAATAATAATCCATTATGCAGACGGCAGCCGTTTTAAGGGAATATACAAGAATGGTATGCGAAACGGTAATGCTATAGAGGAAAACAAGGATGGCATCCGTTTTGAGGGTTCGTATGTGGATGATCTTCGCGATGGAAAATTTATAGAAAAGGACCGTAATGGCAATATAATCAAACAAGGTTATTACGAATCTGGTTTAAGATATGAGGACTAACATTAAATAGTTAAATTTATCACCATGGCAGCAAAAACTAAAAAAACAACAGGTTCTGCAAACAATAAACAGCTTGCACTAATAAAAAATGATCCTTATTTGAAGGATTATGAGAATGCCATTCGTGGAAGACACGAACATGCTCTATGGAAACTTTCAGCATTGACCAACAATGGGAAGCAGACATTAACGGATTTCGCAAATGGACATAAATATTATGGACTACATAAACTATCACGGGGGTGGGTCTTCCGTGAGTGGGCTCCTAATGCCACAAAATTATATCTTGTAGGTGACTTCAACAATTGGCAGGAAACGGAAAGATATGAGGCAAAACGTCTTGATGCTTACGGAAACTGGGAGTTGAAACTGAGTGAGAAAGCTATAAAGCATGGAGACCTCTACAAGATGCATGTATATTGGAATGGTGGTTGTGGCGAACGAATCCCAGCATGGTGTCAGAGAGTCGTACAGGATAATAATACTAAAATCTTTTCCGCTCAAGTATGGAATCCTGAGGAACCATATAAATGGAAAAAAACGAAATTCAAACCGAATACGTCTCCTTTATTGATCTACGAATGCCATATCGGCATGTCGCAGGATGCTGAAAAAGTTGGAACATACAACGAATTCAGAGTCGATGTCCTGCCTCGCATCATAAAAGACGGATATAACTGTATCCAAATCATGGCCATACAGGAACATCCTTATTATGGATCATTCGGATATCACGTCAGTAGCTTCTTTGCCGCATCAAGCCGTTTTGGAACTCCAGAAGAGTTGAAAATGCTAATAGACACAGCCCACCAGAACGGAATTGCTGTAATTATGGATATAGTACACAGCCATGCAGTAAAGAACGAATGTGAAGGACTAGGTAATCTAGCCGGTGATCCTAATCAATATTTTTATCCCGGCGATCGGCATGAACATCCGGCATGGGACAGTCTTTGCTTTGACTATGGAAAGGACGAAGTTATTCACTTCCTGTTATCAAACTGCAAATATTGGCTTGAAGAATTTCATTTTGACGGATTTAGATTTGATGGTGTAACTTCAATGCTTTATTATAGTCATGGATTAGGAGAAGCATTTTGCGGATATGGGGATTATTTCAATGGGCATGAGGACGATAATGCAATATGCTATCTTACATTGGCTAATATTCTCATACATCAGGTTAATCCGAATGCCATTACAATAGCAGAAGAAGTCAGTGGTATGCCAGGGCTTGCTGCAAAATTCACCGATGGTGGTTACGGTTTTGATTATCGCATGGCAATGAACATACCAGATTATTGGATAAAAACAATAAAGGAATTGCCAGATGAGGCATGGAAGCCTAGTTCCATATTCTGGGAGACAACCAACAGACGTCGTGATGAAAAAACGATCAGTTACTGTGAAAGCCATGACCAAGCCTTAGTTGGAGATAAAACTATAATATTTCGTCTGATAGATGCCGACATGTATTGGCATTTTAAAAAAGGTGATGAAACTGGAACTGTAAATCGTGGAATAGCCTTACATAAGATGATACGCCTTGTTACGGCTTCAACCATAAATGGTGGTTATTTGAATTTCATGGGTAATGAGTTCGGACACCCAGAATGGATTGATTTTCCACGTGAAGGAAATGGATGGAGCTATAGATACGCACGAAGGCAATGGAATCTTGTAGATAATAATGAGCTTGACTATCATTACCTTGGAGATTTTGATCGTCAGATGATAAAAGTGCTGAAAAGTATAAAGAGTATACAGAAGACCCCGGTTACAGAGATTTGGCATAACGATGGTGACCAGATTTTAGCATATATGCGAGGAGATTTGATTTTTGTATTTAACTTCAATCCTACACGTTCATTTACAGATTATGGATTCCTTGTTCCCACCGGTTCTTACGATGTCGTATTGAATACAGACTCTAAGGAATTTGGAGGAAATGGTTTTGCCGATGATACAATTTCTCATCTGACTAACTATGATGAAGCATATGTAAACGAACGCAAAGAATGGCTGAAACTATACATTCCTGCGCGCTCGGCTGTTGTACTAAAGAAGAATTGACAAAATATGGATAAGAGGTACTCTCAGACATATATATTATGTAATATCGTATTTGTATTGTTTTGTTTCTGTTATCTGTATTTTTACCAGTCAGATATCCTATCACTAATGCAATATACGTATTCAAATGGCCATACACACTACAACCATTTATGGGGAGCTATTTTAATAGCTCTCCTTATTTTATCAATTAACTTTATTATTTCCAAAATATGGAAACAACATTTAATATTTCCAGCATGGACATTCTTTCCCTCAGCAATACTTTTAACTTTTATTACAGGAGGACAACTGACTGAAGAACTTAACATATCATTTAGTTTCATAGCAATTATATCCATAGTTGTAATAGTTCTTTATGTTTTGTTTTCAAGATTAATCCTGAAAACGGATAAGAAAAATAACCAGATTATACTGAATCATTCATTCATAAATATTTTATGGATAAATCTATTAGGTATTACCGTGTTGTTATTATATATATGTACGTTTAGCAATAATAATAAACTTGTTCATGCAAGAGCACATATGTTACAGTGTATTTACGAAAAAAAGTATAATGATGCGCTTTCTTCTGTTCGTAAGGTGAATATAACAGACACACACCTCACTGCACTTACCATATATACATTATCAAAACAGAATGTTTTAGCAGAAAAATTATTTGAATATCCTTTAAAAGGAGGATCTGCGGCATTATTGCCGGACTATATAATAATGAAAAAAATAAATCTTAATGAAATATATCATCATTTAGGTTTAGATGTTCCACATAATCATATTTCTAATAATATAGAATATATTAAGCACAATTGTCGAATGAATAAACAAATTGCAGATTATATTTTATGCGGCTATCTTATGGACAAAAATTTGGATGCTTTTGTTGAGGATATAACAAGATACTATGATATCAATGACTTATTACCCAAACACTATCGTGAAGCACTTACATTATATGTTCATTCACACACAGACCCTAAAGTAATATTTAAAAACAGTATTATGGATGCTGATTTTCAAGATTACCAGAAAATGGAACGCGAAATTCTCGATAATACAGAACGGAAAAATAAACTCTGCGAAACTTATGGAAATACATATTGGTATTATTACCAATATGCTATTTCCTAACAGCCTCCAATGCTTTTGTCCAATCTGTATCCAATGAGAATTGTGTTATATATTTATCATTATCAACATAAGCATATACAAGTTCTTTATCCGTATCATTAAACAATGTATTTTGTATGGTCGCGTTCTTGAATTTTGCCATAATAATATCACGGTCTTTCTTTTTCTTTTCATTGCCTAGGCGCTTTAGATATAAATTTACAAAATCTATCATAGCATTAGCTTGAACACCTAATTCATACTCTGTAAAAGTATCCTCGGTTGCAGCCTTTCCCATTAGATAATACAATGCATCGTTTTTGAAACATGCTATTTTTCTTGTTTCAAGATCTTTTGTCACATCATTCATCAATGCTTCAGCATTGGCTTTTAGTTTTTTTACTTCATTAAATATATCCTGTGATGATACATTCAATGTCATAAAACACGCGAATACAAGTAATAATAATTTTTTCATAATAGATAATTATTGTATTTAAATACTTAATTGTTTTTATGCTTTTATTATCTCAAATTCTCTATCAATACATTTGGGCAACTCATCTTTGTAATGAGTTACAATTATTAATGTTTTATTTTTACGTTTACAAAATGTATCTATAATACTATTTACAAGTGTTTTATTATGATGGTCCAACCCATGTAGAGGTTCGTCCAATATTATCAGGTCTGGATCTTTTACAAAAGCGCGTGCTAACAGTACCAAGCGCTGTTCTCCGCTTGAAAGATTTAAGAATGTACGTTCTGCCAGCGATTCTATGCCAAACATATTCATCCAAAAATGACAAACGTTGGAACTCTCTTCTGACATTCGTACATTTTGTCCATTAGAGTTACTAAAACCACTATGAACAATATCTATTGCCGGTATATTATGTTTAAATGCTCTATGCATCTCAGGTGAAACATATCCTATATGTTTTTTTATCTCCCAGATACTTTCTCCAGTGCCTCTTTGTTTATCAAATAATGTGACATCACAAGCATAACTTTGAGGATTGTCTGCACAAACTATACTCAATAATGTTGATTTACCACTTCCATTTCTTCCTGTAACAGCCCAATGTTCACCATTTTTTACACACCAATTTATTTTATTTAAAATTATATTTTGTCCGTAGTTAATTGAAACATCGTGCATACGTATTGCATACTCATAAGAATGAGAGTTTCCATTATCACTATATGGTAAACAAAGAATCTTCTGCATTTTGGATTTTTCCAAAGGAATTTCTTCCGATCTTTCTTTACGATGAGTTCTTATATAATCATTTACTGTTTGTTTATTTTTTACATTCATATCACAAACCTCAACAACATGTGTCACAAATTTTGGAATCTCCTTTTCATCATTGAGAACTAATATTAGTTGTACTGTCTGAACTTTACATAGTGTCTCCAAAAGCGCTTTTAACATCTCACGTGTTTGTGAATCTAAACCTATAAACGGATTATCTATAATAAGAACACGCGGTTGGGTAAATATTGATAATGCTAAAATCAGCCTACGAAGTTCACCGCTTGATAATGAAATGATTCTCTTCTCTATGATTGTGTCAATGGATAACATATCATATAATTTTCTATATGTATCATCACTCACAAGCTTTTTCTCAAAGTTTCCCAACTCCGTTTTCAACTTATCCGCTACTGTAACTGATGAATTCCCGATTTCGCCTTGATTCCATCGTTGTTGCATATAATAGTTGCGGTCTGTATCTGTACCGTACGAATCTTTGAATCTTATATATTTGATATTGTCGGATGCATACTCTTTTTTACTTGGTGAAAAATCATATTGCAAGCTATTATCTGATAAGAGAGGATGTCTTCCTGTAAGAATATCTATAAACATAGATTTACCACTGGCGTTATTTCCAACAATAGCCAGTTGCTCTCCATAAAGTAATTCAAAATTCACCGGAGTTTTCATACGCCATTCCGGTTTTCGGGTCACACCTTCTCTTATTTCTATGATTTTTTGCATATACGCTCCTGATTTTTTTTCACGAAATCTTTCCAACTTTTGTAGTGAACATCTGTTACAACATTACCTTTCTGCATGAAATGACAATATGCAACTCCTAAAGCATCTGTTGCATCCATGAAATGTGGCATCTGCTCATCTGTAATTTTTAATAGACGTTTCAGCATATCTGCAACTTGTTCTTTTGACGCTTGCCCTTGACCAGTTATAGCCATCTTTATTTTCAGTGGAGCATATTCATAAATAGGAAGTTTGTTATGTATTGCAGCTGCTATAGCTACTCCTTGAGAGCGGCCTAATTTAAGCATGGATTGTACATTCTTACCAAAAAAAGGAGCTTCAATAGCCATCTCATCTGGAAAATATTTACATATTACATCCGTCACTTGTTCAAATATGTAACCTAAACGCAAATACGGATCTTTCATTTTACGCATGTCCCAGGCTCCCATGTTTTCAAGTTTTGCTTTATTACCATTAACACGCAACAAGCCATATCCCATTATGTTAGTGCCGGGATCAATACCTAATATAAGTTTTTCTTTCACCTTTTATCTTTCCATATAAGGATTGTGTGCCAACTCTTCACCTATTGTTGTTTTATCACCGTGACCAGGTAATATCACTGTTTCATCGGGTAATTGTGCAAGCATCCGGAGACTTTGTATTATCTGCATCATATTCCCTCCTGCAAAATCTGTTCGTCCTATAGAATGCCTAAATAAAGTGTCACCAGTAAACGCTATTTCCTCTTTTGCGCAATAAAATGTAACAGACCCTGGTGAATGACCGGGTGTTTCTATTACCATCATTTCGTGTTCTCCAAAACGAATAATTTCATTTCGTTTCAAAAAATGATCAGGAAGTGGCGACTTGTAATCAATTCGTATCTGGCATAATGCTTCTGCCTGTTTATCAATACTGGCAATAAGACTTTCATCTGCACAAGACACTTCTGGAGTTAGGCCGAATTCATCATATACTGTATTATTTCCAATATTATGATCAAAGTGACCGTGGGTTGCAAGCAGATGCACAGGCTTCAATCCATTTCCTTTAATATATTCTATTATAGCTTTACGTTCCGGATCATAAAATGCGCCACAATCAATAATGACACATTCTTTAGTATCATCACTCACAACATAGCAGTTCTCCTGTAACATATTGCATACAAAACATTCTGTCTTTATCATATTGGTACGTAAATTATATATTTATTCCTAAACCATTCATCACTAAATATTTTACCAATATCTGTCTTCTGAACAATGTGTCTGTAATTGTGAATTTCAGAATCTATATTTCCACCTTTTAGACATAGCACTCCATTAGGCAATGCATTTCTCTGTTTACCGGATATATTTTTCTTTACAATTTTCATCAAATCCGGTAATGGCATCACAGCACGACTGACAACAAAATCATACTTTCCTTTCTCTTCTTCTCCAGATATTTGGGCCGCCTCTACATTTCTTAATCCAAGAGAAACAGCCACTTCGTTCACAACTTTAATCTTTTTACCAGTTCTGTCTATCAACTTGAACTGACAATTTGGAAACATTATCGCAAGTGGAATACCAGGGAAACCACCTCCTGTTCCAAAGTCAAGAATGTTACTTCCATCAGAGAAATTTATCTCCTTAGCTATTGCTAAAGAATGTAGTACATGATGCGAATATATATTATCAATATCCTTACGGGATATTACATTTATTTTACTGTTCCACTCAGAATATAAAGGTTTCAATTTTTCCAAGCGTATACGCTGTTCGTCAGTAATATGTGGAAAATATTCAAGAATCTCATTCATAATGAAAAATGATTATTTAATGTCTGGCTTTTTCAAATCATTTAAATCCGAATTATTTATTTTAATCCTTATTTCACCTTCCTCATGCGGTGCTATTTCATCTTCGCAATATATAAAAGTTATATTATCTCTTCCAATAATAAAATTATCCGGAATATATATATATCCATCTGCAAATATATATTTTTTCTTCAAGCCCTCAACATCATCAACGTCATACTTCTCAAATAATTTATTTAATATGATGTCTTTTAACATTTTCTCATAACCATGCATTAAAATATCATTTAACGTAATAAGTCGTCCATTCTCTGCATCAAAATTCCGGGCCAATGTCTGTTTCGTATCATATAATCCTCCCCCATAAGATGATATATTTGCAAGATAAGTAATTATGTTTTCTTTCTCAGACAAGATACTAGTATTTAATGAGTATCTGTTGTTGTAAAGTTCTGGATGAGATTTGTCATTTTTATATATCTTTCTGTAAAAATCAACATAATCAGCAAGATACCGCACAACAAACGAATCCACAGACTCACGTATTCCATCTCCATTGGAATATTCCATATAATCAGGCAGCATTATTCCATTTCTCAGAAAAGCCGTGTTAAGCATATTCGCACCTTTACCTTTAACATACTTTACACTCAAATGAACTGAACATATTGGAGTATTTAATTCATCAGTAAGTTTTACAGATGAATCAGCCACAATACTATCGGTATTTATATCTCTCCTTTCAAGAGCATTTTCCTGATGACAAGAGAATAATAACGTCACAATAAAAGTTCCTGCTATTATTTTTTTCATACCTTATATCATATTACAATAGTTGACCTTAATAATAAAATTAGTATGAAACGTCCCAAACGACCGCTTCAAAAATTTATTTTATATTGAGATTACGTATAAAATCCGTGCTATAAGCACATAATTATATAACACAATATTTTGCAAAGATACGAATAATAAATCAAACCGGTGCTGACATTTTTATATTTAATTCATACCAAACATAGATCATTCATATAATGATATTTTTGTTTTGCCAGTTTGGCTATTTATTGTAATTTTGCATGCCAATTAAAAAATTCAGATATGTCAGAATATTTAAGTACAAACAAAAGGAAGATTACTGCTCCGACTTTTATTAAGATGAAGCAAGCTGGAGAAAAAATAGCGATGCTTACAGCTTATGATTACAATACAGCTGCAATAATAGATGAAGCCGGAGTTGATTGTATACTGATAGGTGATTCTGCATCGAACGTTATGGCAGGAAATGAAAATACAATACCAATCACAGTAGACCAGATGATTTATCATGCACGTGCGGTTGTCCGTGCTGCACAACGTGCACTAATCCTCTGCGACATGCCTTTCGGTAGTTATCAAATTTCAAGAGAAGATGGTGTACGCAATGCCATAAAAATAATGAAAGAAAGTGGGGTAGACGCAGTAAAACTTGAAGGAGGTATTGAAATCATCGAAACTGTAAAAGCTATTATTGATGCCGGAATTCCCGTATGTGGACATCTTGGTCTCACACCACAAAGTGTACATAAGTTCGGTGGTTATGGACTTCGGGCTAAAGAACAGGCGGAAGCAGAAAAGCTTATTGCTGATGCTGAAGCACTCGATAAAGCCGGATGTTTTGCAATTGTTCTTGAAAAAGTACCTGCTGAACTTGCTGCAAAAATAACCCAAAAGGTAAATTGTGCGACAATAGGTATTGGTGCAGGCAATGGTACAGACGGCCAGGTACTTGTTTATGCGGACATGCTCGGCATGAATAAAGGTTTCAAACCAAAATTTCTCCGTCAGTATGCCGATTTACACAGTATAATGACAGATGCTATTGGTAATTATGTCGGTGACGTGAAATCATCATCTTTCCCTAATGAATCCGAGAGCTACTGATTCAAAAAATGGACTCGCAGAACACACCTTTGCATAAGAACTTGTGGCATAGGGATTTTATTGCCCTAATTATTGCCGAACTAATGATTACAACGTCCGTATATATGCAGATTCCTCTGTTTCTGCAAAGATATATAGACACAACATGGCTCATACACAAGGAATTAGGTATCGCTGTCGGCCTATTTGGAATTGGTCTATTTGCAATAGGACCTTTCACCAACTGGCTGATACAACATTACAGACGAAACAAAGTCTATATACTCTCTACCGTCGGAATGTTACTTGTTCTGCTCTTCATATCCATGCTTGATTATGAAAGCCGTACAACCGACTCTACATTTAATATATTACTTTACATATCGTGCTTTCTGTTTGGATGTTTTTACAGTTTGTCAAAAAGAACACTTACAGGTGTGCTTATGATAGACAAATGTGAATCTTATAATCGTACAGATGCAAACGTCGCAGCGTCTTGGATCTCGCGTTTTTCTTTATCTGCAGGACCGGCCATAGCAGTTGTTGCCATGACCATGACCAATAGTGTTGATACTGACATAATTGCAAACTCGTGCATAATATTTGCAATTATATTGGTATGTATGGTTCGATTTCCGTTCAAGACACCTGATGATAATGTAAATATTATCTCCACAGATAGATTCTTTTATTCACACGGAATAAAATATTTTCTTGCACTTGCCGTGATATATATTATCATCGGATTGATAATAAGCCTTGAACGTTCCGTAATGTTCTACGGTATGTTGCTAGGCGGCTTCGTCGTAGCGATGATCACCGGCCATTATTTTGTAAGAAGTACAAAGAAGATTTCCGTCATTATTGGATTAATTTTCATGGTTGTTACCTTTTTATCCATAGCTTTATATAAAAGCAATCCATACGCGGAATATATGGTACCTCTGTTTTTGGGATGTTCAACCGGATACATTGGTTCTTACATGTTACACAAATATATAAATGCCAGTATACATTGTGAACGTAGTACAGCTATAAGTTCATATTTCCTTGCCTGCGAGGGTGGGCTGGCTGGTGGAATATGTATAAGTTATATGTTTTTCGACAATCCATATATAACTCAGATGCATGATCTTCTACAATCGCTCTAATATACCACAACACGAAGCAATAAAAACAACTGATAAATAATTACCAAACAACATTAGATATGATTATAGATTTTAATGAAATTGAGAAGAATCTCCTTGATGGATTCAAAGGGGGCAAAGGGGAACTGGTAATGCAAAGCCATACTGACAGCAATTGCAAAATCATGCATCACACACTTAAAGCTGGTGCTTCCATAGGTATGCATTGCCACAATGATAGTTGCGAAATTATTTATATGATTAAAGGTACAGCCAAAGCTACTTATGATGGTAATATAGAGATTGTAAACGAAGGAAAAGTACACTATTGTCCTAAAGGACATACTCATTGCCTTGAGAACACAAATAACTTTGATATAGAATATCTAGCTATCGTTCCACAATTCTAGAAATTCATTAATTATAATATATCCCCGGTTGCATAAAATATTTATATTTACCATGCAACCGGCTATTATTCTCCATCCAGTCCATATTTACATAATAGTACATGTTCAAAGAAGAGGTTTGGTTGAATAAAAATATGCGATTCCATCGGAAAATAATCCATTAGAGTCCGCATACAACAACAAAAATTATATGATTTCATCGCAAACAATTCTTTTACAAATGTTAAGCTAAAATTACGTCCATATCAACTTAATAACTTTTCTTATTTTAGAAACACACAAGCTATAAAAGACGAAGTTTTGATCTACAGATTATACATATCATACCAGTTCATCTAACTTTACTTGGCTCTGTAGAAATTCCGTTGGAGTAGTTTCAAAAAAAGTGATATAAATCGCGTATCACCGTAGTTGTTTTCAGTATAAGCGAAGATATCGGGCAGTTACAAATTTTCAGTGTAATGCGATTTTTCCATCTGAGTTTTCTGTTATACCCCAAAAATTAAGCGAGAATTTGCAATCAGACTTTCCTTCAGATGCAAATGCGCGAGAAATAATGACATCACACAAGAAGTTGTATATCAACAACTTATATTTAGAGGTGATTTTCCAATTACACGAAATACACCGTTTGGGCAAGTGATATGGCCCGTTTCAGAGGCTAAAACGTACAATATCACACCATGATACGGGCGTAATCAGACCCTAAAACGGGTAGAAACGGAATGTGATGTGGATTATCGGGGATTGCACAACAGGATATATACGATAAAGCTATAAAGACAGAACAGGCTTTTCTAATGGTGTATTAAACATTTCCTTACATCTATTTTGCAATTTTATTTTGTCAAAATAAAGTCAAGAAAATCTGTAAGTAAGGCGGTTAAGTTTTCTTGAGAAACACTGACATGACTGCCAAGATAACACTCCAAAAACATGCATCATTCTTGCGCTTTGGATTTATCGGTTGATGCAACGTGGATTTATTATCACGCGTAGGATGTGCAGCTGCTGTTCATACAGTTCACTTTGTCCGGACGTTTTCTTCATTCCATGGAACTTCATATATAAAACCTATCCTCACTTAATTTCTACAGCTCCTCATTGCGTATATCAAGAACCTCCATTTCATGCTGTTTATAAAACTTTACGGTACCATGAAACAGACCAGGCAACCTCATTTATAGCCCATTTCATCGTATATAAGAAAGACTTGTTACACAACGAATCATCTGATTTACATCATCTTAAACAAAAAACATTAAAGTGATATTTTGATTAAATATTATATATAATAGTGCTGCATCTAAAACTGATAATTAACGAATATATAAGCCTTATAGGCAGATACATTATATATGTTTTTCATCGGCACTATTATGCCGATGAAATTTTTATATTTATTGTATCAGGCAAGTTCCGACAACTCTAACCATCTCATACTTTTTTCGTCAAGTTCGTCTTTTAACACCGGAAGACGCTTACTCTTTTCTGTAAGTTCATCTATAGAAAGATTTCCACTGCACAGCGCTTCTTCTATGTTTTTCTGCTCATCCTCTAATGCAGCAATATCTTTCTCCAATTGTTCAAACTCACATTTTTCTTTGTAAGTTTTTTTTCTGAGTCCCGTATTATTCGGAACTCTTCTTTCCTTTTTCTCTGAGGATTGACTCTTAGACTTCTCTTCTTTAGGTCTCAGAGAGTTCCATTCACGATATTGCGTATAATTTCCAGGGAAATCTTTTATCACTCCATTGCCCTGAAAAACAAGAAGATGATCTACTATCTTATCCATGAAGTATCTGTCATGACTAACTATAATGACACATCCTGGGAAGTCTTGCAAATATTCCTCAAGTACTTGCAGTGTTGGAATATCCAAATCATTTGTAGGTTCATCAAGTACCAGAAAATTGGGATTGTGCATTAGTACAGTACACAAATAGAGTTTGCGGCGTTCCCCGCCACTCAATTTGTACACGTAGTCATATTGTTGCTCGGGAGTAAAAAGAAAATGTTGCAACAACTGTGATGCTGTTATATGTTTGCCTCCTCCATAGTCGATATAATCGGCTATTTCTGAGATGACGTCAATTACCCTCTGATCCTCATTGAATTTAAGTCCATCCTGCGAGAAATATCCGAATCGTACAGTGTCACCAATATCAAACTTTCCACTGTCAGGTTGTATTATACCTAAAAGCAGTTTTATAAATGTCGATTTTCCACTACCATTGTTACCAATGATACCCATCTTTTCAAAACGACTGAAGTTATAGTAAAAGTCCTTAAGTATAACTTTTTCGTCTGACCAAGCTTTTGACACATATTGGCATTCAAATATTTTGGAACCGATATAAACATTTCGCGACTTCAGACGCATCTGTCTTTCCTCAATACGTTGCTTTGCTTTTGCCTCAAGTTCATAGAAGGCATCTTCCCTGAAACGCGCCTTATGACCTCGTGCTTGTGGCATCCGGCGCATCCATTCAAGTTCACGCCGATAAAGATTGTTCGCCCTTGCTATTTCAGCCATGGCAGTATCGATACGCTCTTGACGTTTTTCTATATAATATTCGTAATTACCACGATAGGTATAAATGGTTTTGTTATCTAATTCTAATATTATATTACAGACCTTGTCAAGAAAGTAACGGTCATGAGTAACCATAAACAAAGTCTTATTGCCTCGTGAAAGATAACCTTCAAGCCACACAATCATTTCAAGATCAAGATGGTTGGTCGGCTCGTCAAGTATAAGTAAGTCAGGCTCAGTAATCAGAACATTAGCCAATGTAATACGTTTTTGCTGGCCACCGCTTAGTTCACCCATCGGCTGATTGAGATCTTTTATTTTCAGCTGAGTAAGTATCTGTTTGGCACGCAACACCTTCTCTGCTTCACCGTGATGATTAAAACAAGCATCGAGTACAGATTCTTTAGGATCAAAAAACGGATTCTGTTCCAGTATTCCTACCTTAAGATCACGTTTGAATATGATATTTCCAGAATCATAACCTTCTTTTCCTGAAAGTATCGATAACAAAGTACTTTTACCAGTACCATTTTTCGCTATCAATCCAACGTGCTGCCCTTCTGAAATAGAAAATGAAATATTCTCAAAAAGAACATGTGCACCAAATGATTTGGAAAGATTTTGCACATCTATATATGGAACCATTTTACACTTTAAATTATACTTTGGAAGAATCTTCCGTTAGAGACTTGTTTATACCTTCAATATAATTAAGTATTTCATCACGTCCAATTCTTTTTTCTGAACTTGTAATGAAATAGGGTGGAAGTTCTTCCCAACTATCTTTGAGCTTGTTCATCCAAGCCTCGGCACTTTGTTTGGCTTTTGATGGTGTCAGTTTATCGGCTTTTGTAAAAACAACAGCAAAAGGCACACTACTTTGCCCCAGCCAGTTTATAAAATCCACATCAATTGCCATTGGTGCATGACGAATGTCTACAAGTACAAAAGTATTGACAAGCTGTTCACGTTGTAGAATGTACGAAGATATCATGTTCTGAAGTTTCTGTTGTACGGTCTTAGAACGTTTGGCAAATCCATACCCTGGCAGATCCACAAGATACCATTCTTTGTTTATTATGAAATGATTTATTAATAATGTCTTTCCCGGTGTAGAGGATGTCTTTGCAAGCCCTTTATGATTACATAACATATTTATCAGACTTGACTTACCGACATTTGATCTGCCAATAAAGGCATACTCGGCTTTTACGTCTTTGGGACATTGATTTACACTCGGCGCAGAGATTACAAATTCAGAACTTTTTATTTCCATTTATTTTTGTCAATATTATTGTTGTAACTGCAAATAAGAAAATATGCGTTATACGATATTAGCATATGAACAAGCTTCTGCATTTATATACATTTTGTTGAATAGAGATTTATTTACAAAAGCTGTGGCTGTAGTCTAAAACGCATAGCAAAGATAGCCAATTATTTTATAAATCTTTACTATTTCTTTCTTTTAATAATTTATCTCTTAATTGCAACTTTATTTTCTTCTCAATTTCCAATGGAGTATTACTACCGGAACTAAGTACCTTTATCCATACGCATAATACAAAACAAATAATAACGACAACTGCTCCAGCAAACCATTTCAGAAGTTCCTGCTCAATAAATTTACAATAGTCCATAAAAACTATACCAGCAACAACCGGAATGGCATAAAGCAAATAATCTGCTCCAGACATAGACTTGTAGCTATCTCTTGCTTTAATGTATTCACTGTTGGAATTCAGGATTTTTTCACGATTCTCTTCCCAATATTTCTCAAATTCCAGACTTTCCATATATCATCAAACTATCATTAAGTCACTCATTATCAAATCGCTTATATATATTCCTTCACGCGTAAGCTTTAAGTGATTATTTATTATTTCAACATTCTTTTCTTCTATATGTTTTGCTGATTGTTGCACAATATATTTGGCATATTTACTGTCTAACAATGTCAAATCTATGCCTTCAGCCGTACGCAAAACGGTTGTGACAATGTCATTATAATGTGTATCTTCATCAATGTCTTCAAATGTAAAAGGTACTGTGTCTTGTCTTATAGATTCAATATATTTATCAATATCAGAAACATTCCATTGCCTTGTTTGTTTGTTGTATGAATGTGCAGCAGCCCCTATTCCGATGTAAGGAACATCATGCCAATAAGAACTATTATGCAGTGCACGATATCCCTTTTTGGCAAAATTGCTTATTTCGTAATGTTCGTATCCAGCATTAGACATCATATCCATAAGTTTATTATACATGCTTAAACTTAAGTTTTCATCAATTTCCCTTATTTTATTCTCCTGCAGCATTTTATAAAGTAAAGTACCTTCCTCATACATAAGACTGTATGCAGAAATGTGTTGCACACCTAGCTTTATTGCATGCGTGATATCTTTGATCCATGTATCCATAGTTTGATTCGGAAATCCAAACATAAGATCAATACTAATATTCAATATTCCATGTTTACGCAGTATATCTACAGCATTATCTACCTGACATGATTTATGCCGTCGATTTAAAAATCTTAACAGATTGTCATCAAATGTCTGAGCTCCCATACTGACCCGATTTACATGCAACATGGAAAATAAGGCAGCGAGTTCATTAGTTACATCGTCGGGGTTCACTTCTACAGTAACCTCATCTTCTGAACACTCAAAATTTTCGTGTATGGCATCGAATATTCTTTCAAAGTTTAAACTTGATAATTGCGATGGTGTGCCACCACCTATATATATAGTACGAACGATGTTGTCTGCACCATTTACAGACCCGAGGGATGACAAGTAATTCTTACGCAGAAATATTTCTTGGCAAATACTATCTACATATTCGTTCTGCATATTTAATCTCGTCGTACTATAAAAGCCACAATATGAACAACGCTTCGCGCAGAAAGGGATATGTATATACAGTCCGGCCATCTTAAACTTATTAAGTTTATCAGAATGAATATGTTCAATTCAAACATAAATTCAATGCAAAAATACTAATATGTTTTAAAACGCTGATATTTTTCAAGGATTTTCTTTTGTAGTTGTTACAAATTTATTTAACTTAGTCGGCCGTAAAGGTTTTATCCTTTATTACCTTAGACAAAAATATTAACACTTTAAATCTTTTGATATGAGAGTATATCAAACTAACGAAATCAAAAACATTGCATTACTTGGCAGTGCGGGTTCCGGCAAGACAACTCTTGCCGAGTCTATGCTTTATGGAAGCGGAATTATCAAACGCCGCGGTACTATTGAAGCAAAAAATACAGTAAGTGATTATTTCCCTGTTGAACAAGAATACGGTTATTCGGTTTTCCCGACCGTTTTTCATGTAGAATGGAATAACAAAAAACTTAATATAATTGATTGCCCTGGATCTGATGATTTTATTGGAGGCGCAATTACAGCACTTAACGTTACTGATCAGGCCGTGATTCTCATAAACGGTCAATATGGACCGGAAGTTGGAACACAAAATAACTTCAGATATACAGAAAAACTGAAAAAACCGGTTATCTTCCTAATCAACCAGCTTGATTCCGACAAATGTGATTTTGACAATATTATGTCGAACATGAAAAGTATATACGGTTCTAAGTGTGTACAGATACAATATCCTATAAGTACAGGAAATGAGTTCAATGCACTTATTGACGTATTGTTAATGAAAAAATATTCATGGAATCCTGACGGAGGAATGCCTATCATCGAAGATATTCCAGAAGAAGAAAAAGAAAAGGCGATGGAACTACATAAAATTCTCGTTGAAGCCGCTGCTGAAAATGACGAGAGTCTTATGGAGAAATTCTTTGAAGAAGAAACATTGACAGAGGATGAAATGAGAGAAGGCATACGTAAAGGCCTCGTAACCCGTTCTATATTCCCCGTTTTCTGCGTATGCGCAGGCAAAGACATGGGAGTAAGACGTTTGATGGAATTCCTTGGAAATGTAGTTCCTTTTGTTAGTGAAATGCCCAAACTCCATAACACCCGCGGTGAAGAAATCACTCCTGATACTAATGGTCCAGAATCAATATATTTCTTTAAAACTGGTGTTGAACCACATATAGGTGATGTGAGCTATTTTAAGGTGATGAGCGGTTGTGTTAAACCAGGAGATGATCTTACTAATTCAGATCGCGGCTCAAAAGAAAGAATTGGACAGATTTACGCATGTGCTGGCGCAAACCGAATTCCTGTAGAACAACTTAATGCCGGTGATATAGGCTGTACTGTGAAATTAAAAGACGTGAAAACAGGAAACACTCTTAATGGAAAAGATTGCGAATGGAAATTTGACTTTATCAGTTATCCAAATTCCAAGTATTCACGTGCAATAAAAGCTGTTAATTCGGCAGATACCGAGAAACTGATGGCGGCAATGTTAAGAATGCGTCAAGAAGATCCAACATGGGTGATAGAACAAAGCAAGGAACTAAGACAAACAATTGTCCATGGGCAAGGAGAATTCCATTTACGCACACTGAAATGGCGTTTGGAGAATAATGAAAAAATTTCAGTAAAATTTGAAGAGCCCAAAATTCCTTATAGAGAAACCATAACGAAAACAGCCCGTGCCGATTATAGACATAAAAAACAATCAGGAGGAGCTGGACAATTTGGTGAAGTACACTTAATCGTTGAACCATACGCAGAAGGAATGCCAGATCCTGTTTCATATAAGATAAATGGCCAGGAACTTAAAATAAATATAAAAGGCCGTGAGGAAATTGATCTTGAATGGGGCGGAAAACTTGTTTTCATCAATTCTGTTGTTGGAGGAGCAATAGACTCACGCTTCATGCCAGCGATTCTTAAGGGCATAATGGAAAGGATGGAACATGGACCGCTTACAGGAAGTTATGCACGCGACGTAAGAGTTATAGTATATGACGGAAAGATGCACCCTGTTGATTCAAACGAGTTATCATTCATGCTGGCTGCGCGTAATGCATTCTCACTTGCGTTTAAGGATGCCGGTCCTAAGATTTTGGAGCCGATTTATGACTTGGAAGTATATGTGCCATCTGATTACATGGGTGATGTTATGAGTGATTTGCAGAGTCGCAGAGCTCTTATAATGGGCATGGATAGTGAAGCTGGTTATCAGAAACTTCAAGCTAAAATTCCATTGAAAGAACTCAGCAGCTATTCAATATCACTAAGCAGTATAACCGGTGGCCGTGCATCTTTCAATACAAAGTTTGCTAGTTATGAGCTTGTTCCAAATGAGATGCAGCAGACTTTGATTGCAGAACATGAAAAAGAATTGGATGCAGAAAATGAATAATATGTGTACGCTATCTTCAAATAACACATGACTTAATTCATTGTAATTATCCACAAAAACTAAAATAAATCCAAGAATACATTTAATAGTATTCTTGGATTTATTATT
>NZ_JBBKBO010000007.1:0-153648 GCF_037890215.1 Prevotella sp. HCN-7019 | reverse complement strand
TTTAGATATTTCTGATTGTATTAGAGGATTTGTATTTTTTGCTTACATTAAAATGAATAATAATGCAAAAAACGTAATTCCGTATTTACATAGAAATACGTTGTAAATTCAATATAAGCTATTGTATTGGTTATTGTTAAGCTTGTAAGATATCAATACGATATTGATATTAAAAAATTAGGGTTTTCGGATTATGAGATATCTTGGTAGTATTATAAAGTTTACCGGGGAGTAATTTTTATTAATATTGTTATTGTTGAGAATACTGTTTTTATTCCGGTAGAAGATGTAGATTAAATGTCTGATTGGTATTTATATACTTTGTTTTGTCTGTATATAATTTCATCCTCAATTTTTATTCGTTATCAGACATAAAAAAACCGTCAGACTTGGTCTGGCGGTCAATCTCTCATTTTTCTGTTCTTAGCTGTGAATTAGAGGCTGTCTGCAACTACAGAGTCAGCAGCAACTGTTGTATCTTCAACAACTGTTGTGTCGTTCAGAGAATCAGCGTCAGTAGCAGCTGTTTTTGTGTTGTTACCACAAGATGCGAATGAAATAGCTGCGATAGCTACGAACATTAAAACTAATTTCTTCATTTTCTTTGCTTTTTAAATCTGTAAAACAATCATTTGTTTATTAAAACGATGCAAAGGTAAGCATTTTTTTCTTATCACATCATTTTTTTTGATTTTTTTTTTGTCTTTTGTGTAACTTTTTTCTAATTAGTTGAAAATCAATAAGTTTTGAAGTGATAATAAATGTTAATGACTGCGTGACTGTATGAACTCTTGTCAAATTTGTGTTTTGAATTATATATTGTTCTTTTGTAGGATCCTTTTTTAATATAAAAATATAATGTTTATTTATATATATAATGAAGATACTTTTGAGTTTTTTATTACTTTTGTATTTCCAAATGACATTTAATATAAATGATAGATAGTTCTGTTTTTCAAGGCAAAGTAGCTGTATATTATACTCTTGGTTGTAAATTGAATTTCTCGGAAACTTCCACATTTGCGCAAATGCTCGATGATATGGGGGTGAGAACTGCTGAATCAGGAGAAGTTGCAGATATATGTATTATTAATACATGTTCAGTAACGGACGTAGCAGATCATAAATGTAGGCAGGCAATACACCGTCTGGTAAGAAATAATCCGGGGGCACTCGTAGTTGTCACAGGCTGTTATGCACAACTTCAACCTGAGAATGTAAGCAAGATAGATGGGGTCGATTTGGTGTTGGGAGCAAATGAAAAGGCAACATTGATTGATTTTCTTAATTATGCCTGGACAAAAAAACAAAGTTTAAATGAGGGTTCTTTTAAAGAAGTAACTAATTTGCACCAATATTTCTCTGTAAGTACAAAGGAAATAAAGACATTTGCCCCTTCATGTTCAAGAGGCAACCGTACTCGTTATTTTCTTAAGGTACAGGATGGATGTGATTACTTCTGTACATATTGTACAATACCTTATGCAAGAGGATTCTCGCGTAATCCGGATATTAGTTCTCTTGTTGCTCAAGCCAGGATGGCGGCAGAAGCTGGAGGAAAGGAGATTGTTCTTACAGGTGTTAATATCGGTGATTTTGGTAAGACAACACACGAACGTTTTATTGATCTTGTAAAAGCACTTGATCAGGTTGACGGAATAAAAAGATTCAGAATAAGTAGTATGGAACCGGATCTTTTGGATGATGAACTTATAGAATATTGTGCAAAAAGCCGGGCTTTTATGCCTCATTTCCATATTCCATTACAAAGCGGTTCTGACGAAATATTACGCTTGATGCATAGAAGATATGATAAAAAGTTGTTCGCATATAAAATAAATATTATAAGGCAATTGATTCCAGACGCATTTATAGGAGTTGATGTCATGGTAGGGTGTAGAGGTGAACATTCTGAACATTTTGAGGAATGCTATGATTTTCTCAATAATTTGGATATTACTCAGCTCCACGTATTTCCATACAGTGAACGTCCCGGTACCGCAGCATTGAAGATTCCTTATGTTGTTTCTGAAAAAGAGAAGAAAGAACGGTGTCGACGTTTACTCGAGCTTAGCGATATTAAGAAAAATGCCTTTTATGAAAGGCATATTGGTAAAGATGCGGAAGTGTTGTTTGAGAAAGCCACTAAGGGAAAGTCGATGCACGGATTCACAAGAAATTATGTACGTGTAGAACTTTCGCCATCAGATAGCAATGAGATGTACGATAATCAATTGATTAATGTTAGATTAGGTGGTTTTAATAGTCAAAAAACGGCATTGAAGGCAATTTTGTTATGAGAGTCGCTATTGTAATATTGAATTGGAACGGAAAGGGGATGCTGCAAAGTTACCTTTCTTCTGTTATAACATATTCATCCGGTTGTGCAGAAGTTGTTGTTGCCGATAATGCTTCTTCTGATAACTCTATGGAATATATCAGAACCACCTACCCTGGGGTTCGGACCATAATGTTGGACAAAAATTATGGTTTTGCTGACGGATATAATCGTGCGCTGAGACAGATAGATTCAGAGTATTATTTACTGATAAATAGTGATGTTGAGGTAACGCCAGGTTGGTTGGAGCCTCTTGTGTCATTTATGGATGCTCATACAGACTGTGCTGCATGTCAACCCAAGATATTGTCTATGTTTAATCGACATTCGTTTGAATATGCAGGAGCTGCGGGTGGTTTTATAGACAAATACGGCTATCCGTTTTGTCGCGGACGTATATTCGATAAAGTGGAGGAGGATAAAGGGCAATATGACGATGTTGCAGAGATATTGTGGGCAACAGGGGCGTGTATGTTGGTGCGCAGCAGCGATTTCTGGGCTGCCGGAGGTTTTGATCCACGATTTTTCGCACACAATGAAGAGATTGATTTGTGTTGGCGAATGCGAATAATGGGACGTAAGATATATTGTGTTCCTTCAAGCGCTGTTTACCACGTTGGTGGTGGCACATTGCCTAAGAGTAATCCGATGAAAACATATTTGAATTTCAGAAATAACCTTACTATGTTATATAAGAATACGGAAGCGTCAGAGCTTAGGAAGGTTATGGTTATGCGTTTTCTTTTAGATTACATAGCTGCATTTAAGATGTTAGCAGTTGATCATAATATAGGTGAGTTTAAGGCTGTGGTGAAAGCTAGGCGCGATTTTCGTAAGTGGCTTTCAGAATTTAAGTCTGATCGACAAAAAATACAGAATGATCGCTGTGTGAAGAATATAGCTGGGCTGTATGGTAAGTCGTTGTTATGGCAATTTTATTTTAAGGGCAGATGTAAATATAATGATCTATGAAAGATTAATATTTTTTGTCCAAATTCAAAAAAATAAATCAAAAACAGGTATTTTAGTTAATTTTTTAACTTGTTTTAGAAAAAACTTGGATTAAAAAATATTTTTTAGTATTTTTGTGATAGATTTATTGTAATATTACGTCTGTATTGGTGAAAAGTCTATACTGTATCATATCATTTGTGATTTTGCTTTTATTTGTATCATGTGGGCTAAAGTTGAAGCAGAATGATGAAAGAAAAGCAAATGGGCGCATTGAGGTAAAGCGTTACGATCGTATTGAGACGCGTTATCTCACAACAGGAGATTTTGCCGCATTGCAGCAATTGAATACAGACTATCCAAGAGAAACACGTATATTGATAGAAGATGTTCTGCAGCTTGGCGAAATAAGTGATCCTGAGATAAACAGTAAATTTCTGAATTATTACCAGGATACTCTTTTACAGAGAATCATTTCAGATGTTGAGTTTCAGTATGCAGATATGGACGATGTGAACAGCCAGCTGACAAAAGCATTTAAGAGACTCCGTGAACTCATACCGGAAGTAAATATACCTTATATATATTCTCAGATAGGATCATTGGACCAAAGTGTTATTGTTGTAGACGGATCAATTGGTATCTTTCTTGACAAATATCTTGGGGCTGACTATCCTCTTTATAAGAAGTTTTACACACAAAAACAGTGTAAATTCATGACGCGTGAGTATATAGTGTCAGATTGTATGAGTTTTTATCTTTTAAGTCTTTATCCATATAAATCATTGAAATCTTCTTCAAGAAAGAGTAGGGAGATACATGCGGCAAAGATAATGTGGTCTGTTAATAAGGTGGTTGGCAGAAGGGTTTTTGATACGGAGTATGTGAATAAGGTCGATAAATATATGAAGTCGCACGGTGATGTTACTCTTGATGAATTATTGAAGTCTGGGGATATTGTGTGATGTGGGTGTTTTCGACATTGACTTTTAATGTAAGTTTTACGAGTTGTAAATGCCTGTAAATGTATGATTGGTGAAACTTGTTGTGTCTTATTGTATCGAGAAAAGCAATATGACATTCTTTGATGTATAGATCCTTCATTATATGCGGATGTTGTGTGGGCATTGACACATAAAATATCATATATTACCAATAAGCTTTAAGAGCCTATTTTTAAGGTTTGTTAAATAATATTCTTATAGATATAAGCTATTTTGAGCATTTTTTTCTGTCAAATAAAATGTGTATCCATAGGTTCTCTGAAGGTTAGTATCGAACCTGGTACTGCTTCTCAAAGATTTCATTCTGTGTTTTTAAAAGGCCTGTTAGGCTGCTCTAAAATGGTTCATCGTGCGTACCGTGAAATTTACTTTCAATAAAAATGTGGTTCCAGTATCGCATTGGTGTTCCCCTCTTTTATTGGGAGGAATGTCTATGGGACACTTACAGATTTTCAGTATTCTTCGATTTTTTATTCGGGTTTTCAGTTCTACCCCAAAAAATAAGCGAGTATTTTCGAACAGATGTCTCTTCAGACGCAAATACGTGAAATATGAGTGGCTTGTGCAAATTATTGAATGTCAGAGGTTTTTGTTTGATGTCCCTTTTTCTGTCATGCAATAAGCACCGTTTGAGCATGCGATATGGCCCGTTTCAGGGCCTCAAATGCACAATATCGCACTATGATATGTGCATAATCGGACCCTCAAATGTGCATAATCAGAATGTAAAATGAATTTTTCCGGACTACACACCACGGTATATAGCAATGCTGTATGGGCTGAGATAGTCTATAAAATGCTGGATTTAATATTCTTTCACTTCTATTTTGTGATTTTATTTTGTCAAAATAAAGTCAAGAAAAACTGTAAGTCCGCCACTCGGGTTTTCTTTAAAAACAATGATATTAGACATTAGATAGAGCATGGAAATACATGTCGGGCATATATGTTGGTGATTTATCGGTTACGATAGCGTGGATTTATCATTACGTGGGTAGGTGCGCTTTCACGGTTTATACCATTTTGTGTTGTCTGAAGGTTTTGCCATTCCATGGTACTTCATGAAAATAATATCTAATCTCCATTGAATTGCTTTTGAGCCACAGATAAAACAGAATACCTGTTTGAAAGCAGAATAATGTCAATTTATCATATTTATAATATTATGCCTGATTTCCGATATTAACCAATTTTCCTTGGTATGCCCCTGTAGATTTCATTTCGTTTATCAGGCGATTTGTAAATTCGTAGTTTTTCATATCCCATTTTGGTGCAAGCAACAGCTCCTTGGGTGATTGACTCACGAATCTTTCCAAAATTAAATCTTTATTCAGATACTGTATGTATTTGGATATCAGCTCTATATACTCATCCACACTGTATAGGTGGAATGGCTTTTCAATATATTCTTTTGCGAGTTTTGTCCCTTTAATAATCTGCATTTGGTGTATTTTCAGTATATCAAGCCCGCATTCGGATATTATAGCTGCTTGTCGTAGACTTTCATTCCGGTCTTCCCCCGGCAGGCCTATTATTATATGTCCACCTGTGATAATACCTCTTTCTTTGGTCTTCTTTATTGCTTCTTTGCTGCACTCGAATGTGTGACCTCTGTTAATGCGTCGCAGAGTTTCGTTGTTTGCGCTTTCAATGCCGTATTCTACTATAACAAGACATTCTTCATTCAGTTTGGCTATATAATCAAGTTTTTGTTCATCCACACAGTCAGGACGTGTGCCGATAACAATTCCAACCACATTATCCACGGCAAGAGCCTCTTCGTATTTTCTTTTAAGGTCTTCCACACTTCCGTAAGTGTTGGTGAATGATTGGAAATATGCCAGATATTTCATCTCCGGATACTTGCGTGCAAAGAAGTCTTTGCCCTCTTCAATTTGTTCCTTTATGGATTTGTTTCTGCTGCAATATGACGGACTGAAGGTGCGGTTGTCGCAAAAGGTACATCCGTTGACAGAGAGCCGTCCGTCTCTATTGGGGCAAGTGAAACCGGCGTCAACCGATATTTTCTGTACACGGAATGGGAACTTCTTTCTTATCCAGTTTCCGAAATCGTTGTATGGCAGCGTTTTCATTAAATAACTTTTAATACAATATGTAATGCAAAAGTAAGGAAAAAAAAGTATCTTTGCATTAAATTATTTTGAAAAATACGATAATGAAAAAATTATTGGCAATTTGTGCAACATTATTTTTGACTGCTACAAATATGTTTGCAATCGAGAAAATAACCATTGGTGATATTACGGGCGGCAAGTTTGCAGCCAAGTCTGTCAGTGGCATTGATCCTATTGAAGGCACCGACATGTATGTCAGGATCAGTGATGACAAAAAGCAGATTCTGAAATGTTCCTTCCGTACAGGAAAGACAGTAGAAGTGCTTTTTGATATCAATAATACCATGGGAGAGAAGATAAAGGATTTTGATGGATACATCATGTCACCGGATGGCAAGCGTATGCTTATTCAGACTCAGACAGAGCGCATATACCGTCGTTCGTTCAAAGCAGTATATTACATATATACAATCAGCAGCCATAAACTGGAGAAACTTTCTGATGGTGGCCCTCAGCAGATACCGACGTGGTCGCCTGACGGAATGCAGGTGGCTTTTGTACGCGAGAATAATATTTATCTTGTTAAGCTTTTGTATGACAATGCAGAAAGTGAGGTTACAAAGGATGGTAAAAAGAATGAGGTTATAAATGGAGTGCCGGATTGGGTGAATGAAGAAGAATTCGGACTTTCACGGTCGTTGGTGTTCAATGCGGACGGTTCGATGATATGCTGGATAAAATATGACGAGACAAAGGTCAGAAATTATTCACTTCAATATTTCAAAGGCAGTAATCCGACATTTGGTGAATATGAGGATTATCCGGGCGATTACACATATAAATATCCGAAAGCAGGACAGGATAATTCTGTTGTAAGTGTGTGGAGTTATGAGATAAAGACTCATAAGTCGCGTAAGTTGCAGGTGCCGGTGCAAGCAGACAGCTATATTCCGCGTATAAAGATGACATCCGATGCTCAGAAGATAATTGTATATACTCTCAATCGTCATCAGGACGAACTGTGCCTGTATGGTGTGAATCCGAGAAGTACGGTGTCTCAGCTCCTTATAAAGGAGAATGTGCCTAAATATGTGAAAGAAGAGGCTATTGAAGGAACAATCGTAGGAAAGAGTACAATTCTGCTTCCGAGCGACCGCGACGGTTTCATGCATATATATATATATGGTATGAACGGACAGCAGATACGTAAGGTTGGTGATGGCAATTTTGATATCACTGCTATTTACGGATATGATGAATCAACTGGTGATGTGTATTATCAGGCTGCGGCACTCAATGCTCATGACCGTCAGGTGTATGTGTCGCACAAGAATGGAAAGACAGAACGTCTTACAGACCAGGAGGGCTGGAACAGTGCGATCTTCTCGGCAGACTATGAATATTTCATCAACACATGGAGCGATTACAATACTCCGTATGTATATACCGTCCGCAATAAATCAGGCAAAGTTCTTTCGACAATTCTTGATAATAAAGAATTGAAACAGACCGCACAACAATATGGATTCACAAAGAAAGAAACTTTCTCTTTTACAACTTCCGAGGGTGTTAAACTGGATGGTTGGATGGTAAAGCCTGCAGATTTTGATGCTTCACGCAAATATCCTGTCATAATGTTCCAATATAGCGGACCTGGCAGCCAGCAGGTTGTTAATTCTTGGAATGCAGGTTCTATGGGACAGGGCGGTGCATTTGATTATTATCTTGCTTCGGAAGGTTTCATTGTGGTTTGTGTGGATGGTCGTGGTACCGGAGGACGTGGTTCTGAATTTGAGAAGAGTGTTTATTTGCGTCTTGGAGATCTGGAGTCGAAAGACCAGGTGGAGACTGCTTTGTATCTCGGCACACTGCCTTATGTCGATAAGGATAATATCGGAATATGGGGCTGGAGCTACGGTGGATTCAATACTCTTATGAGTATGAGTGAAGGACGTCAGGTTTTCAAGGCTGGTGTTGCTGTTGCAGCTCCGACCAATTGGAAATATTATGATACTGTATATACAGAACGCTACATGCGCACGCCAAAAGAAAACGCATCCGGCTATGCGGTGAATCCAATTGAGCGTGCTGGTAAACTGAGCGGTGCGTTGCTTCTTTGTCACGGTATGGCTGATGACAACGTGCATCCTCAGAATGTTTTCGAATACAGCGAGGCTCTCGTTCAGGCTGATAAAGACTTCAAGGAGAATTTCTATACAAACCGCAATCACAGCATTTATGGAGGTAATACGCGTAATCATCTTTTGCGACAGATCTCGAAATTCTTTATTGAAAATCTAAAAAAATGATGTTCTGCATTATGTAATATTGTGAATAGACATTATAAAAGGTTAGATTAAATATGCGGGTGTGTGCTTCCTGTTTTGGGTAGTACACACCTGTTTTCTTTATTTGTTTATATTGCAATATCGTCTCGGTGTTAAAAAATATAAAAATAAAAGCGTAAATATGCTTTTACGTATGAATTTATTAATTTTGTTTACCAAAATTTATAACATGAGAAAATATCCGACTTTTAGGTTCTGCTGCGTTATTGCAGCCGTATTAGTGAGCCTGTGTATTCAGGCGGCAAAGAAATATGTACCGAAGAGAGAATTCCGCGGTGCATGGATACAGTGTGTCAACGGACAGTTTCAAGGACTTTCCACAGCTGCTATGCAGCAGAATCTGCTAAACCAGTTAGACGAATTGCAGAAATGTAATGTCAATGCAATTATCTTTCAGGTGCGCCCGGAGTGTGATGCGTTGTATCAGAGTAGCATTGAGCCATGGAGTCGTTTTCTTACAGGTGTGCAGGGACAGGCTCCGTCGCCATTTTGGGATCCTTTGCAGTGGATGATAGACGAATGTCATAAGCGTGGTATGGAACTTCATGCATGGATAAATCCATATAGAGCCAAAACGAAGAATACACAATTGCTTGCTTCCTCACATGTAGCTATTAAATATCCGGGCCGTGTGTTCTCGTATGATGGACAATTTATTCTTAACCCAGGAATGCCTGAAAACAGAGAATATATATGCAGGGTTGTGGATGATATTGTTTCGCGTTATGATATAGACGGTTTGCACATTGACGATTATTTTTATCCTTATCCTGCTCCGGGTCAGACAATTCCTGACAGCAATGAGTTCGCTCAATATAATAATGGTATACGCGACATAGGTGACTGGAGACGTTATAATGTCAATCTTTTCATAAAGGAACTCGGTGAGACGATACACAAACGCAAACCGTGGGTGAAGTTTGGTATTGCGCCTTTTGGTATATATAGAAACAAGAGAAATGCCCCAAACATTGGTAGTGAGACAGGAGGACTACAGAATTATGACGACCTGTATGCTGACGTATTGCTTTGGGTGAATAACGGATGGATTGACTATTGCGTGCCTCAGATTTATTGGCAGATTGGTCATAAGACAGCAGATTACAAGACTCTTATAAACTGGTGGAACCGTTATGCATCAAATCGCCCACTTTTTATTGGCGAGGACGTGGAACGTACAGTGAAGTTTGCAGATTTGGACAATCCTTCAATCAATCAGATGCCGGCCAAATTCGCACTGCGAAGTCAAATGCGTAATGTGAATGGAGCGGTATTGTGGTATTCGAGAGCTGTTGTTGATAATGTCGGCAACTATGCTTCAGTGCTGAAAAACAGCTATTGGAAATATCCGGCATTGCAACCGCTCATGCCATTCATTGATGACGACAGACCCAAGAAGCCCAAAAAGGTGAAGCCGATCTGGATGAGTGATGGATATGTGTTGTTCTGGACTCAACCGAAAGGTGATGATTGGGACGACAAGGCTGTGAAATATGTCATATATAGATTCGCTCCGGGTGAGAAGGTTGATATAGATGACGCATCGCATATAATTGATATTACGACCAATACATTCTATAAGTTGCCGTATGTTGATGGAGAGACAAAGTATACTTATGTGGTTACTTCGCTTGATCGTATGGGTAATGAAAGCAAGGGTGTGAAGAAAAAGATAAAGCTCTAAATATCAGATACTGTTTCTGAATATGTCAAAAAGATATCGTCCGGTGTATGTTATATAGAACAGATGCACCGGACGATATCTTTTATGTGAACGCGGATCGTATGGCGTTCTTTTTATTTTTATGTTAAGACACAGATTTTTCTTTTGGTTTTCTTTTTTGTTTTTTATGACGATATGGGCCCGCTGTAGCCAGCATGATAATGATCTGTTTGCAGTTTTGTCTGTTATTTGTCTTTGCCAAGCAACTCGGATAGGAATGAATTCAGATCGTCGTTAAGGTTTTCCATTAGATCTCCACCGATGATCACCGTGTCGTCGTCGGCTACATACAGTTCTGAAATGTTTTCTTTTTCTTCATTTTCAAGAACAAAACTGTATGGTTTCATTATTCCCATGTTGTCAATTGCGTCATGGAATTTTTGGAGTGTGTTCTGCAATGTGTTAGTGACGTCTTGGTAGAAATTTTCGTCATTATTGTTTATCCATTGTTCCACGACACATCGCGTGATTTCCTTGTCGTCGTCATCGAATGAAATCATTTCACCACTGTCTTGCGACACTCTTATGTGAATGTCTGTCAGGAGCGATACGTCGTCATTCTGAGGAAACTTCTGGATGGTTTTCTTTATGAAACGCTCAATCTGCTGTATTGTCTGTTCAGATGTTTTCATATTATTCTTATATATAAAACGTGCTGCAAATATAGTATTTTTCGGGAATAGTACGCTATAAATGGCCGAAAATATTATTGTTTTATTTGCTATTTAGAAATTATAATATTACTTTTGCAAGTATAGTCTTGGAATATGTATGAACCAGTCTTGTAACAGAATAGAGCATAATGGAGTCGTTGTTTCCGTTGATAGAGATCGTGCCAATGTGCGTATTGTCAGGACTTCAGCCTGCTCGTCATGTCGTGTATCACAGGTCTGCAATAAGACAGAAAGCAAAGAGATGGATGTTACGGTACGTGGTACACATGTTTCTGGATTTAAAGAGGGTGATAATGTTGTGGTGGCCATTCAGGTCAGTATGGCACGTATGGCTGTGATATGTGGCTTTGGGATTCCGCTTGCCATCATGCTTATATCCTTTTTTATTACTAAGACCTTTTGTAAAGATGATTTAATCATATCTGTTGTTTCATTTGGAATTGTTGCTGTCTATTATGTCATCATGTATCTGTTACGTGATATGTTGGACAAGAAATTCTTTTTTGAAATCAAGGATATAAAAAAGATTTAACTTAACATGGATTATCTGTTGATTGCAGTACTTGTACTTGGTTTGATTGCATTTGTTGCATCGCTGGTTCTTTATGCTTGTTCCAGAAAATTTTATGTCAAGGAAGACAACCGTATAGGTCTGGTTATGGAACTTCTTCCACATGCAAATTGTGGAGGATGCGGCTATCCCGGATGTTCCGGATTTGCATCGGCTATTGTTAATGCGGCAGATAGAGGTTCCATAGAAGGTCTTTCCTGTCCTGTCGGTGGAAGTGATACAATGAAACATATTGCCGGAGTTCTGAATGTGGATGCCGGAAGCTCTACTTCCAAGGTTGCTGTTGTAAGATGTGGCGGAACTCATGATGTTCGTCCTGAAATATCCAAATACTCTGGCCTTCGCACTTGTTTTGCCGTTCATATGTGTAGTGCAGGGGAGACGGCTTGTGGTTATGGCTGTCTTGGATGTGGCGATTGTCTCAAGGCATGTATGTTCGGAGCGTTGTCGCTTGACCAACAAAAAGGTGTTGTCGAAGTGAACATGTCAAAGTGTGTCGGGTGTGGTGCGTGTGTGAAGGAATGTCCACGTAATATTATTGAGTTGTGTGACAGGAATGAAACAAAACCCTTCGTATATGTCAGCTGTATGAATTGTGACAATGGTCCGGTTGCATCAAAGGCATGTGGTGTTTCCTGTATCGGTTGTGGAAAGTGCGCCAAGGAATGTCCTGTTGGTGCTATTACAGTAGAGCATGGACTTGCGTGTATAGATACAGAGAAATGCACGGCTTGTGGCAAGTGTGTGCAGGTGTGTCCCAGACATGCAGTTAAGATGATAGCCCATGATGGCGGAGCGTGTTCATGATGGCGAATCTTTTTATAGGTGTTTATATATTAGTGTTGTATAAATATTTCATGACATGATATTTAAGACATTCAGAATTGGTGGTATTCATCCTGAAGAGAACAAAATTACAGCGGAAATGGAGACATGTGTTGCAGAACTACCGCAGCAGGCGTTCTTTCCGTTGTCCCAACATATCGGAGTGCCGGCAGTGCCTGTTGTCAAAAAAGGCGACAAGGTAAAGGTTGGCACAAAAATAGCAGAGGCGGGAGGACCGGTCTCTGCATCGATTCATTCTTCTGTATCAGGTACCGTGGCGAAAGTCGGAGCCATAATAGACGCTACCGGTTACAGCAAACCGGTAATAATAATAAATGTAGAGGATGATGTGTGGGAGGAATCCATTGATAGAAGTGATTCTTTGGAAACTCTTGAGAAACATGGAGAACTTACACCAGAAGAGATTATCCGACGTATAAAGGATGCCGGCATAACAGGAATGGGAGGCGCTGGATTTCCTACACATGTGAAACTTAATCCGCCGGCATCTGCCAAAATAGATTCTGTTATCATAAACGCAGTTGAGTGTGAGCCATATATTACTTCTGATTACATGCTGATGATGGAACATGCCGATGAGATTCTTGTCGGTGTGAAATTGTTGCTTAGGGCAGTTTCGGCTCATAATGGATACATTGGTATTGAAGCGAACAAACCGAAAGCAATAAAACTTTTTCAGGAAAAAACTGCAGAAGATAAATCCATAATGGTGGTTCCATTAAAACAAAAATATCCTCAGGGTGGTGAGAAACAGCTTATTGACGCTGTAATAAGACGTCAGGTTCCGGATCCTCCAGCTATTCCGGCCAATGTCGGTACGGTTGTCGTAAATGTAGGAACTGCATTTGCTGTTTATCAGGCGGTAATGAAAAACAAACCGTTGTTCGAACGCTATACAAGTGTTACCGGTAAGAAAATTGGCCAGCCTAAGAATTTTCTTGTAAGGATGGGTACTCCGATAAGTAAGCTTATCGATGCTTGTGGCGGACTTCCTGAAGGAGAAAATAAAGTCATTGCAGGCGGTCCAATGATGGGTAAGGCGCTTATGACAACAGATGTACCGGTGTGCAAAGGTACAAATAGTGTAACGGTGCTTTCCGGAAAGGAGGCCGGACGAAATAAGAATGTTGGTCCTTGTTTCAGATGTGCAAAATGTGTGGGAGTCTGTCCTATGGGGCTTGAACCTTATGTTCTAGCCACTTCTTCTGCTGCACATGATTGGGCAAAAGCAGAGGAACATTTTATAACGTCATGTATAGAATGCGGATCGTGTCAGTATACATGTCCGGCAAACAGACCGATGCTTGATAATATCCGTCTTGGAAAATCTAAAGTAATGGCCTTGATAAAGGCACGAAAACAAAAATAATATTATTATGTCGAAACTGATTGTATCTTTATCACCGCATATACATGGGAATGACAGCATAGAACGTAATATGTATGGTGTCATCATCGCACTTCTGCCGGCATTACTGGTGTCGTTTTATTATTTTGGTATTGGTGCAGCTGTTGTTTGTCTGAGCGGTGTTGTGTCATGCGTATTTTTTGAGTGGGCGATAAATCGTTATATTCTTCATAACAAAAATCTGTCTGTTCTTGATGGCTCTGCGGTAATAACAGGTTTGTTGCTTGGTTTCAATTTACCTTCAAACATTCCGCTGTGGATTGTTGTCATTGGTGCTCTGGTTGCCATTGGTGTTGGCAAAATGACATTTGGCGGACTTGGCTGTAATCCTTTTAATCCGGCCTTGGTAGGAAGGTGCTTTCTTTTGGTTTCGTTTCCTGCGCAGATGACTTCGTGGCCTGTTGTCGGACAGCATGGTTATTATATGGATGCTGTTACGGAGGCCACGCCTTTGAGCCTTATGAAAGAGGCCGTGAGAACGGGCGATGCTTCAATCTTGGAAAAACTTCCAGATTCTCTTAGTCTGCTGTTAGGTAATAACGGTGCAGGTTTTGGAGGAGGATCAATTGGTGAGGTGTGCGCCCTTGCATTGTTGATAGGTCTGGCTTATATGTTGTGGAAGAAAATCATCACATGGCATATTCCTTTAAGCATAATGGCAACAATCTTTGTCTTTTCCGGTATTCTACATATATTGGATTCTTCATATGCAGATCCTGTTACAGTATTGCTTGCCGGTGGTGTGATGCTTGGAGCCATATTTATGGCTACGGATTATGTGACTTCACCTATGACACATAAAGGCCAGATTATATATGGAATCTCAATTGGTATTCTGACAATCGTGATCCGTAATTGGGGATCGTATCCGGAAGGGATGTCGTTTGCAATTCTTATCATGAATGCATTTACTCCATTGATTAATATGTATGTAAAGCCGAAACGTTTTGGTGAGATAAGAAAATAAAAAGCATTGATATGGAAAAGTTAAAATCATCATTTCGTAATATGTCATTGGTTCTTGTGGCTGTTGCTGTGATTACAGGTGCTTTGTTGGCTTTCATGAATCATATAACAGAAGAACCTATAAGAATACAGGCCGATAAGGTACTTTCTGATGGAATAAAGGACGTTATGTGTAATAATAATATTTTTGTTGACTCCGCGGATACTATTGTTATGGATAATAACGACAAGAAAGAACTCTTTGTTGTTTACCGGATTCTTGGCTGGAATCGTGATAATGCTGGTGTGGCAATAGAAAGCAGTGTTATGGGATTTGGCGGAGAAATGAAGGTTTTGGTTGGTTTTGATGCAAAGGCAAAGATACTTGGATATACAATTTTGCAATCATCGGAGACTCCCGGTCTCGGAACGAAGGCGGACAAATGGTTCGCAGAAGGAGGTAAAGGCAATATTATAGGCCATGACATGTCTGATGGAAAACCTTTGGTTGTAAAAAAAGATGGTGGTACTGTTGATGCAATTACTGCATCGACTATCACTACAAGAGCCTTTCTGAAGGCTGTTAATCAGGCGTACTCGGTTTATGCCGATTATCAAAAACGGAAGTGAGAATGCATTATGTATCATGTACTAAATTAAATAATGAGAACGATGAATTATTTGAAAATAGTAATGAACGGCATTGTGCGGGAGAATCCTATATTTGTTCTTCTGCTAGGTATGTGTCCTACACTGGCTACAACAACGTCAGCCATAAATGGAATGTCAATGGGATTGGCTACAATGTTTGTATTGATATGTTCTAATGTTGTCATATCTCTCATCAAGAATCTGACTCCGGACAGTGTACGCATTCCTGTATTTGTTGTTATAATCGCTTCTTTTGTAACTATATTGCAGATGTGCCTGCAAGCATATCTGCCTGCAATCAATAAATCATTGGGACTGTATATACCATTGATTGTTGTCAATTGTATAATATTGGGACGTGCAGAGGCTTTTGCGTGTAAGAATGGGGCGGCAGCAAGTTTCTTCGACGGTCTGGGTATAGGTGTCGGTTTCACGGTTGCACTTACTGTTCTTGGTATGGTACGTGAGTTGTTAGGTGCCGGTTCTTTGTTCGGTGTTGCCATTCTTCCAGAGACTGCCAATATGTTACTTTTCATATTGCCTCCTGGGGCGTTTCTTACATTGGGCTATCTGATAGCGTTGGTCAATAAATTTAGAAAATCATAATTATGGAATATATATTGATATTCATATCTGCGATATTTGTAAACAATATTGTTCTGTCCCAGTTTCTGGGAATATGTCCATTTCTCGGAGTATCAAAGAAAGTTGAAACAGCTCTGGGAATGGGGATGGCCGTGGCCTTTGTGCTTACTTTATCAACAATTGTGACATATCTTGTCCAAAAATTAGTACTGGAGCCGGCAGGACTTCAGTATATGCAGACAATTGCGTTTATTCTGATAATAGCGTCATTGGTACAGATGGTTGAGATAATATTGAAGAAGGTTTCACCGGTGATGTATCAGGCTTTAGGAATATTTCTGCCGTTGATAACAACAAACTGCTGTGTGTTGGGTGTTGCCATTTTGGTGATACAAAAGGATTTCAATCTTGCGGAAAGTATAATGTATGCTTTTTCAACAGCTGTGGGATTCGCTCTTGCGCTGATTGTTTTTGCTGGTTTACGTGAGCAATTATCAATGGTGAATATCCCAAGGGGCATGCGCGGTATGGCGATTGTGCTTGTTACCGCTGGCCTTTTAGCATTGGCTTTCATGGGATTCAATGGCGTGGATAACGGACTTAAGAATCTTTTCGGTTTGGAATGAAAGTAATAGGAAATTATTAACATAAAACGAAATTTATGAAACAAACAATTTTGGTTACTGGAGGAACCGGTTTTATTGGTTCACATACTACGGTAGAACTGCAGCAGGCAGGTTATAACGTGGTTATTGTTGATAATCTGTCGAATTCAAAAATTGAAGTACTTGACGGAATAGAGAAGATAACAGGTGTGCGTCCTGCTTTTGAGAACGTTGATCTTCGTGAGAAAGATGCGGTTGAGGCCGTATTTGCAAAATATCCGGAAATAGAGGGTATAATTCATTTTGCTGCATCTAAAGCAGTGGGCGAGAGCGTGGAAAAGCCATTGCTGTATTATCGCAACAATATTGTATCGCTTATCAACCTTCTTGAGCTTATGCCTAAGTATAATGTGAAGGGCATAATATTCTCATCAAGTTGCACTGTTTATGGTCAGCCATCAGAGGATAATCTGCCGGTGACAGAAGAAGCACCTATACAGAAAGCTCTTTCTCCATACGGTAACACAAAGCAGATAAACGAGGAGATAATTTGTGATTACATACATAGTGGAGCACCTATCAAGTCGATTATTCTGCGCTATTTTAATCCAATTGGTGCTCATCCGTCTGCATATATCGGAGAGTTGCCCAATGGTGTTCCTATGAACCTTATACCTTTTGTCACACAGACGGCAATAGGTGTACGTAAGGAATTGAAGATTTTCGGCAATGATTATAACACTCCGGATGGAACATGTATCCGTGATTACATCTATGTTGTGGATCTTGCCAAGGCTCATGTGGCTGCCATGGCTCGCGTTCTTGATCAGGAGACTGATGCTGTTGAAGTATTTAATGTCGGAACCGGAACTGGAGTCTCTACGCTTGAGGTAGTAGAAGGTTTTGAGAAGGCTACTGGTGTAAAGGTAAACTGGAGCTATGCGCCGCGTCGCGAAGGTGATATTGAAAAAGTATGGGGCAATGTGGATAAGGCCAATAAGGTGCTTGGCTGGAAAGCTGAGACACCGTTGGAAGATGTTCTTGCTTCTGCTTGGAAATGGCAGGAGAAACTTCGTGAAGATGGAATAATGTGATTATTTAAGAAATTTATATTCAGGCCGTATCGTGACAGACGATGCGGCTTTTTTGTTTAAGGAATTGATTAACCATTAGTTGTATCATATAAAAAATAGATAACGTGAGCATGATATAAAACTATAAAAATGATAAGCTGCCGCCTTTTATGGCTTTCCATCCGCCGATATGTGTCAGCCTGCTGCGGAACAGGCTTTATGGAACTGCGGAACGTACCATTTGAGGCTCTAAAACAGCCCATTTTGGGGCATGAAAAGCACTGTTTCAGAGCTTCAAATGGCCTGTTTTGTAACACGATATCGACCGTTTTTCAGTGCGCAAGAATTTATTAGACAAACCGGCCTATATCAACGTACATTAAAAAAATAAAGATCGCAAATGTTGAATATTAGTTATGATACGTCAGTAATAGGTAAGTGTGTCTTGATGTGTCCGTGGTGGATATTGTGCGAATATTTTATAAGTATAATGTTTTCTGTATCGGATCCCCAAACAGATGTTTATTGGAGGTTGGATTATAGACGGATTTTCCGTACGGAGTAGGATGACTTTATCATGTTACATACAATAAATAAATGTCGTACCAAGAAGCTATACGGCATCCATCACAATGTCAGGCGCGTCTTCGGGAAGTGAAACGGACATTTTTACAAAAATTTGGTATTAGACATGTATAAATATGTAGTTCATAAAAAACACAGATGCTGTGGATGGTAATATTGGCGTACTATGGGTGGAAATAAAAGTACATGAAATATAAACATCGAAGAAATGATATGGAATGTCCATTTTCTTTATTTTGTTTATTAATGCCAGCCGCATTTCTGACCTTTTTTAATATAATTTAGAGCACATCCTTCGCCTCTCTCTGATTAATATTGTAATTTTGCGCTAAAATTAATATAATAAAATATGGCAGAATCTATTGATATTCGTGAGCTTAATATCCGGATAGAACAGCAAAGCGGCTTTGTAACCAATCTGGTTACTGGAATGAACCGCGTTATAGTAGGACAGAAACATCTTATTGACTCGTTGCTGATATCTTTACTTAGCGACGGACATATACTGTTGGAAGGTGTGCCAGGATTGGCTAAGACATTGGCCATAAAGACACTTTCACAGCTTATTGATGCAGATTACAGTAGAATACAGTTCACTCCGGACTTGTTGCCGGCAGACGTAATCGGTACGTTGATATATTCTCAGAAAGATGAGAAGTTTCATGTGAAGAAAGGTCCTGTATTTGCCAATTTTGTACTGGCAGATGAAATCAACCGTGCTCCGGCAAAGGTACAGAGCGCTCTTCTTGAAGCCATGCAGGAGCATCAGGTGACAATCGGTGACCAGACTTTTGCATTGCCAAATCCATTCCTGGTTATGGCAACACAGAATCCGATTGAGCAGGAGGGAACATATCAACTTCCCGAAGCACAGGTCGACCGTTTTATGTTGAAGGTCATGATAGACTATCCTACGCTTGAAGAAGAAAAACTTATTATACGTTCAAATATCAAGGGTGAACAGCCTGTCGTTCATCCTGTGACGACAGCAGAGGAGATACTTAAGGCAAGAAATATTGTAAATGAAGTATATCTTGATGAGAAAATAGAACAGTATATTGCAGATATTGTGTTTGCTTCAAGATATCCTGATCGTTACGGACTGCCGGAACTGAAAAATATGATAACATTCGGAGGTTCGCCACGTGCCAGCATAAATCTTGCTAAAGCTTCACGTGCTTACGCGTTCATAAAGCATCGCGGATACGTTGTTCCCGAGGATGTGCGTGCGGTTGCCCATGATGTGATGCGTCATCGTATTGGTCTTTCCTATGAGGCAGAGGCAAGCAATACATCGGCTGAAGAGATTGTTTCTCAAATTATAAACAAAGTTGAAGTACCTTGATGCTTCATTTGTAAAATGATCTAAAAGACATTAGGGTGGAGACATCTGATATTTTAAAGAAAGTTCGTAAGATAGAAATAAAAACGCGAGGGCTGAGTCAGAATATATTCGCAGGTCAGTACCATTCCGCGTTTAAAGGCCGAGGCATGGCTTTTGCCGAAGTCCGTGAGTACCAGTTCGGTGACGACGTGCGTGACATCGACTGGAACGTGACTGCGCGTTTCCGTAAGCCTTTTGTAAAGGTTTATGAAGAGGAACGTGAACTTACGGTTATGCTCCTTATTGATGTTTCCGGATCATTGGATTTTGGTACGTCGCGTCAGATGAAATGTGACATGGTTACGGAGATTGCTGCGACTCTGGCTTTCAGTGCCATGCAGAATAATGATAAGATAGGGGTTATATTTTTCTCGGATAGAATAGAAAAGTATATTCCTCCTCAGAAAGGCCGTAAGCACATACTTTATATTATACGTGAGATGTTGGATTTCCATCCACAGAGTAAGAAAACAGATGTGGGTATGGCTGTTGCTTATCTTACACGTGTTATAAAAAGACGGTGTACAGCTTTTGTCTTGAGTGATTTTTATGATCGGAAAGACATGTCGCAGGAACTTGAGATTGCAAACCGTAAACATGACATCATGGCAATACAAGTTTATGATAAGCGTGCAAAGACTTTGCCGGATATTGGCTTGATGAAAGTTCGTGATGCTGAGAGCGGACATGAAATGTATATAGACACCAGTTCTTCCAAACTTCGTGCGGCCCATACAAAATATTGGCTTCATCGTCAGGATGTATTGGGGGAGACGTTTGCAAAAAGCAAGGTTGACTGGATGTCTGTGGCTACTGACGAAGATTATGTCAGGTCTATGATGGCATTATTTGCAAAACGAAACAGATGATATTTGAAATTAAGTGAAAGCATTGAAGAAGTTTCTTATTATAATAATGTTGGTGTTGCCCGTTGCACTCCAGGCAAAATCTGGACGTGTGTATGTTAAGGCAGCAATAGATTCGATTGAGATTTTCATAGGACAGCAGGCAAAGCTGACAGTTGACGTGACGGCAGACCGTGGCGTAAAGGTTGTTTATCCAACATATGAGCGCGCGCAGTTCATTACTCCCGGAGTCGAAGTGTTAGGCTCTACAGATGCAGATACGGCGCTGATAGACAATGGAATGATGACTGTTTCTAAAACTTTTACTATTACAAGTTTTGATGAGAAACTTTATGCAATACCGGGAATGAAAGTAAGTGTGGACGGTAAGGCATATACCGCAAACCAACTGGCTTTGAAAGTGATACCGGTGGAAGTCGACACATTACATCTTGACAAATTTTTTCCACCAAAAGATGTACAGGACAATCCTTTTGATTGGTCTGAATGGAGTGGTGTCTTTTGGATGAGCGCCATTGTTTTGTTGCTTTGTATGTTGTGTTGTTACTTGGCGGTATGTCTTAAGCAGAACAAACCGGTGATTGTGCGTATACGGGTAATAAAGAAAGTTTTGCCACATCAGAAAGCTCTGACTGTTATTGAAAAACTTCGCAAGGAGAAATTGAATTCTTCTGAAAATCAGAAAGAATATTATACTCAGCTGACCGATGCGTTACGACAGTATATCAAAGAGCGTTTTGGTTTTAATGCTATGGAGATGACCAGTTCTGAAATTCTCGACAGATTGCACGAGACTGGCGATCAGAAGATGTTGGATGAATTGAAGGAGTTATTTTATACTGCGGATCTTGTGAAGTTTGCAAAATATTCTACTCTTCTTAATGAGAACGATATGAATTTGGTTAATGCTATAAATTTCATAGATCAGACAAAGATTGAGAATCAGCCGACAGAAGAAAAGATAGTTCCGAAGTTGACCGAAAACGATATTAAGACTCGTCAGAATCGAATTGTTATCAAGACACTTATTGCAGTGGCATCGGTTGTCATTTTAGTCATGTTGTGTTTTGTGATCTATAAGGTATATCTGTTGATGGTATAAGGAAATAAAAATGGAATTTGCGAATAAAGAATATTTTCTCCTGCTTATATTACTGATACCATATGTGTTATGGTATTTCCTTTATAAGAAAAAAAGTGAGCCGACGCTTCGAATGAGCGATACTGAAGCATATCGTTTTGTCGGGGGAAGTTGGCGTGTGAGAATGGTTCATATGCCAATGCTGCTTAGATGTATTGCCTTCATATTGCTGGTGTGTGTGTTGGCACGTCCGCAAACACATAATTCTTGGGGTAGTAAATCTGTTGAAGGTATTGATATAATGTTGGCAATGGACGTTTCTACTTCAATGTTGGCTGAGGATTTGAAGCCTAATCGTATTGAGGCAGCCAAAAATGTTGCAGCCGAGTTCATTGCGGGCCGTCCTGATGACAATATCGGATTGACAATATTTGCAGGAGAGTCGTTCACTCAATGTCCTATGACCACGGATCATGCCTCGTTGCTTAATATGTTGCAGTCTGTACGGACAGATATTGCATCCCGTGGAATAATCGCCGATGGAACAGCTATTGGTATGGGACTGGCAAATGCTGTGTCTCGTTTGAAAGATTCTAAAGCCAAAAGTAAAGTTATCATTCTTCTTACTGATGGTAGCAACAACATGGGTGATATTTCGCCAATGACAAGTGCGCAGATTGCAAAAAAATTCGGAATAAGAGTATATACCATTGGGGTTGGTACGAATAAGGTCGCTCCATATCCGATGCCAGTGGCTGGTGGCATACAATATATAAAGATTCCTGTGGAAATCGATTTTAAGACATTGACAGATATCGCGTCAACCACGGATGGAAATTCTTATAGAGCGACAAATAATCGTGAACTTCAGCAGATTTATGACGATATAGACAAACTGGAGAAGACAAAAATGAACGTTAAGAAGTTCTCAAAACGTTATGAAGCATATCAGCCTTTTGCTCTTGCTTTGTTTGTTGTGTTGCTGCTTGATATTTTAATTAGAACAACGGTATTACGGAGAATACCATAAATTTTTAGACAAATGTTCAGATTTGAAGACCCTATATATCTTTGGCTCTTATTATTGGTGCCGATATTGCTTTTGTTACGTTTTCTTACTTATAAACGTAGAATAGCAAAATTGAAGAAATTTGGTGATATTGCTCTTGTGCGTGAATTGATGCCAGATGTATCAAAATATCGGCCTACGGTGAAGTTTGTGTTGATTCTAACGGCGTTGACTCTTGTTGTTTTAATGTTGGCGCGTCCGCAGACAGGAACAAAAATATCTAATGAGAGCCGTAGTGGCATTGAAACTATAATTGCTGTCGATATCAGTAATTCTATGCTTGCAAAAGATGTTGTTCCGTCAAGATTGGATAAAAGTAAACTGTTGGTTGAGAACCTTATAGACAATTTTACAGAAGATAGAATAGGGCTTATTGTATTTGCAGGAGAGGCTTTTGTACAACTTCCAATAACCAATGATTATGTTTCGGCAAAGATGTTTTTGCAGAATATGGATCCGTCGCTAATTTCTACACAAGGAACGGATCTTGCTCGTGCAATAAGACTTGCAATGAATAGTTTTAGTCAACAGGAGAATATTGGACGTGCGATAATTGTAATAACAGACGGTGAGGACCATGAAGGTGGTGCCCTGGAAGCGGCCAAAGAAGCCAAAAAGAAAGGTATAAATGTTTTTATTCTTGGTGTGGGTAGTAGCAATGGAGCACCGATACCTGTTGGAAACGGATATCTTACAGATGCTTCAGGTAAAACTGTTATGACGGCTCTTAATGAACAGATGTGTCAGGAAGTTGCCCAGGCTGGAAATGGTACATATATTCATGTTGATAATACAAGTGAAGCTCAGGAAAAACTGAATTCTGAAATTTCAAAATTGCAAAAAGGTACAACACAGAGTGTTGTTTACAGTGAATATGATGAACAATTTCAGGCTTTTGGTATTCTTGTGTTATTGTTGCTTATAGCAGAAGTATGTATTCTTGAAGCAAAGAATCCGCTTCTTATGAAAATACGTTTATTTAGGAGGAAGAAATAATGAACAGATATATAGTCCTATTTTTTCTAACATTTATTTGTTTGATAAATGTTTCTGCACAGGCGGATAGACAGTTTGTTCGTTCTGGAAATAAATTATATAGGATGCAGGAGTATTCAAAGGCGGAAGCAGAATACCGAAAGTCTATCGCTGTAAATCCTGACAATCCACAGGCGTTGTATAATTTAGGTTGTGCGTTAATGATGCAACAAAAAGACTCTGCGGCTGTAGAAGAATATCAGAAGGCTGCAAGGGTGGAAAAAAACTCGTTGCGTAAAGCCAAGATATTTCATAATATAGGAGTTATTTGCCAGAACAGAAAGATGTTTGGTGAGGCGATATCTGCATATAAAGAAAGTCTTAGAAATAACCCGAATGACAACGAAACACGTTATAATTTGGCATTATGCAAAAGGCAACAAAAGAAAAATCAAAACAATCCTCAGCAAAATAATAAAGATGATAAACAAAATAGAAATAATAAGGAAAAACAAGAAAAGCAAAAAACTCAGCAGAAGCAGCAGAATCAGCAAAAACAGGAACAGATGAGTAAAGACAACGCTGAACAATTGCTTAATGCTGCTATGCAGGCTGAAAAAGAAACAAAAAAACGCATGCAGGATGAGTCGCGTCATTCGCGTTCAAGAAAACTTGAAAAGAATTGGTAGAACATTATCATTTTTTGATATTCATTTTATTATGAGAACTTCGAAATTACATTTCTTATTATGTATAATGTTGCTGTGTGTATGTAGATCATATTCACAGACCATATCTGTTTCTGCTCCATCGCAGGTTGCTGTTGGTGAGAATTTTCGAATAGCTTATACCGTAAATACACAAGATGTTGATGATTTTAGAGCTGGAAATATTCCTGCAGGAATAGAAGTTATAGCTGGTCCTTATCAGTCCGTGCAAAGAAGTATTCAGATGATAAATGGACGGACGAGCAGCTCTTCATCTATAACATTTACATATACTTTATATGCAGAAAAGAAAGGTTCTTATAATATCTCTGCGGCTCACGCAAAAGTCGGTGGTAAAACCATATCATCAAAGACAATAAAAATAACAGTTAGTGGGACATCTGCAAATAATGGCGGGGCCCCACGTATGCACGATGATAGTGAACCTATGAAACCGGCAGGTTCTCATATCAGTGGAAAAGATCTTTTTGTGAAAGTAACAGCTAATAAAAAGCGTGTGTATGAGCAAGAGCCGATTCTGTTGACATATAAAGTTTATACATTGGTTGATCTCACGCAGTTAGATGGAAAAATGCCGGATCTGACAGGTTTTCATACACAGGAAGTAAAACTGCCACTTCAAAAGAGTTATCATATAGAAAAGGTTAATGGTATAAATTATCGTTGTGTTACATGGAGTCAATATGTAATGTATCCCCAAATGACAGGTAAGCTTAAGATTCCAAGTATAACATTTAAAGGAATTGTTGTACAACAGAATCGTGCTGTTGATCCTTTTGAGGCATTTTTCAATGGTGGTTCTGGATATGTGGAGGTGAAACGTAATATTGTCGCACCTGCAATAGACATTCAGGTTGATCCTCTTCCTCAAAAGCCTTCCGGATTCTCTGGAGGAGTTGGTACGTTCAATATTTCTGCTCAGGCGGATAATAAGAATGTTAAAGCTGGAGATCCGTTGACTATAAGAGTTGTAGTAAGTGGTGTTGGCAATATGAAATTATTGAAACAGCCTGTGGTTACGTTCCCTAAGGATTTTGACAAATATGATCCAAAGGTAACAGATAATACAAAGCTTACAACTAAAGGCATTGAGGGAAGTATAATTTATGATTTTCTCGTTGTTCCGCGCAATCAGGGCAAATATGTAATCCCGTCAATAAGTTTCACATATTATGATCTGAATGAAAAGGGATATAAGACAATAAAAACCCAACCAATAGATATCAATGTAGCAAAAGGGTCTGGACGTGGTGGAAGAATGGTTGACTATTCTGATGAGACAGAAAATGATATTAGAGGAATAAAGACTGGTGATACATCGTTACGCCATGCCGGACAGTTCTTTTATGGGTCTGTTTCGTATTGGGTAAGTATTGCGTGTTTGATAGTTCTGTTTGTTATTCTGTTGGTTATTTTCCGTAAGCGGGCTATAGATAATGCAGACATTGTAAAGATGAAAGGTCGTAAAGCCAATAAGGTAGCTGTAAAGAGGCTTAGATATGCGGAAAAACTCATGAAATGCGGAAAGCAAAATGAATTCTACGATGAAGTATTAAGGGCTTTATGGGGTTATGTGAGCGATAAACTGAATATGCCAGTTGAGCAGCTTTCAAGAGATAATATTTCTGGAAATCTGGAGAATAATGGTATAAAAGAAGATACTATATTTAAATTTATGAGTGCGCTTGATGAGTGTGAGTTTGAGCGTTATGCTCCTGGTGATACTGCTGGCAATATGGATAAGACTTACAATAGTGCCATCGATGCAATAATGGATATTGAGAACTCTTTAAAAATGCTGAAAAATAAAAAAAGGTCAGGTAAGGCAATAATTTTATTATCATTGTTGCTGATCTGCCCACTAGGGCTGTCTGCTGTGACCAAAGAACAAGTGGATGAGGAGTATTCAAAAGGGAATTATCAGCAAGCGATAATTGGGTACAATGAATTGTTGAAAAATGGCATAAGTTCAGATTGGTATTATAATCTTGGCAATGCTTATTATCGGACCGGAGATAACACCAAGGCTATAATTGCATATGAGCGTGCATTAAGGTTATCGCCTGGAGATAATGATATTTTGTTTAATTTACAGTTTGTACGAAATAAAACAATAGACAAGATAATGCCACGTAGTGAGATGTTTTTTGTTACTTGGTATAAATCAATGGTAAATCTTGTAAGCGTAGATACATGGGCTACATTTTCAATCCTGTCTATCCTTATAGCTTTAGTTCTTATGCTGTTGTTTCTTTTCGGAAATAATATAATGATGCGTAAAGTCGGCTTTTATGGGGCTGTATCATTTCTTGTATTATTTGTTTTAAGTAATATTTTTGCTCATCAGCAAAAAGTACAATTTGCAAATAGCGAACAAGCAATTGTTGTGACTTCAACTGTAAATGTCAAAAAAACTCCGGCTGATACAGGAACAGACGTTTTTGTTCTACATGAAGGAACAAAAGTTAAGATCACAGATAAGACAATGAAAGAATGGCGTCACGTAGAACTGTCTGATGGAAGAGACGGATGGGTTAGAAAAACTCAGATTGAAGAAATATAAAATATTATGTGATAATAATGGATGTTAATACATTTATTAATATAGATCAGAGTTTGCTGTTATTGTTAAATGGCAGCAATTCTGTATTTATGGATAATCTGATAATAGTGTTAACATCTGGTTTTACATGGATACCGTTATATTTATCTTTATTGTTTCTTGTTGTCAAAAATAATGAAACAATGAGTCAGATATTTTTGGTTATTGGATGTGCGGCATTCTGCATTCTTTTGGCAGACGGGATGTCCGATTTTATTGTAAAACCACTTGTTGCAAGAGAAAGGCCATGTAATGATCCTATTTTTAAAAGTTGTATAACTTTGGCAAATAATTTTCGTGCAACGGGATATAGTTTCTTTTCATCACATGCAGCGAATACTTTTTCTATAGCTGTCTTTTTTATTATGTTGATTAGAAGTCGGTTACTTAGTATAATATTGATATCATGGTCTCTGCTTAATTGTTATACCCGATTATATCTTGGAGTACATTATCCAAGTGATATTTTTGTCGGACTTATATGGGGTGGGTTTGTCGGATTTCTTGCATCAAAATTATATTCATGGGCATATAAAAAAATAGCTCCCAATATAACTTATGTTTCTAAACAATATACAATAAGCGGATATGATAAAAAAGATATAGATGTTGTAATATTGGTAATAGTTATAATATTATTATATGCAATATTTAGATCTGTTATAATATATATTTAATTGTATGGATACAAAGCATATTTATATTAAAGATTTTAATTATCCTCTTCCAGAGGATCGAATCGCAAAGTTTCCTGTGAAAGAAAGAGATCACAGTAAATTGCTTATATATAGACATGGTGAAGTTTCAGAGGATGTATTTTATAATTTGGCAAAATATCTTCCGACAGATTCGTTGATGATATTTAATAATACCAAAGTCATACAGGCAAGAATGCATTTTCAGAAAGAAACTGGAGCATTGATAGAGATCTTCCTGTTGGAACCGGCAGAACCTTCTGATTATGAACAAATGTTTCAGACAACAGGTCATTGTTCGTGGTCTTGCCTTGTGGGAAATTTAAAAAAGTGGAAAACGGGTTCTCTAGTAAAAGAGTTTTGTATCAATGGGAAGACTGTTCAGATAAAGGCTACGTTACGAGGTGAATATGGTACGGGGCTGTTGGTTGATTTTGATTGGAATGATACAACGATAAATTTTGCAGAAATTATAGATTGTATAGGCGAATTACCAATACCGCCATATTTGAATCGTGAAACGCAGGATAGTGATAAAATGACATATCAGACAGTCTATTCTAAGATTAAAGGTTCTGTAGCAGCGCCGACAGCCGGACTTCATTTTACGGATCGGGTTTTGTCTGATTTGAGAAATCATTGTATTGATTGCGAAGAATTGACACTTCATGTAGGAGCTGGAACATTTAAACCTGTTAAATCAGAGATGATAGAAGGTCATGAGATGCATTCTGAATATATCTGTGTAAAGCGCAAAACTATAGAAAAACTAATAAATTATGGTGCATCTGCCATTGCTGTTGGTACAACAAGTGTTCGGACTTTGGAGAGTTTGTATTATATAGGTTTGAAATTGCAGAATAACAAAGATTTGCATGAAGAGGATTTGCATGTCAATCAATGGGAACCTTATGCAGATAATTCTATGGAATTAGTTTCTCCAATAGATGCTTTGAAGAATATTTTGGAATTCCTAGACCGAAAAGGCTTGGATGCATTGCATACAAGTACACAAATTATAATTGCTCCTGGCTACAAATATAAAATAGTGAAAATGTTGATAACAAATTTTCATCAACCTCAAAGTACATTGCTACTCTTGGTAAGTGCATTTGTCAATGGTGATTGGAAGAAAATTTATAATTATGCATTGTCACATGATTTCAGATTTTTGAGTTATGGAGACAGCTCTCTTCTGATTCCATAAATTATAAATTATTTAGGAATAATATTATGAAAATAGGAGATAAAGTACGGTTCTTGAGTGAAACCGGAGGAGGACGTGTTGCTGGATTTAAAGGAAATATTGTATTGGTGGAAGATGAAGATGGATTTCAGATTCCGACACCAATTAATAATGTTGTGTGTGTTGGTGGGGAAGATAGTTATGATTCTCAAAATATAATAAAGAGAAATTCTTCACACTCAACCGAAAAGACTCTTACAAAAAGTAGTTCTTCAAATGACAATATTATTTCTGATATCTCTTTGAAAAAAGAAATAAATGTAGCTAACGCTGTTGGTCATGTTATTGAAGAACGTAAGGGTGGAGATATCCTGAACTGCTATATTGCATTTGTTCCGAAAGACCCGAAGTTATTTACAACGACAACTTTTGATGTATATATTGTAAACGACAGTAATTATTTTATACAATATACTTATTGTACTGCAGAGGGAGCAAACTGGATATTACATTCTCAAGATGAATTAGAGCCAAATACAAAAAAACACATTGAAGAATTTGGACGTGAAAGCTTGAATGATTATGATCGTATATCAATACAGATGTTGGCATATAAGCGTAATAAAAATTATATGTTGAAACCTGTTGTGGATGCACAGTTCAGATTAGATAAGGTGAAATTTTATAAATTACATTCATTTAGGGAGAATGATTTCTTTGATGAGATAGCATTGTTGCTGCCGATTGTTGAGAATGACAAACTTACTCGTCCTCTTGTTGTTGATGCACAACAATTGAAGAAAGAAATGTATTCTGCTTCTTCAGAAGAAAATTCTCGGAAAGATACCTATGCAAGACGTTATGATGATGGGAAAAAAGGACATCCTTTCCTTAATAAAAGAAAGAATGATGATATTGTTGTTATAGATTTACATGCAAGTTCCCTTCTTGATACGACTGCTGGTATGAATGCCTCTGATATATTGAATTATCAGATAGAAAAATTCCATGAGACTCTTGAAAAATATAAATCAGATAAGGGCAGACGTATTGTATTTATTCATGGTAAGGGTGAAGGTGTTTTGCGTCATGCTATTTTGCATGAACTACAGTATAAGTATAAAAAATATCAATATCAGGATGCGTCATTTCTGGAATACGGATATGGAGCTACACAAATAACAATAAGATAATATGAAATACGGTTTTATAACAGTTGCGGCGGCTGTTCCGTCAGTAAAGGTTGCTGATACGGAATATAATGTTAAGCAGATCGAAGATTTTGTGGCACAGGCCGAAGGTAAGGGAGTTGAGATAGTCGTTTTTCCGGAATTGTCTGTAACCGGCTATTCTTGTCAGGATCTGTTTTTACAGCAATTGCTTGTTGAACAGGCGGAGGTGGCTGTTATGCAGCTGTTGGATTTTACACGTAAACTTGATATTATATGTATAGTCGGTGCTCCTGTTAATATTTCCGGATCATTATACAACTGTGCTCTTGTAATTCAGCATGGCGTTATAATTGGCATGATTCCGAAAACTTACCTTCCGAATTATGGCGAGTTCTATGAAAAAAGATGGTTCTCTTCATCAAAGGATTTGAAGCCTACGGATATAAGATATGCAGGTAATTCTGTTTCCATTGTTCCAGAGCCGGTATTGTTCAGAACTTCAGACAATGTGTTGTTTGGTATTGAAATCTGTGAGGATGTATGGGCTGCTGAACCGTGTAGTAATAAATTGACATTAGCTGGTGCTGATATTATTTTTAATTTATCAGCAAGTGATGAGTTGATAGGTAAGCATGATTACCTTATGAATTTGCTTTCACAACAAAGTGCACGTACTATTTCTGGTTATGTATATAGTGGATGTGGTTTTGGTGAAAGTACTCAGGATGTTGTGTATGGTGGTAATGCTCTTATTTTTGAGAACGGAACATTGCTGTCGCAGTCAGAACGTTTCTGTTTTAAACCTCAGATTGTTATTAATCAGATAGACGTTGAGAAGTTACGTGTTGAAAGACAAAAAAACACAACATTTGTAAATTGTCGTGATAATTCAGATGTTGTCATAAAGTCAACAGGAATAGTACAACCAAAAGATTTTTCTTTGTTGCGTGATATAGATGCTTTGCCGTTTATTCCAAATGATAATGACATGCAACATAGTTGTAATGAAATATTTTCTATACAGGTTGCAGGTTTGGCTAAACGCATAATTCATACAGATTGTAAGCATCTTATCGTAGGCATAAGTGGTGGACTTGATTCAACATTGGCTTTGTTGGTATGTGTGAAGACATTTGACAAACTTGGAATGAATAGGAAAGGTATTGTCGGTGTTACCATGCCTGGATTTGGTACTACAGACCGTACGTATAATAATGCATTGTCATTAATGGAAAGTCTTGGAGTTACGATACGGGAGATAAATATTGCTGATAGTGTCAAAGTTCATTTCAAAGATATCGGACATGATATATCTGTACATGATGTAACATATGAGAACAGCCAAGCACGCGAAAGAACTCAAATCTTGATGGATTTAAGCAATCAGTTGAAAGGTATGGTCGTTGGAACTGGTGATTTGAGTGAATTGGCTCTAGGATGGGCTACTTATAATGGAGATCATATGTCCATGTATGGAGTTAATGCCGGAATTCCCAAAACGTTGATAAAATATTTGGTTCGAAATGTTGCAGATAATGCAGTAGATGAGAAATCCCGTGAGACATTGCTTGATATAATAGATACACCTATCAGTCCGGAACTTATTCCTGCAGAGGAAGACGGAACGATAAAACAGAAGACAGAAGACCTCGTAGGACCATATGAGTTGCACGATTTCTTCTTATATTATTTTTTACGTTTTGGTTTCAGACCCTCTAAAATCTATTTGTTGGCACGAAAGGCGTTTGATGTGAATGTTTATGACGATGAAACTATAAAGCATTGGCTTAAAACATTTTTCTCACGTTTCTTCACTCAGCAGTTTAAGCGTTCGTGTCTTCCAGACGGGCCAAAAGTCGGTAGTGTCAGCCTGAGTCCTCGTGGTGATTGGCGAATGCCGTCTGATGCATCGAGCTCGTTATGGCTGAAAGAGTGTGAGGCTTTATAATGTTAAACAGAACACCACAATTTCGTGTTAAATATGAAAAAATCAATGAGTGACGAGAAGAAACAAATAGAAGAGAAACGTGATCCGTCATATCTTAAATACATAAGTTCTAAAGTGTCAGACGATCTATACGAACAAATCATCAGAATCCTGCATATTGAAAAAAAATATAGAGACAAACATTATTCAGCAAAAAAACTTGCAGAAGAGTTAGGTACAAATACGAGATACATATCAGTGGTGCTTAGTGTCAGATTTCATATGAATTACACATCATTGATAAATAAATTGCGGGTGGAGGAGTCTATGACATTATTGACAGACAGACGTTATGCAAAGTTAAGAATGCAGGAAATATCAGATATGGTTGGTTTCTCAAATCGTCAGTCTTTCTACAATGCGTTTTGTAAATATAAAGGAATTACACCTTTGCATTATAGACAGACGCACCGTATCGAATAATGGGCATTGTTGGTTGCCATAAGTCTCTTTAATAAACTATATACGTTTTACAGATGGAACAAACTTTCAAGTATTCAGATGAAAAATTTGCGGATCTTCAGCTGTTAAGATACCGCTTACCAGAATTTGATAAATTAACATTAGAACAAAAGAAGTATATTTATTATCTGTCAAAGGCAGCTTTATCTGGACGCGATATCACCACCGATCAGTTTGGAGCTTATAATCTTCATATCAGAAAACTTCTTGAAGCTGTATATGTTGGATATAAAGGGGAACGTGAACATATTGAATTCCAGAATATTGTAATATACCTTAAACGGTTGTGGTTCTCTAATGGTATTTATCATCACTATGGATGTGAGAAGTTTGTTCCAGGTTTTTCTTCTGATTATCTCAGAATGGTTATAGATAATACAGATAAAAGTTTATTGCCATTGAAAGAAGGTGAAACCGTCGATAGTTTATGTGACGATATATTTCCTGTTATTTTCGATCAGCTTATTCTCCCCAAACGTGTAAATAAGGCAGATAAACAGGATCTTGTGGTGACATCGGCATGTAATTATTATGAGAATGTTACACAAGACGAAGTAGAGACGTTCTACAATGATATGAAGGATGAAAGTGATGAGGCTATGCCTTCATATGGTTTGAACTCAAAGCTTGTAAAGCGTGACGGAAAACTCGTGGAATACAAGTGGACTGAATCCGGTTTGTATGGTTCTGCAATAAAAAATATTATATATTGGCTTGAAAAAGCTCGTAATGAAGCTGAGAACGAGCAGCAGAAAAAGATAATCTCCATATTGGTAGATTATTATCGTACGGGTGATCTACGTACGTTTGACATGTTTTCTATTGAATGGTTGAAGGAAACTTCAGGACTGGTTGATTTTATCAACGGTTTTATTGAAGTGTATGGAGACCCTCTAGGGCTGAAAGCGTCATGGGAAGGTTTTGTTTCTTATAAAGATATGGAAGCAACACGCCGTGCCCAGACAATCAGCGACAATGCCCAATGGTTTGAAGATCATTCTCCTGTAGATCCGCGTTTTAAGAAAAAAGAAGTAAAAGGGGTTATTGCAAATGTTGTGTGTGCTGCAATGCTTGGTGGTGACGAATATCCATCGTCAGCAATAGGAATAAATCTTCCTAATGCAGATTGGATACGTGCCCGTTATGGTTCTAAAAGTGTTACGATTGGCAATCTTACTGAAGCTTATGATAAGGCAGCCATGGGCAATGGTTTTAATGAGGAATTTGTAATAGACCCAATGACCCTTGAACATATAAGACGATATGGTAATATATGTGATGATCTGCATACAGATTTGCATGAGTGTCTCGGACATGGAAGTGGACAATTGTTGCCTGGTGTCTTCCCAGATGCTCTGAAAGCATATGGTAATACGATAGAAGAAGCCCGTGCCGATCTATTTGGATTATATTATATTGCGGATGAAAAATTATGCGAGCTTGGACTTCTTGATTCCTCGGATGCTTATAAAGCTCATTATTACACCTACATGATGAATGGAATGCTTACCCAGCTCACCCGCATTAAACCCGGGCATCAGATAGAGGAGGCTCATATGCGCAATAGAGCGTTGATTGCACGTTGGGTATATGAACATTCTGACGGTGTTGTTCAACTGGTAAAGAAAGACGGAAAGACATATCTTGAAATAACAGACTATCAGGCTTTACGTTCATTGTTTGCCGTACTTCTGGCTGAGATACAACGCATTAAGAGTGAAGGTGATTATGAGGCGGCAAAAGCAATGGTCGAGAAGTATGCCATTAATGTTGATTCTGAATTACATACAGAAATACTTGAAAGGTATGCTGCGTTGGACATTGCGCCATATAAAGGTTTCATAAATCCTTGGATGAAACCCGTTTATGATGATGATGGCAATATCACTGATATAGTTCTTGATTATACAGAAAGTTATGAACATCAGATGATGAGATATTCTTCAGAGTATGGATTTTTATAAAATAGCTTAAAATGGATCAGATATCAGAAAACATAAGACAGATAAAGAAGACATTCCATTTATTCATGAATGGTGTGACGTCTCGCTCTATGCGTGATAAAGGACTTGAATATAAAGTTAACTGGGGTATTCCTTTTGCTCAACTTAAAGAAATAGCTTTAGGATATGAAAAAAGCTATGAGCTGGCTTCCGGATTATGGAAAGATGATATCAGAGAATGCAAGATCCTTGCAACCATGTTGATGCCGGCAGACAAGGTTTCGTCTGAGCTTGCCGATGAATGGATTATGCATACCAAATCTGTCGAAATTGCAGAGATGTGTGCGCTTAATTTATTTCAGTATGTTAACGATGCACATTTGTTGGCTTTAAGATGGATGGACTGCGATAATGCCATAGCGCAGATATGTGCCTATCATGTTTTCAGTAGATTGATAATGAAAGGATTCAGACCAGACAAGGATCAGTCCGGACATTTCCTGAAAAGTGTGCATAAGGTGTTCGCAGGTGATAATACATCATTGAAACATGCGGCAATGAATTGTCTTATGCGTTTTATATCAATAGACGAAAATTATTCTGCTCTGGCTGATTCTGCATTGGCAGATATGAAAACAGACATTTTTTAATAGCATATATATCATTATTAGATAAAAAAACGTAACTTTGTGGCATATTCAGTTATGATATATTATTCCGGAAATACGAATTTTTAAATTTCAGATAAATGAATACAGGTAAAGTTGATGTTCTGCTGGGTCTTCAGTGGGGAGACGAAGGTAAAGGAAAAGTAGTCGATGTACTTACTCCTAAATATGATGTCATAGCCCGCTTCCAGGGCGGACCTAATGCGGGTCACACTTTGGAGTTCGAAGGACAGAAATATGTACTTCGCAGCATTCCGTCAGGCATATTCCAAGGAGGAAAGGTCAATATCATCGGTAATGGAGTAGTGCTTGCTCCGGATTTGTTTATGGATGAGGCAAAGGAACTTGAAAAGAGCGGCCATGATCTTAAATCGCGTTTATATATATCGAAGAAAGCTCACCTGATAATGCCTACCCATCGTGTGCTCGACCGTGCATACGAATCACTGAAAGGCGACCACAAGGTTGGAACAACAGGCAAAGGTATCGGCCCTACTTATACAGACAAAATTTCCCGTAATGGTTTACGTGTGGGTGATATCTTTGAAGATTTTGAAAGAAAATATGCTGAGCATAAAGCACGCCATGAGGCAACTCTCAAATCACTGGGATATACCGATTATGATATCTCTGAGGATGAAAAACGCTGGATGGAAGGTGTGGAGTATATGCGTCAGTTCAATGTTATAGACAGTGAGCATGTAATCAATCAGAAGTTAAGAGAAGGCAAGAATATTCTTTGTGAAGGAGCGCAGGGTACTTTGCTTGATGTTGATTTCGGCAGCTATCCGTTTGTTACTTCTTCCAATACAATATGTGCCGGTGCATGCTCCGGACTTGGTATCGGTCCGAATAAGATCGGCAATGTGTATGGTATAATGAAGGCTTATTGTACACGTGTTGGTTCAGGTCCGTTCCCGACAGAACTTTTTGATGAGACTGGAGACAAAATCCGTCAACTCGGTCATGAATATGGCGCAGTCACAGGACGTGAACGTCGTTGTGGATGGATTGATCTTGTAGCCCTCCGCTATGCAATAATGATAAATGGAGTGACAAGTCTGATAATGATGAAAAGCGATGTTCTGGACAGCTTTGATACTATAAAGGCATGTGTCGCTTACAGACAGAATGGAACAGAAACAAGAGACTTCCCGTATAACATTGAGAAAGGCATCGAACCTGTTTATGTAGATATTCCGGGATGGAAAACCGATATGACGGGTTATACAGACGAGTCGCAGTTCCCGAAAGAATTCTTGGATTATATAAAGTTCTTGGAGAAAGAACTTGAGACGCCCATTGATATTGTTTCGATAGGTCCGGATCGTGAACAGACAATCGTTAGAAAAAAGTAAAAAGAAGTTTATAGATGAATAAACCTGGCATACCAAAGGGAACCCGTGATTTCTCGCCGTTGGAGATGGCGAGACGCAACTATATTTTCAACACAATAAAGGAGGTTTTTTCTCTTTACGCATTCCAACAGATAGAGACGCCAGCCATGGAAACTCTTCATACTCTCATGGGTAAATATGGAGAGGAAGGCGACAAGCTTCTGTTCAAGGTTCTGAATTCTGGAGATTATATTAGCAAAGTTAGCGATGAGGAACTTGCCGAACGCAATTCACTGAAACTCGCACCAAAACTCTGTGAGAAAGGACTTCGCTATGATCTCACCGTTCCGTTTGCAAGATATGTTGTCATGCATAGGGATGAACTGCAACTGCCGTTCCGTCGATATCAGATACAACCGGTATGGCGTGCTGACCGCCCGCAGAAAGGACGTTACAGAGAGTTCTATCAGTGCGATGCAGACGTGGTGGGTTCGGATTCACTGCTCAATGAGGTCGAACTGATGCAGATGGTAGATACGGTTTTCTCTCGTTTGGGTGTGCGTGTTGCCATAAAAATAAACAATCGCAAGATTCTTGCGGGTATAGCCGAAGTGATAGGACAGGCCGACAAGATTGTCGATATAACTGTTGCAATAGACAAACTTGACAAAATCGGTGTAGATGGAGTGAATGCAGAGCTGCGTGATTGTGGTATTCCGGATGATGCGTTAGAAAAACTCCAGCCTATAATCAACATGAGTGGTACCAACGAGTCGAAGCTGGAGGTTATAAGCAATGTGCTTTCCGCATCTGAGACAGGATTGAAAGGTGTTGAAGAGGTAAGATACATTCTTGAAAAGCTCGGATTGTGTAATCTTAAGAACGAGGTTCAGTTGGATCTTACTCTTGCACGTGGCCTTAACTATTATACTGGTGCCATCTTTGAGGTGAAGGCTCTCGACTTCCCGATAGGAAGTATTTCCGGTGGTGGTCGTTATGACAATCTTACGGGAATATTCGGTATGCCCGGATTGAGTGGTGTTGGAATATCTTTCGGAGCGGACAGAATATATGATGTGTTGAATGGCTTGAATCTTTATCCGGAGGAAGCCATGAATTCCACACAGTTGCTGTTTATCAATTTCGGAGAAAACGAGACGGCTTATTGTATGCCGCTTGTACAGAAATGCCGTCAGGCAGGCATCGCTACAGAAATGTATCCGGACTCGTGCAAGATGAAGAAACAGATGAATTATGCCAATGCAAAGGGAATCGCTTATGTCGCTCTTGCCGGTGAAAGCGAGATCGCCGAGGGTATGATAACTGTTAAGAATATGAAGACGGGCGAGCAGAAGAAGGTTAGCCCGGATGAGCTGATTTCTTTTGTAGCAGGCTGAATGTAGCAGCTTTTCTAAGACAAAAGTTTTATATACATAGTAGACTTATGTGTCGTTATATACGTTCCGGTATTTGTTATTGGTACGGATATGACGGCACATAAGTTTTTAACTATTGATATTATTGATGCGTGATGATACTTGTACTTTATTGTGAATGTGATTATATTTCGTCATCATAACATCAAAAAACATACTGAATCTTATAGTGATTATTGTTCCTAATTCTTTGTGTCCTATAAAGATACAGCGATTTTCGCTAATTACAAGCTTTTATAATTCGTCGAACTCATTTCATTTAAAAACTTAATAACAAAATAAATACAAATATTGAGGTCATAAAGTTAAAACAGAAGGATTCTACTTTAGATTAATGATGTGAACAGAATAGTATTGAATTCTTTATGAAGAAATGTATTAGATTCCGAATAATACTAAAAATATTTTAGTATCTTTGTTATATAGACGAGTAATTTTTCTGATATGCAAATACCTCAATCCTACATATTGACGACAAAACACTTAAATCGAGTATTCGACAAAACTGTGGCTACATATAAATATTACTGGTTTCTCAGCATACTTGATTTGTTTGTAAAGCGAGGAAAAACAAAGATGGATGTATGGGAGATTATGATTATGATGGTGGCAAATGCATGGTATCCTGTAATATATTTTCGTCTATCTTTCGGAAAATCAGAATCATTATATGATGCAATATGGGCTTTGCACAAAGAATATAACATTCCCATTAGTATTAGTGCACGAGACTTAATAGATCTTTTACATGCACTTATCAAAAAAGCGGATGTACGAAAAAGGTTGAATTTTTTGCAAAAGAATGTCCCTTTTCGCTTTTTGCGTCCTTGGATTGATACATCAGATGATCGTCAAACCGTAGTTCGTTCCCAATCGTTTGAGAACGGTTGCCTCTATAAATTAGAAAAGCTGAATGGAACGTTGTGGGTAGAATTGAATCCGGTTTGGCTGGAATATTTGCGAGAAAATTATGATATTCTGAGTGCTTTTGCCTATTGGGGCTTAGCGGGATTTTTACAGGCAAGAAATCCAAATGTGCCGGCGATACCCACTAAGTTAGTGAAGCAAGAGGAGCGAAACTCTTTGTCTGCTCAGCATAAATTCTGGAATGTTGCCATAAAACATGGATTGGAAGTTCGATGTCCATATACAGGAAACTTATTGGAGGAACGTATGTATGATTTGGATCATTTTATTCCCTGGAGTTTTGTTTCTCATGACCTGCTTTGGAATCTGATACCAGCTGATCCAAGCATAAATAGTTCAAAGGGCAATAAGTTACCCGATTTGAATATATATCTTCCGAAGCTAGCAACAATTCATCAAGCAGCTTTACGTATCAATTTAAGTGAGGGTAAGCAAGAAAAGTTATTGGAAGACTATCTTTCGTTGGGACATACACCACAAGAAATCGTTTCTATGGACAAAGAACATTTACTGGATTGTTTCTTCCAAACGTTCACACCTATGCATCAGATTGCTTTGAATATGGGATTTGAAATTTGGAAATATTAGGAATTATGACAATCGAAAAAATAAACCATCCTTATTTAACCGCCATTAAACGCACTGACCTGTCTGTCCCCGTTCGTTATCTTATGCAACATTCCTTATTGAGAGGGCGTATTCTTGATTTCGGTTGTGGCTTCGGGTATGATACGGACGAATTGAAACGGCGTGGATATGATATTATAGGATATGATTATTATTATCGGCCGGAATATCCGGAAGGTAAGTTTGACACTATATTTTGCGTATATGTGTTAAATGTGTTGGAGCCATATGCACAAGCTGAAGTGATGATGAATGTATCCAATCTTCTTTCACCAAAAGGTACGGCCTATTTTGCTGTACGGCGTGATATAAAAGAAGTTGGATTCAGATTTCATGCCATTTATCGGGAATACACCTACCAATGCAATGTTCGTTTACCTTTTTTGAGCTTGGAATGTAATTCCAGTTATGAACTTTATAGATACAATCATTTCAATAAACTTCCACGCAAAAAAGGAGAGACATGTTCTTTCTGTAATTTATCACGTAGCGTGGAAGTGATTTGTGAAACAGCCACATGTGTTGCGTTTTATGATGGTTATCCTGTTTCTCCTGGTCATGCTCTTATAATTCCTAAAAGGCATGTGGCATCTTATTTCGATTTGACAAATCATGAACGAGAAGCCATGAATATAATGCTTCAGTATGTGAAACAAAAGATAGATGAACGTTATCATCCTGATGGATACAACATTGGAATCAATGTTAATGAGGCAGCAGGTCAGTCGGTGTTTCACGTTCATATGCATTTGATACCTCGCTATAAAGGGGATGTAAAAAATCCAAAAGGTGGCGTGCGTGGAGTTATTCCGGGTAAACATATAGTATGAGACAAGAGCGTTTTAAAGATGATAGCCCTATAGTAGAGGAATGTAGGAAATCTTATACATTAGAAGAAAGAAGGGAAAAGCATAGCAATGCATATATGTCATGGAATGATGAGTCCGATAAAGTGCTTTGTCGTATGTTTGATGAAGGAAATACTATTGATTCATTATCAGAATTTTTCAAGAGAAGCAAAGGGACAATTATAAGTCGACTAAAAAAGATAGGGAAGATAGAAGAATTATAATAAATTTTATAATATGTAAACGGTTCATATATTGTATAAAAATCCTATTGTAGGAAATAATATAATGTTATTTCTAATTTTAATTAGATGGGACCTATATTAATAGATTTTTAGATAGTATTAAAATTCCAATAAATGGCCGAAATAAAATATCAATACGCATATGATGAAAACGGCAAGATTGTCTCCATCAACGATTATACGAAAGAAGATAGCAGACTTCATTCGTATAAGTGTATTGGCTGTGGAAAAGAACTATTACCTCGAGCCATTGGGAGCAAGAGTAGAAAGGCACATTTTTATCATAAGGAGTTAGTCGATTGTAACGGTGAAACTTATATACATAAACTTGGTAAGCTACTAATCAAGCGTAAATTTGATAATAACAATACATTCATAGTTTCTTATCCAGTTTCAAAAGAATGCAATAATTATGATTGTACTTTGAGGAATATTAAATGTCAGAAAGATATGGTTATGGAAACTATTGATTTAAAGAAATATTATGATACATGTCGTGAAGAGGTAATTATCGAAGGGTTTGTTGCTGATCTTCTTTTGACAAATTCACAGGATTTAAATATTTCACCTATTTTGATTGAAATTTGTGTAACTCATCCATGCGAAGTTAAAAAGAGAAATTCTGGTCTGAAGATTATTGAGTTAACTTTAAGGAAAGAACAAGATCTAATTTTTTTATTGTCACAAAAAGCATTAGAGGAAACATTGTTTAAAAATACAAGAAAAAAAGAAATCGAATTTATATCTTTTAATCGCAAATTACAAGTACCTATGGAAGTGGGGATTTCTCGTTATATCTTCAATCCGAGTATCAAAGAAAACGGTTATGTAGCAAAGATAAATTGTAGAAAATCAGCATTTAAATATCAAAAAGACTCTCTCGTTGAACTCAATTTTGTAAATATTAAAAATTATAGCGATGATAATATATTGGTACCCTTATTATGGATGTACAAATATAAATATCTACGTCGTTGTACCATATGCAAATTTTATTATGCTTATGGTTCTGAAAATACTCCGATCTGTAGACTAAGTAGAAAGTATGGAAAGCCCAAATATCCTAAAATGATTGATGCTGAACGATGTAGAAGTTATCATCCTAAAGATGATATTTTTTTTAGAAGTATTTTGATGGATTATTATGTTGAAGAAGTAACTGCCTTTCCAGTAGAACAAAAAAATGAATATCGTGTTATAGTTGCAGGAAGTAGTTCTTTTGGTAATTATGATTTGTTCAAAGAAAAATGTGATTATTATTTATCAGTAAAAAGAAATACACATAATATTATCATACTCTGTGGTACATCAAGGACCATTGCGGATTTTATCCATAAATATAGTTATGACCGTTCTATAATGATTGAACCTTATGACGCAGATTGGAAAAGATATGGTCAGGATGCTGGCTATAAATCTAATGAAAAGATGATTAATCATGCAGATGCTCTGATTGCATTTTGGGATGGAAGTGGAACAATGACAGGAGCGTTGATAAATTCTGCAAAGGAAAAAGGTCTTAAAATAGCTATAGTTAAATATTAAGAGCGAAGTATGCATTTTATGCATTAATGTGAGATTGATAAACTCAGAATGTCACTGTTTGTGGAGGAATATAATGTAATGTTCCAAATATGCGATATTTTCGAGCTTGTGATTGACGGTTTATATAAGTGTCCGTTTCTTGTGCTGCAAAACGGTCCGTTCCGACTTCTGATACAGGCTTTATCATGACATGATATAGGCTATATTTGGGCTCGATATGGGCTTTATCAGAGGTTAATACAGGCTCTTTCATAGCGCGATATAAACCTTTTTAAAAGACTTGGAGATTTGGGTTTAAGAAGAATGTGTATTTAACTGGCGTTAAATAAAGAGAATGATGAAAGAGTCTGTGAATAAAAAGAATGTGATATATTGGAAAATAGAAATGTAGGGTAGGTGTGTGACGTTCTGTCAGTATGGTGGATGTATAATTATGGAAAAGGAAAAGATGAAGGAAGAATGATGTGAGGAAAGATGCAAACGGTTGTGTGTCAGTGAATAACGGTTGCGTAGAGATTAGGACATAAAAAACACCTGCGGGGCATCGGAGCCTCGCAGGTGTTCTGAGTATTGGCTGTTCAATAGAGCACTATCGAGCAGCTGATTGCAGCTATGATTGTTATGAGGAGTGCTATGACGCGGAGAATGAACTGTATGCGTTCCCGGTTGTCATTTGTCATTGCCCGCCTCCTGTACGCCGAGTGCGCCGAGAATTGTGGTGGCGATGGCTATCAGCACTTTCATTATCACTTTCCATCCGTTTGTGTTCAGTTTGCTCATAATGTTATGTCTGTTTTTTTAATGGTTATAAATGGATTGTCTGTTTATACGCCTTCTTCTGTTCCGTCCTCCTTGTCGATGTCGTAAGGAGTGGCTTCCTGCACCTTTGCGCCGGAGATGAATGCCTGCATGCGGTTGCCCTTGGCGTCGATCTTGACCTCAGGCAGGAAGAGCACGTGGATGTTCTTTATGTTGCTGCCTGCGGAGAAGTCCTTGGCTGTGTCGGCCGGCGATGTGGATATGCCCAGCTTGAAAGTTCCGAAACGGTCTATCTTCACCTTCATTGAGTTCTGGAGCTGCGTGGTCATCGCGTCGACCAGCTCGCTTATCACCGCCAGGATGTCCGAGCGCTTCACGGTACAGTTGTCCTGCATGATGTCGGCGAGGTCGTCGGTGGTCACTGTTCCTTCGTGTACGGCGCGTGCATACCATTTGCCGTTGAATGCGTCCTTACGGTTGCTCTGATAGATTTTGTACTTTACTGCCATGATGTGTTTTCCTTTCTTTGTGTTTTGATGGTTTTGATTATAAGGAGAGACTTCAGCCTGTCGGGACAGACGGCCCGCCCTTGTTCCGTCCGGACAGTGTGCGTGGGAGCCTTGCCGGCCCTGGCTCCGCGTGCGCCTCATATTATATAAGGTGCGGGCTCTGCCTCCGTGTGGCTGTTCTTTGCATGAAAGAGTGTCCTCCGCATGGGATTTTCCCTGAATGCGATGCAAAGGTATGCAATGGCGATGGGGCGGTCAATAGTGGCAAGGTATTCATATAAGGGTATGCGTACGATGCAGACCACAGTCTGTATTGTTTTAAATACGTTGAACCCACGTTAATATCACATATGTTCATACATTGTTGTGCAGGACAGGACATGTATGCCTGTTATACAGATGTCTTGTTATTTTTCTTGTTAATATAAAGTATTCTGCGCATAGAAAAATGTTTTTGTTTCATTTGTATTTATCTTAGTTTTGTACTATCTTTGCGTTTAAGATTTTAAATTTTGGAATATGAATTTGAAGATACGCCTTGTCGTGATGAACTTTCTTGAGTTCGCCGTTTGGGGAGCATATCTGACATGTATGGGAAACTATCTCGGAACAGCAGGTCTTGGCTCTCAGATTTCATGGTTTTATGCCATTCAGGGCATTGTTTCTATATTTATGCCGACGCTGATAGGAATTGTTGGTGACAAATATATCCAGCCTCAGAAATTGTTGGGATATTGTCATCTTCTTGCCGGTATAGCAATGATGGGATGCTGGTATATGGGCATGTCGGCCGGATTTGGAAACGAGATAAGCGATAAGGCTGCTTTCATAATTCTTTATACGTTGAGTGTGGCTTTCTATATGCCGACACTTGCGCTGTCGAACACCACGGCATTCACGCTTCTGAAAGGTCATGGTATGGATACGGTGAAAGATTTTCCGCCTATCAGAGTGTTCGGTACCATTGGTTTTATTGTGGCAATGTGGTTTGTTAACTGTGCTACATGGGAGAACGGCTCTTTCTTCTTTACATTGGATGAAAATGCACACAAATTCCAGTATACATATATGCAGTTCCTTGTTTCTGGACTGCTCAGTGTTATTCTGTTTGTATATTGCATGACGTTGCCTCCGTGTCATATTGTCAAGAAAAAGTCGGTTTCGCTTATTGAGACTTTCGGACTTGACGCATTCCGACTCTTTAAGTCTAAGCGCATGGCATTGTTCTTCATCTTCTCAACTCTTCTTGGTATGTCGCTTCAGGTGACTAACAGTTTTGCCGGGCCGTTCATTACGAGTTTCAAGGGTAGTGAAATTGAAGTGATAAGGACTTCGTTTGCTGCGAACAATGCCACATTGCTGACTTCATTATCGCAAGTCAGTGAAGCTTTGTGCATATTGATGATTCCGTTCTTTTTGAAGCGTTTCGGTATAAAGATAGTGATGCTTATTGCAATGTTTGCCTGGGTATTGCGTTTCGGATTCTTCGGACTGGGTAATCCGGCTATGCCTGGAGTCATTCTGTTTGTGCTTTCTTGCATTGTGTATGGGGTGGCATTTGACTTTTTCAATGTTTCCGGTGCGATGTTTGTCGACCAGAAATGCGATGACTCCATAAAAGCTTCGGCACAAGGTCTGTTCATGCTTATGACAAACGGACTCGGAGCAACCATCGGCACTCTTGCTGCAGGTGAGGTAGTCAACCATTATTGTAAGTGGGAGGGAGCCTATCTGTTGGGAGACTGGCAGACATGCTGGCTGATATTTGCGGGATTCGCTCTTGTTGTAGGTGTCACGTTTGCGATGGTGTTCAAGTCAGAATGATAATCATTATTTGAATTTTGAATGAACAGAACAAGATTGATATTTAATGGAATCTCGGGAATTGTAGGTACAGACAAGGTATGCCTTGTTGTTATGACCGATGAGACGGAAAGCAGACAGATAACAATCGTGTGCGATTCTAATGCAGAATACCAGCTCGGTGTCAGAGTAGGCAGAAGCATGCCGACTGACAGATTTCTTCCGGAGGTACTTTTGAAGCTTATAGACGATAAGACCAGAGTTTCATTGGAGATGGTAATAGACGATGTCGTTGACGGCCAATACAGTGTGGCATTGCACAATGTCAATACCGGAGATTCTTTCCCGTTGAGAGCAAGTGATGCTGTGTTGTTGTCATATATCAGCGAAATACCTTTATATATGGAAGAAAAACTGATGGACAGACAGAGTGTTGCCTATAGGAAAAATGCAAAAGGAATGTCCATTCCTATAAATGCCATAAGCGGTGATATGCTTGATAAAGCCATGCAGAAGGCAATCAAGGAGGAAAACTACGAATTGGCTTCTCAGTTGAGAGACGAACTGCAACGTCGGAAAAAAGACATTGAAAATATAGAAAAATGAAGGAAGCAAGATATTTTTACGTGCCGGATGCTGCGTCTTCTTCGGAGTTGCCGTCCGACGAAGCTACGCATGCCATACGTGTGTTGAGACTTAAAGCCGGTGATGAGATATTTCTTATGGACGGATGTGGACAATTTTATACGGCAGAGGTGACGGCGGCTTCTACAAAACGTTGTCTTTACAGTATAAAGGAAACCATAGAAAGGGAGAAAGACTGGAATGGATACATCCATTTGGCAATTGCGCCCACAAAGATGTCCGATCGTATGGAATGGATGGTGGAGAAAGCAACCGAGGTCGGATTTGACGAGATAACCTTTCTCAACTGTAAGTTTTCGGAACGTAGAACCTTGCGTATAGACCGGCTTGATAAGATAATCATTTCTGCAATGAAACAGAGCCGTAAACCATGGAAGCCCATTATAAATCCGATGATGGATTTCTCGGAATTTGTGAAAAGAGAAGAGAATGGACAGAAATATATAGCCCATTGTTATGATGAAATTGCTCGTAGTGATCTTTTTGACGAGATAGGGAAGCATGGCACGGAAGACCGTATTACAGTGATGATTGGTCCGGAAGGTGATTTCTCTATAGATGAAGTGTGGCTGGCAATGGACAATGGCTATAGGTCTGCATCATTAGGAAGAAGTCGTCTGCGTACGGAAACTGCAGGTCTTGGTGCTGTTATGATGTCGCAACTTATGTTAAGGAAAAGATAAGAGATTATGAGGTTTGTTTTCAGGATACTTTCTTGTATTTTTGTTTTAATGGTGATGTTATTCTCAAACTCATGTTCTGAGAAAGACTGTATGGATGTTATACCTGCCGGTAGTGTTGCTCTGATGTCTGTCGACGCATCCCGTATGAAGGGCGAGAATATGGCATGGGTGGAGAAATTGTTTGATGCGGAGAATCCTGGAGATTGCGGATTGGACTTGGAGCGGCGAATGTACTTGTTTGAAACAGCAGATGGAAATTTTGGATTTTGTGCGGATGTGTCGGATGAAAATCGGCTTTTAGAGTTTTTCAAGAAACAATCAGAAAAAGGATTTTGTAGTCCGTTGCAGGAGCGTGGCAATATTAATTTTACATTAATTGATAATTCATGGGTTGCCGGTTTTACTGACGATGTAATTATGATATGCGGTCCTGTGACTGCTGCCGCATGCCAGGAAATGGAGGTAAGAATGTCGGCCTATATGCGACAAGATAAAAAGGATGGCATCGCTATGACTCCGATATACAATTGTCTTGATACGCTGAATTCTCCATTGGCTATTGTTGCAAAGGGAACGGCTTTTCCAGAGAATTTTGTGGCTCCGTTTACAATAGGTGTTCCAACGGATGTTGATCTTTCAGATGTGATGATTACTGCTACAATGGAAATCAACGCCGATTGTCTGTATATTAATGGAAATACGATATCTTTTGATAAGGAGAAGGATTCTAAGATAAAAAATGCATTGACAATTTTCAGACCTTTGACAGACAAATATATGAAAGCGATGTCTAAGAGTGATTTTGCCGGATTCTTTCTGAACATTGACGGAGAACGTTTTCTACCTTTGTTGCAGAACAACAAGTCTATGCAGGCTTTGCTTATGTCTGTAAATACTGTTGTGGATATGAATAATATTATAAAAAGCGTGAATGGGGATATGGCCGTTGTCTGTCCAGAATGGCCGAGAACAACTGTAAAGTTCTCCATGAGTGCACAGCTGGATGATATGTCCTGGCTTGAAGATGTGGATTATTGGAAGAAATCATGTCCGGCTGGAGGAAGAATTGCAGATTGGAAAGAAAATTCTTATTATTATAGCGATGGTGGAGGCCATGATTATTATTTTGGTGTAACAGGAGACAAACAGTATTTCAGTGGTACTGATTCGAAACTGGCATACGCGTCTATTGGTGTTTCAGACAGTCCTTTGGATTCTGATATAATATCAAAACTGAAAGGATGTAGATTAGCACTGATTGTTAATATCCCGAAAGAAAATACTTTAACTGAGAGCTCAGAAATGTCTGTTTTGAAGGCGTTCATTGGCGGTATCAGTACAATAATTTATAGTGTCAGATAAAGATAATGGATAGAATTGTTTTCGAAAAAGTTGTTCCACATGTTTTCAGAAATGCCGATAATATGATTTCGGAAGTGTGGAACAATGAAATTATGTTTGAGAAGAACCATTTATATCTGGTGGAAGCTGCAAGCGGTAAGGGTAAAAGTACATTCTGCAGTTATATAATTGGATATCGTCATGATTATGAGGGGGCTATCTTGTTTGATGATGTAAATGTATCAACATTCAAAAAGTCCCAGTGGACCGGAATACGTCAAGTGAGTATAAGTTATTTGTTTCAGGAGCTGAGACTGTTTCCGGAGCTTACGGCATTTGAGAATGTGCAGATAAAAAACCGATTGACTGGTTTTAAGTCAAAATCGGAAATAGAATTGTGGTTCGACCGTTTGGGAATAAGGGATAAAATGCATGATAAGGTAGATGTTATGTCTTATGGTCAGCAGCAACGTGTCGCTTTGATGAGAGCTTTGGTGCAGCCTTTTGATTTCATATTATTGGATGAACCCATCAGTCATTTGGATGATGATAATGCTGCAATAATGGGTGATCTTCTTATGGAAGAAGCCCACAAGCAGGAGGCTGGAGTTATTATTACCAGTATTGGAAAGCAGATGTGTCTTGATTACGAAAAAATATTTAAGTTATGAATTTGATTTGGAAGCTACTCCGTCAGCATATCAGTATACCACAGTTTTCAGGATTTTTCTTTGCAAATATATTTGGTTTGTTTATTGTCTTGTTCGGTTTTCAGTTTTATCATGATGTTATGCCGGTTTTTACGGCTGGCGACAGTTTTATGAAGGCCGATTATATAGTGTTGAGCAAGAAAATAGGCGCTACAGGTACATTTTCTGGTAATACGAAAACTTTCAGTAATGAAGAATATAAGAGGCTTGCGGAGCAGAAGTTTGTAAGGAGGATTGGGAAGTTCACATCTACGGAATACAGAGTAGATGCTTCAATGTCAGTATGTGGGGCCAATTTGTTCAATACAGAGCTTTTTTTTGAAAGTATTCCTGACGAGTTTGTGGAAATTCCTATTGATAAATGGAAGTTTGATGAGAAGACTCGTGTTGTTCCGATAATATTACCGCGCTCATACATTACAATGTATAATTTTGGCTTTGCACAGAGTCATTCTTTGCCTAAGATCAGTGATGGAGTGATGGGAATGGTTGATTTTAATCTGTTTATACGAGGAAATGGACATGCTGACCAATATAAAGGTAAGATCGTTGCTTTTTCAAACAGATTGAATACGATATTGGTTCCTCAGGAGTTTATGGATTGGAGTAATAAACGTTATGTGCCGGATAGTGAAATGCCGGCAACAAGACTTATTTTAGAGGTTTCAAATCCTGCAGATGATGGGTTTGAAAAATATGTAGAAGATAATGGCTATGATCTTTCTGACAATAATCTTGATGCTGGCAAAACAACATATTTTCTTAGGTTGCTTGTTGTCATGGTTATTACTGTAGGGCTTATAATTTCTGTTATGAGTTTTTTCCTACTCATATTAAGTATATATTTACTTGTTCAGAAGAATGCCTCGAAACTGGAAAATCTTCTTCTTATCGGATATTCTTCGGCAAAGATAGCGATGCCTTACCAACTTCTTGCCCTTTCGTTGAACTTCGTTGCGCTTGTTGTTGTTTGGATTGTGGTGTGTATCGTACGTTCATATTATATGGATATTTTAATGAATTTGTTTCCAGGAGTCAATGACGGTTCATTATTATATTCTATAATTTTGGGTGTGATACTGTTTGTCATGATCTCTTCTATAAATATAATAGTTATCCGTCGTAAAATAAGTGGATTATGGGAACGTGCTGAATAAGTTGTTTTTTCTATGTTATAAGCTCTTTTTATAAACAGTTTCAGTTTTATTGACTTTTTTATTGTAACTTTGCAAAATAACGATTAGTATTTTATACAATTATAATTACGTCATGAAAGAAGTTGTTATAAATGAAACAGATATTGTTTCTGCGGCAAATAATGGTATGGACAGTTTTCTTTCATTGTTCATAAAATCTATAAAAGATTCTATAGGCGGTGAATTGACTGCTGAAAACATGCAGGAGCTTAATGTTGATCAGATAACTTTGCTCGCATATGACATCCTTCATGAGGAAGTTATGGATGGAGGATTTGTTCAGTTGATCCATAATGGATATGGAGGCTTTATCTTCCAAAATCCTTTTGCAAAAGTGTTGAAATTGTGGGGACTTCGAGATTTGTCTAAGCTTGTTTATAATGGAAGAGAATTATATTTTGAGCATAAGGATAAATTGGAAAAGGATTGTAGTGACGAAGAGTTTATGGCACTGTTCGAGCAGTTCCCTGTCTTTGATGATTTGGATGATGACTTCATTGAACATGAGGAAGAATGGACTGCACAGATTGCAATATATGTGGACGAACATATAAGTGATTTTGCAAAGGTGGAACAATAATAGAAAATGTATATCAGATGAATAAGGAAGACGAACTTATCAGGAAGAAAAGTCCTGTAAACATAAGAAATAAAAAAGCTTCATTTGAATATTTCTTTATTGATATATATACTGCGGGAATCGTCCTTACGGGAACGGAAATAAAATCAATACGTTTAGGTAAAGCCAGTCTTGTTGATACGTTCTGTTATATAAATAATGGGGAGATATGGGTTAAGGGAATGAATATTTCGCCATATTTTTATGGTTCATACAATAACCATGACAGTAAGCGAGATAGAAAGCTTTTACTAAATAAAAAAGAAATATATAAACTGCAGAGCGCAACAAAACAAACAGGATTTACGATAGTGCCGATACTTGTCTTTATTGATGAGAATGGACGGGCAAAAATGGATATAGCACTCTGTAAAGGAAAAAAAGAATATGATAAGCGGCAGACGTTGAAAGAAAAAGAGGATCGCAGGGAGATGGACCGCGCAATGAAAAATTATTGATAATGAATATAGAGAATGTCATAAAAGATCGAATCCTAGTGTTGGATGGCGCAATGGGAACAATGATCCAGAGCTATTCGCTTGAGGAACATGATTTCCGTGGCAATAGATTTATTAATGTGCCGGGAATTATGAAAGGTAATAATGACATGCTCAATATAACACGCCCAGATGTCATATCTGATATCCATAAACGATATTTGGAGGCTGGGGCAGACATAATCACGACCAATACTTTTAACAGCCAGATTGTTTCGCAAGCAGATTATCATCTTCAGGATTATGCTGTGGAGATGGCTTATGAAGGAGCGAGAATCGCAAGGGCAATAGCGGATAAGTATTCCACAAAACAGAAACCAAGATTTGTTGTAGGATCAGTGGGCCCTACAAATAAAACCTGCTCCATAAGTCCGGATGCGGATAATCCTGCAGCAAGAAATATAACGTATGACGAATTGGTTGAGGCTTATTCTCAACAGATCGGGGCTTTGCTGAAGGGCGGTGTGGATGCCATCCTTATAGAAACTATATTCGATACATTAAATGCAAAGGCTGCAATCTGTGCGGCTATGAATATAATGGAACAGACTGCAAAGTCGCTTCCAATTATGTTGAGCGTTACAGTCAATGATCTGGCTGGGCGGACTTTAAGCGGACAGTCTCTTGATGCGTTCTTGGCAAGTATAAGTACCTTCCCTATATTTTCTGTGGGCTTGAATTGTTCATTTGGTGCAAAGCAGATGAAGCCCTATTTACGTGATCTGGCAAGACACTCATCTCATTATATAAGCGTTTATCCTAATGCGGGAATCCCAGATAGTTTTGGGCATTATGATGATTCACCGGAAACCATGGCTTTGGAGATTTCCGAGTTGGTGAATGATGGAGTTGTGAATATTGTTGGTGGATGCTGTGGCACCACAGATGAATATATAGCAAAACTTGTTTCTGTAGTAGAAGGAAAGAAACCACATCTTTCATGTCCGATTTGTCAAAATCTTCAGTTAAGTGGTTTGGATAAATTGGAGTTGACCAGTGAGGTTAAATTTATCAATGTAGGGGAGCGTTGTAATGTCTCAGGTTCACGTAAGTTTCTGCGACTTATTAAGGAAAAGAAATATGAGGAAGCCTTGGGTATTGCAAGAAAGCAGGTTGCAGATGGAGCTCTTGTGATTGATGTCAATATGGATGATGCATTGTTGGATGCGCCTGTGGAAATGACTACATTTCTCAATCTGATAGCAACAGAGCCAGATATCGCAAAGGTGCCAGTTATGATAGATTCTTCTAATTGGGATGTTATAAGGGCTGGATTGAAGTGTGTCCAAGGTAAAAGTATTGTCAATTCTATTTCCTTGAAAGACGGTGAAGATAATTTTATCTGCCGGGCAAATGAGGTTAAGAAATATGGTGCAGCTGTCATTGTTATGTGCTTTGATGAACAAGGCCAGGCCACTGACTATAACCGTAAAATTGAGATTGCTGCGCGTGCTTATCATTTGCTTGTAGATAAAGTGAAGATGTCTCCTTCTGATATCATATTTGATCCAAATGTTCTTACAATTGGTACCGGAATGTCCGAGCATGATAATTATGCTGTTGATTTTATAAAAGCCACGCGATGGATACGTGAAAATTTGCCAGAAAGTCATGTCTGTGGTGGAATAAGTAATCTCTCGTTTTCTTTCCGCGGAAACAATTATATAAGGGAGGCTATGCATGCTGTGTTTTTGTATCATGCTATAGATAATGGGCTGGATTTGGGAATCTTGAATCCGGCAACTAATGTTACGTATTCAGACATCTTGCCAGAACATATAACGGTGTTGGAAGATGTTGTTTTGAACCGGTGTGAGGGAGCTGCAGATAAATTGATAAAGTTGGCTGAAGCGCTGTCTGAGGTAAATGTTGTGAGTCCGTGTACTTGTGGTCATGAGAAAGAGCCATTAATTCCGGAATGGAGAAGCGGAGATGTCCGTTCTCGTCTGGTATATGCTATGACAAAGGGTGTTTCTGATTTCCTTGAGGATGACCTGAATGAGGCGATGGATATATACGGTAAGGCAATTAATATAATTGAGGGGCCGTTATTGGAAGGTATGAATGTTGTAGGAGAACTGTTTGCAAGTGGTAAGATGTTTCTTCCTCAGGTTATAAAAACTGCCCGGACAATGAAAAAGGCAGTTTCTGTTTTACGCCCTTATATTGAGATGAACAGTTCCGGACAAACGAAAAAATCAGGAAAGGTTTTATTGGCGACTGTTAAGGGTGATGTTCACGACATTGGTAAAAATATCGTTTCTTTGGTTTTGACATGTAATAATTATGATGTAGTTGATTTGGGGGTTATGGTCCCTGCAGAACAGATAGCCCAAAAAGCAATGGAGGAGAATGTTGATGCAATAGGTTTGAGTGGATTAATTACACCAAGTCTCGAAGAAATGCAGAATGTCGTAAATGAATTGAACAAATATGACATAAAAATACCGCTTATGATAGGTGGGGCAGCAACAAATGAGTTGTATGTCGCAATAAAAATATCTCCGATATATAAAGGTCCGGTTATATGGGTGCATGATGCTTCTCAAAATCCTGTATATGTGTCGAATTTTTTGAATGAGGAGAAAAGAGAGGCCTTTATAAAGAGTATTGATGATAAATATATGAAAATACGCACGGATTATGATGGGCATAATAAACGCGTTAATATGACTATTGATGATGCAAGAAAAAATAGACTGAGTTTGTTCGAATAATAATTGTAATAGGTATGGTATTTGGTAAGAAAAAAATATGGCATTGTTTGCCTGGACAAGAGCCCACAGAACTTGATAAGAAAGTGATGTATTGGGAAAGTAAAGGCAAGGAGGTGCCGTCAAGAGATTTGATAAAGACTCCAGAACAAATAGAAGGTATCCGTAAAAGTGGAGTAATAAACACTGGAGTTCTTGATGAAGTGGCCAAAAATATACATGCAGGGATGAGTACCTTGGAGATAGATAAGATATGCTATGATTATTGTGTATCTCATGGAGGAATTCCTGCTTGTTTAGGATATGAAGGCTTTCCTAAAAGTGTGTGCACCAGTATTAATGAAGTTGTATGTCATGGTATTCCTAAAGAGGAAGATATACTTCAGGAGGGTGATATCGTAAATGTTGACTTTACAACAATATACGATGGATATTATGCAGATGCTTCTCGAATGTTTATAATAGGGAAGACTACACCTGAAAAAGAACAGTTGGTACGTGTTGCAAAAGAATGTCTTGAGATAGGAGCAGAGGCTGCAAAGCCATATGGATTTGTAGGAGATATCGGCCACGCCATAAAGAAACATGCTGATAAGTATCATTATGGAATTGTACGAGATCTGTGCGGTCATGGTGTGGGATTGAAGTTTCACGAAAAGCCGGATGTGATGCATGTTGGTCATATCGGCCAGGGGATGTTGCTTGTGCCGGGAATGGTATTTACCATAGAACCAATGGTAAATATGGGTACATGGAAAGTTTTTATTGATGCGGATGATGAATATGGATGGGAAGTCATAACTGGTGATGAGTTACCAAGTGCACAGTGGGAACATACGTTTGTTATGACAGAACATGGAGTGGAAATCTTAACAAAATAAGAATTTAGGATCATGAATAATGATATTTATATATTAGGTATAGAGAGTAGTTGTGATGATACATCTGCGGCCGTTTTATGTAATGATGTATTGTTGAGCAATGTTACGGCATCGCAAAGTGTTCATGAAGAATATGGGGGAGTGGTTCCTGAGCTTGCCTCGAGAGCCCATCTGCAAAATGTTGTACCTGTTGTTAATCAAGCGTTGGTGAGAGCAGGTATATCAAAAGAGCAGTTGTCTGCCATAGCGTTTACGCGTGGACCGGGTCTTATGGGATCATTGCTTGTTGGGGTAAGTTTTACAAAAGGTTTGGCCCGCAGTTTGGGAATCCCTCTTATCGATGTCAATCATCTGCAGGGACACGTAATGGCGCATTTCATTAAAGAAAACCCTCAAGACGAAACACATCCTCCATTTCCGTTTTTGTGTTTGCTTGTAAGTGGCGGAAATTCTCAGATTGTAAAAGTCAATGCATACAATGATATGGAGGTTCTTGGCCAGACAATAGATGACGCTGCAGGAGAAGCTATTGATAAATGTTCAAAAGTTATGGGACTGGGATATCCTGGAGGTCCAATTATTGACAGGCTGGCACGAAAAGGAAATCCTATGGCATACAAATTTTCCGAACCTCATATAAAAGGTATGGATTATAGTTTTAGTGGATTGAAGACTTCTTTCCTTTATAGTTTGAAAAAGTGGATTGCGGAAGACCCTGAGTTCATTGAGAAAAACAAAGAAGATCTTGCTGCTAGTTTGGAATATACTATTGTGGACATTCTGATGAAAAAACTGCGTATGGCAGTTAAAGAGACAGGAATTAAACATGTCGCAGTGGCTGGTGGAGTGTCTGCAAACAATGGATTAAGAAATGCTTTTCATGAGCATGCAAAAAAATATGGTTGGAATATATATATACCGAAGTTCAGCTATACGACAGATAATGCTGCAATGATAGGAATTGTCGGATATTATAAATATTTAGATGAGGAATTTTGTTCAATAGATAAACCTGCATTCAGTAAAGTAACATTTCAATAAATAACATATTATGGAATTCGAAAAAAAAGTATTGAGCAGAGAGATTCAACAATATCTTTATGAGTCTGGGTTGACATTAGGTACAGCCGAAAGTTGTACAGGTGGACGTATTGCTGAAGCGATAATATCAGTACCTGGAGCTTCTGCTTATTTTAAAGGTGGAATTATTTCTTATACGAACGATGTAAAGGAAAATGTGTTGGGTGTCGATTCTCAGTTGTTAGAAGAAAAGACTGCGGTTTGTGAAGATGTTGCGATAGCAATGGTTAAGGGGGCGATAAAGACATTGAATGTTGATTTCGCAATATCAACAACCGGTGTTGCCGGTCCTGGAGGCGGAACGCATGATATCCCAGTCGGAACAATATGGATTGCTTGTGGTAACAAAGATAATATTGTTACGATGAAATTGGAGGAGGACTATGGTCGTGATATAAATCTTGCGATTGCAACAAGTAAAGCTCTTCAGTTATTTCTGAAATATATGGAAGATAATAAAGAGCTGCTTGAAGTTAAGGATTGATAAATCTTTTGGTCCCTATTTGCGATGCAATGCATGATATTTTATGGCCAAAATGAAAAAATAACTTAAATATTTTTTTTATTTAAGTAAATGTTTGGCTTATTACAAAAAAAATAATAATTTTGCAAGCTGTTTGGAATAGGTATCAAAAGGAATATAAAAAAGCAAATTAGTAATGTCGAAAATTTGTCAGATTACAGGGAAAAAAGCCCAGATAGGAAATAATGTTTCACATTCAAAGCACCGTACAAAACGTACTTTTGATGTAAACTTATTTAAGAAGAAATTCTACTATGTAGAAGAGAACTGCTGGATCAGCTTGAAGATTAGCGCAGCAGGTCTGCGTCTTATTAATAAGGTTGGGCTTGACGCTGCTCTTAAGCAGGCGGTTTCTAAGGGATATTGTGACTGGAGTGACATAAAAGTTATAGGAGATTAATCAGATGGCATCAAAGAAAGCTAAAGGTAATAGAGTTCAGGTTATACTTGAATGTACCGAGATGAAGGAAAGCGGTATGCCGGGAACAAGTCGTTATGTGACTACCAAAAACCGCAAGAATACTCCAGACCGTATGGAATTAATGAAGTATAATCCTATCTTGAAGAAGATGACTCTTCACAAGGAGATAAAATAATAATTGAATTAAGATATGGCAAAGAAAGCGGTCGCAACCCTCCATGAAGGATCTACGGATGGTCGTGCGTATACAAAGGTTATAAAGATGGTTAAGAGTCCTAAGACGGGTGCTTATATTTTCGATGAGCGTATGATCCCGAATGAGGATGTAAAGGACTATTTCAAGAAATAAATCACACTTAATATATGATAAAAAGGGGTGCATCAGAATATGGTGCGCCCCTTTTTATTGTTTATGGGTTAATTCGGTTCTTGTCTCAGTGAAATTTTGGCGGGGATTTGGTTTTAGCCTATTGTGTAATGATATGTCGGGAGATTTTATGACGAGACGTGGTCGCATAAGCTGTGGCTGTCATTTCCTTGTGTGATGATGAGGCAATACAGAGCTGTATTCGATGAATTATCTATGGGTATAAGTATATACCCTCCGTGTCTTCTCTTGTGTACAATATCGGTGTTTTTACAGAAAACTCGGATGTTGGACTTACAGATTTTCTTGAATTGTTCTTGACAAAATAAAATCATGAAAGAGGTGTGAAGAAATGTTAAATCAGGGATTGTGAGGACTTTTTTCATTCCATATGGCCCCTTAATATATTCTGTAGTGTAGTTTGGAATAGGACGTATTACATCCTGATTACGTCAGTTTTAGGGTCCGATTGCGCCCATATCGTGGTGTGATATGGTGTGTTTTAGCCTATGAAATGGACTTTATCGTATGCTGAAATGGTGCTTTTTACAAGCTGAAAGAAGTGCTGCTAGACGCAAGTGCTTGGCATACAGTATCTTATAATAATCTCTCGTATTTCGCGAATTTGCGTCCTAAGGATTGTGTGCGTGCAAATTCGCGCTGTATTTTTGGGGTAGAATTGAAAACTCGGGCGAAAAAAGCGCATGATACTCAAAATCTGAAAGTGTAGGATTTTTTTCTTCAGGCGGAAGATATGTCACGCCGGCACGGGTCTGAATCCGCCGCCTTTTTTGCAGAGGTCCGTCTTCGTGGAAATTTCTGCTGGACCTTATTCTAGAGTAGTTATGTTTATATGATTGCGTTTGGTGGCTTATTGTTGTGATGTATCGTGTGTGTTTGCTGGTGTTTTCATTTCGGGATGTTTTTTATATTCTTTTTAAATTAAGGTAGATTATATATTTCGAACAGTATTCTTTAGCTGTTATGGATATGTTGTTTTTTATATGTTTGGCGTTGTGGTATTATTGTTGTGTTATGTGTAAGTGTGTTGGATGATGTGTGCTATTTTTATAAGCTAATTATACTTAATTTTGCTTCGTTTGGTTTTTAAAAGTTTTATCGAGTCGTCTTTTTTTTGTAATTTTACATTTTGAAAATATATTAAAAACTCGTGAGAACGAAAAATAATGGCCTTAGCGTAAATTTGAGGCTAAAATATGTGTCTCGAAATAAAAAACAAGATATATAAAAATGGATGAAAATCAGACAATTGATCAAGATCGGATTTTGAAGATAAACATTGAGGAGGAAATGAAGTCTTCGTATATCGACTATAGTATGTCGGTAATTGTTGCTCGTGCCCTTCCTGATGTTCGAGATGGTTTTAAGCCTGTTCACAGACGTATATTATATGGTATGCTTGGTATAGGAAATACAAGTAACAATCCATATAAAAAATGTGCACGTGTTGTTGGTGAGGTGTTGGGAAAATATCATCCTCATGGTGACAGTTCTGTATATGGTGCTATTGTCCGAATGGGCCAAGACTGGAATATGCGTTATACTCTGGTGGATGGACAAGGTAATTTTGGTTCTATAGACGGTGATTCTGCAGCTGCGATGCGTTATACCGAGTGCCGCCTGTCGAAGATGGGTGAGCATGTGATGGACGATCTGGAGAAGAATACCGTTGACATGACCAACAACTTCGATGATACATTGCAGGAACCTACTGTTATGCCAACTAAAATACCTAACTTGTTGGTTAATGGAGGAAACGGAATTGCTGTGGGTATGGCAACAAATATTCCGACTCATAATTTAGGCGAGGTCGTTGACGGTTGCTGTGCATATATTGATAATCCGGATATTGATACGGATGGGCTTATGCAATATATAAAGGCTCCGGATTTTCCAACAGGAGCATATATCTACGGTCTGCAGGGTGTGAAAGATGCATATGAGACAGGGCGTGGACGAATTATGTTGAGAGCCAAATCTGAAATAGAAAGTGATGATTCGCATGACAAAATTGTCGTGACGGAACTTCCGTACGGAGTTAATAAGGCTCAGCTGGTTGAGAATATTGCAGAACTTGTAAAGGAAGGCAAGATTGATGGCATATCAAATGTGAACGATGAATCTGGTCGTCAGGGAATGCGCATCGTTGTTGATGTGAAAAGAGATGCAAATGCGAATGTTATCTTAAATAAATTGTATAAGATGACCGCTATGCAAAGCTCATTCTCAGTCAATTGCATTGCATTGGTAAAGGGACGTCCGCGTCTCTTGTCACTGAAAGACTGTGTGAGGTATTTCGTGGAACATCGTCATGATGTCACAATACGTCGTACACGTTTTGATCTTACTAAGGCCGAGGAACGTGCTCATATAATAAAAGGTCTGATCATTGCTTGTGACAATGTAGATGAAGTAGTGCGTATAATACGTGCGAGCAAAACTCCTTCTGATGCGCAGCGCAATCTCGAAAAGAGATTCGATTTGGATGAGTTGCAGTCAAAGGCCATTGTTGATATGCGACTTTCACAGCTTACAGGATTGCGAGTTGAGCAACTCCATGCAGAATATGATGAATTGTTGCGTCAGATTTCTTATCTGCAGTCAATATTGGATGATCCGGAGTTGTGCAAGAAGGTTATGAAAGATGAACTTCTTGAAGTAAAGGAAAAATATAATGATCCGAGACGCACTGAGATAAAGCCTTATGAGCATGAATTCAATGCAGAGGATTTCTATCCGAATGATCCGGTTGTAATTACTGTAAGTCATCTCGGATATATCAAACGCACACCACTAAGCGAATTCAGGGAGCAGGCGCGTGGCGGAGTCGGATCTAAGGGGGCTCGCACAAGAGAGCAGGATTTTACAGAATACATATATCCAGCTACAATGCATCAGACAATGCTGTTCTTTACAAGGAAAGGACGTTGTTATTGGCTTAAATGTTATGAAATTCCAGAAGGTGATAAGAATTTCAAAGGACGTGCCATTCAGAATATGCTTAATATTGAGAGCGATGATTCTGTCAATGCATTGTTGCGTTTGCGTGGACTTGATGATGAGAATTTCGTGAAGACACATTATGTGGTATTTGCGACAAAACATGGAACTGTAAAGAAAACATGTCTTGAAGCGTATTCGCGTCCACGAACGAATGGTGTTATCGCAATTAACATAGCTGAGGATGACGAAGTTGTTGACGTTCGTTTGACTAATGGTCGAAATGAACTTATCATGGCAAATCGTAATGGTCGTGCTGTAAGATTTGATGAGAATTCGATCCGTACCATGGGACGTGTGGCTACTGGTGTAAGAGGTATGCGTCTGGACGATGGCGATGATGAGGTCATAGGAATGATTGTTGTAAATAATCCTGAAACCGAGACTGTTATGGTTGTAAGTGAAAACGGATATGGCAAGCGTTCGCAGGTTAATGACTATCGTGTTACCAATCGTGGTGGAAAGGGTGTCAAGACTCTTAGTATAACAGATAAGACCGGTCGGCTTGTGGCAATCAAGAATGTTACAGACAGCAATGATTTGATGATAATCAATAAGAGTGGTATTGCCATTCGATTGTCTGTGGCAGAATGTAGAGTTATGGGACGCGCTACACAGGGAGTAAGATTAATCAACCTGTCAAAGAAGAATGATGTTATTGCCAGTGTATGTAAAGTAATGAGCAGCGAGCTTGAGGCAACTGTAGAAGAAGAAAGCCGTGCTCAGTGGACACAAAAACAGGATGATATTGCGGAGGATATTACTTCTGTAGCAACATCAGAAAATGAGACAGATAAAGAATGATGAATATACAATAACTTTAAAATAATGCAATTATGAAGAAGCTAGTAATTTCGGCTGTATTGGTAGTAGCTGCCACTTCAGCTTTTGCTCAAGGTGATGCTTTTAAAAGCATAATGAAATCCAAGGATTACACTGAAGCAGAAAACCTTCTGAATGCCAACCTTTCGTCATTGGAAAATGACCAGAAAGCCAAAGCTTATAACAAGCTTGTAGAGCTGGCAATGGAAAAGGTTTCAAAGGAAGAGAGCACAATCAACACCAATCAGCTTGTGGTGCAGATGCAGCAAGGTAATCCGGAACCTTATGACACATTGGGACTTTTCAATGCTGCTTATAATGCGATGAAGAATGGAATTGAGTGTGACAAATATGACAATATGCCGAATGCAAAAGGCAAAGTGTCTCCGAAATTTCATAAGTCAAACCAAGAGAAACTTTACCGTCTCCGTACACATCTGATAAATGGTGGTCAGTATGCTGCGGAAAAAGGTGACCAGACAGCTGCATTGAATAACTATGCAATGTATGTGGAAAGTGCCAACGCACCACTTTTCGCAGAAGTTGATAAGACAAAGGAGCCAGACTTGTGGCTTGGTGAGGTAGCACGTGTTGCTGCTGTATATTCTTTCCAGGCAAACAATCTTGAGAATGCAAACAAATATTGTGATATTGCCCTTAAGGATACTGCATCATATAAGGAGGCCCTTGGTTTGAAGATGTATCTCATGCAGCAAGGTTTGAAGACAAAAGAGGATTCTTTGAAGTGTCTTAAAGAAGTAGAAACTCTTTATGCTACAAATAAGGATGCTCAGGTGTTCAATTCACTCGTAACTCTGTATGGTGGTCTTGGAATGGATCAGCAGCAGCTTTCTCTTATCAGCGAGCGTCTTTCTGTAGAACCAAACAATGCCAATATTTGGGCAATGAAAGGTCAGAATGAGATGAATGCAGAAAAGTGGGACGAGGCAATTGCTTCACTGAAAAAGTCTGTTGAACTGGATGACAAGCAGGCTATTGTGTTTACATATTTGGGATATTCGATGAATTCAAAGGCAGCAACGCTTGCAACACCTGCTGAGCAGAAAGCTCTCTTGGTAGAGTCTTTAGGATATTTGGAAAAAGCACGTTCTTTGGATCCGAATCGTAAGGAAGCGAACTGGAGCTATCCGTTGTACCAATGCTATTATAATCTTTATGGTGCAGACGATAGTCGTACCAAGGAGATGGAGGCTTTGGTGAAATGATAAACGCTATTTTATCCTCTACGAGATTTTATCGTAGAGGATAAAATATAATTTAAAGGGGATATTGCCCTAATATCTGTTTTCTTGTTTGCGCGGTATCGTAGATAATTATTTATGTTTATGGCTATGGTAAATAAATTCGTATTATTCATATTCTTCTTTTTTATTCCTATTGGCATTTATTCTCAGAGGAAGGAGATATCACAGGCCAAGGAATGGTTGAAGGAAGGGAAAGAATTTGCCAAAGCGGAAGAATCGATGCGTAATTTACTCAAAGATTCAGCGAATCGTAAGAACGAGAAAATATGGTTGGTACTTTTTGATGCCATAAAGAAACAATATGATCATGGTAATGAACAGTTGTATCTGAAGAATCAGTATGATACCGCAGTTTTGTTCAATGCTACACGCAGAATGTTTCAGGTTCTGGAAAGTTTTGATTCTGTGAACATTGAACCGCACAAGCGTGGACGTATTGTTTTGAAATACCGTAAGAAACATTCCGCTTTTCTCAATACATATCGTCCGAATCTGTATAATGGTGGTCTGTTCTTTGCAAGAAAACATGATTTTAAACAGGCGTATGATTTTTTTGATACGTATATAGATTGCAAGAATCAACCGCTTTTTTCGGGATATGATTATGAGAATCGCGACACTATCATTCCACGTGCCGCTTATATGGCAGTGTATAGTGGTTTCAAGCAAAATGATGCAGGAAAAACATTGAAGTATGCAGACCTTGCAATGAAGGATACTGCAAAACAGAAATTCTTATATCAGTATCTTGCAGAAACATATAAGCAACAAGCAGATACTGCCAAGTATAAGTCATTATTATTGACGGGATTTGATAAATATCCCAAGTCTATGTATTTTTTCCCACGACTGTTTGACTTGTACTATAAAAGTGATGACATGAGGAATGCTCTTATGCTATGTGACAAAGCTTTGGAGGTAGACAGTACCAACGGAGTTTTTCTGTATGCAAAGAGTACTGTTCTGCTCAATATAGGACGTTATGATGAATGTATAAACATAAGCGATGATCTTATAGCACGCAATGATACATTGGCGGACGCCTATCTCAATGCCGGACTGGCATATTTCAATCAAGCTGTGAGAATAGATTCCAATACGCTTATGTCTCGCAAGCAGAAGTCACGGCTGAGGATTTTGTATAAGAGTGCAATGCCATATCTCGAACGTTATAGGGCTCTTGCGCCGGACCAGAAAGGAAAGTGGGGAATGCCGTTATATACGATATATCTTAACCTTAACATGGGAAAGGAATTTGAGGAAATAGACGCATTATTGAAGACGGATGATAATAAATGATTTTTTGAAAAGGCTCGGGGTGGATTCTTTGAGCGATATGCAGAAAGCAGCTGGTGAGGCCATAATGAATGGAGATAATGATGTGGTAATTTTGTCTCCGACTGGTTCAGGAAAGACTCTGGCTTATCTTTTGCCTATTGTGCAGATGGTAAATCAGATGGATGATCATGTGCAGTGCGTTGTCATTGTGCCAGGACGAGAACTTGCGCTGCAGTCGGCTAATGTATTGAATGATATGAAGACCGGATTGCGATGTTGTGCATGTTATGGAGGCCGGATGGCTATGGAAGAGCACCGGACTCTACGGCAAGTTTGTCCGCATATTGTATTTGCTACTCCGGGACGTCTTAATGATCATCTTGATAAGCATAATATCTCTTCTGATGGCATTAGATATGTTGTTATCGATGAGTTTGACAAATGTCTTGAGATGGGATTCGCTGATGAGATGAGTGCCATAATGGGTAAGTTGCCGAATGTTGGGAAACGTATCCTTCTTTCTGCTACGGATATTGATTCAATACCTCATTTTTTGAATATGAGACGTATGGTGCGTCTTGATTATTTAGACGGTGCCGACATTGTAGCAGAACGGTTGAAAATATATAAGGTTGCTGTTCCTGTAAAAGATAAATTAGAGACGTTGTCCTCGTTGTTGAGGACTTTCGGTAACCAAAGCAGTATTGTATTTGTGAACTATCGTGAAAGCGTGGAGCGTGTAGATGCTTATCTGCGTAGTCTTGGATTTGTCACGAGTGCATATCATGGTGGTTTGGATCAGCGTGAACGTGAGGATGCTATATATAAATTTTCAAATGGATCTGCCAGTGTGCTTGTGAGTACAGATCTTGCATCACGTGGTCTTGATATACCGTTTGTTGAGAATATTATACATTATCATCTTCCAGAAACTGAAGATAATTATATTCATCGCACGGGACGTACGGCACGATGGGACGCTCATGGCAGAGCGTTCTTTTTATTGAGTCCGTCAGAGAAACTTCCCGATTACGTGGAAAGCGATATGGATGTATTTGAGATTCCTGATGTACTGTTGCCTGTGGCGCAGCCTAAAAATGCTACAGTATATATAGGGAAAGGAAAACAGAGCAAAATCAGTAAAGGCGATATTGTTGGTTTTTTGTGTAAGAAAGCCGGGCTTAAATCAGCCGACATCGGCAGGATTGACATAAAGGACCGTTATTCATATGTAGCAGTAGAGCGTTCAAAGTTAAGACAGGTGCTACGTATGGCAAATGGTGAGAAAATAAAAGGTGTGAAAACCGTGGTTGAGGAAGTCAACTGATTAATCTGATATGAGCGGAAGAGATATTAAATATCTTCCGCTTTTTTATTTTTATTCAAAAACAGCAAGTTATAATAGTTGGTTTATTTCCTGTATTGATGGTGTAATATGTTTATACACCGGTGATGTGTAAATATGCATTGCCCGGTGGTAAAAAAGTTTCAACATCTGAAGTTTATGAAATAGAGTATTGTACCATTATTTATTCATGATGATTTTGGGGCTTTATGTTGTTTTATGTATCGTTTTATTCGTTATGTGAGTATCGGAAAGCTATTTTGGTACTTTTATAAAAGCGTTTTTGCATATTCGTATGGCCTTGTTTGGATGCCGGAATCGGCTTTGTTCCATTATGGAAAGCCCTTTTCTGCGTAACAATAATTTGTTAATAATATGAATTGAATGGTATGATGCGCTGTTATTCAATATGTTTGCATGGATATGTGAATACTCGCGAATTTATTACCAGGCTGTTTGTTGTATTCAAATAATTTATTCTTAGAGAGTTTAACATATATATTTTAATGAATAAAAATGCCATGATTTTGTATGTATATTCAGTTTTATATTCCTGTGTATATCCGTTGTCTGTAATCTAGTTGTAATATAATTGTTGCAATGCTTTAATTTCTTTGTTATTCTTTAGCAATTATTCAGGAATACCTTTGCGCCCAGAAATCAATTTGTTTAAAATTATATGGAAAAGGGTAAAAGATTGTTATTGGCGGCAGCTGTGTTCAGCGCCGGATGTATCAGCCTTTCGGCTGCAAATGATGTTACCGAAATTAATGTAGGTGGAAGTGTGAGTGGTCGTATCACCGATACAGAACATCACGTACTGCCTGGAGCTACTATTATGATCGAGGATTTGCACACTGGTGTGACAAGTGACATAAATGGTTTTTATAAGTTGCCGAATTTGAAACCAGGAACTTATGTTGTGAAAATATCGTATGTCGGCTATCAGCCTGTAGTCAGCAAGATTGTAATAGAGGATAATAAATCAAAAGAAAACAATTTTGTCTTGACTGAAGGACTCGCTTTGCAGGAAGTGGTTGTTGATGGGGCTTTCTCTGGCCAGCGTCGTGCAATGCAGATGCAGAAAAACAGTATGGGGGTAACCAATGTGGTGTCCGCAGATCAGGTTGGCAAATTCCCGGATTCAAATATTGGTGATGCCTTGAAGCGCATCAATGGTATAAATGTACAGTATGACCAGGGAGAGGCACGCTTTGGACAGGTGCGTGGAACAAGTGCAGACTTAACTTCTGTCACTGTAAATGGTAACAGACTTCCTTCTGCCGAAGGTGATACACGTAATGTACAGCTTGATCTTATACCGTCAGACATGGTGCAGACTATCGAGGTAAATAAAGTCGTGACATCAGATATGGATGGCGACGCTATCGGTGGTGCCATAAACCTTGTGACAAAGAACACTCCGTCACACCGTGTTTTGAATTTCACTCTTGGAAGTGGACATACATGGATTAGTGATAAGCAACAGTGGAATCTCGGAGCTACATGGGGTGACCGTTTCTTCAACAATAAACTGGGAGTGATGGCATCGGCTTCGTATCAGTATGCACCAGGCGGTTCAGACAATACTGAGTTTGAGTATGAAATGGGTGATGAGGGTGTTGAACTCAAAGAGGCCCAGGTACGTCAGTATTATGTGACACGTGAGCGTCAGAGCTACTCTCTTTCTTTTGACTATAAGTTTAATCCGTTGAATAAAATATCTTTCAAAGGAATATACAATCGTCGTAACGACTGGGAGAACCGCTATCGTATAAGTTACAAGAAACTTAATTCTTCTGCTTCAAAACAGTCGGTTGTTCTCGAAACAAAGGCCGGTGCAGATGATACAAAAAATGCGCGTCTTGAGCGTCAGCAGACAATGGACTTCACACTTGATGGTGAACATTATATCGGCAACCTTAAAATAGATTGGGCAGGAAGTTATTCACGTGCAACAGAGGAGCGTCCTAACGAACGCTATGCCTCGTTCGAGTATGAGGGAATCGATTTCGGTTCAGGATTTAAGGACGCTTTTGGACGTCAGCCTTACTGTACTATAGCTCTGCCAGATCTGAATGATGATGGTTGGAGTATTGATGAGCTCACAAATCAAGATGAGGATATTGCTGAAAACGAATACAAAGCACGTATCAACTTTGAGTTGCCCCTTGCCAACGGTTTGTATGGAAATAAACTGAAGTTCGGTGCCAAATATACAAGCAAGGATAAGAAACGTAATGTAAGCTTCTATGAATATGATGAAGAACTTCTTGGTGATTGGCGTTCGCAAACAAGCTTGCAGATTCGTGACGGATTCATGCCTGGCGAGAATTATCCGCTTCACTCACCGTTTATAAGAAAAGAATTTTTGGGTGGTATCTCCTTTGATAAGGCCTATGGTGAGGAGGTTCTTGAAGAGGAAGCTGGAAATTATAAAGTGAAAGAGTCTATACTTGCAGGATATCTCCGTTTTGATCAGAAACTCGGTAAGAATCTTGACGCAACTCTGGGACTTCGTATTGAGCGCACATCTCTGCGTACAAGCGGATTTAACTATGAGGCTGGTGAGAATGAAGTGCTTGACGAGAACGGACAGCCTGTTCTTGATGAGGACGGTGAAGTGGAGATGGAGGAATTCGAAAAGCTGACTCCGACCGGCGAATACAAGCACGATTATACTAATTTGTTGCCCAGTCTGCTCTTGAGATATAAACTTGGTGAGGAAGGAAATATACGTGCTTCGTTCACAGAGACACTTTCACGTCCAAAGTATTCTGCACTTATAGCAAACAAGAGTTTTAATCTTGTCGATCAGGAGGCTGCAATCGGCGATCCAAACACAAAACCGACAACATCTTTCAACTATGACCTTTCTGTTGATTATTATTTCAAGAGTGTAGGTCTTGTAAGTCTTGGATTATTCTATAAGGATGTCCGTAATGTGAATGTGGAGACACTCAGCTATTATAAGGGTTCAGAACTTGGTCTTGCAGGAAACGATGAAACATTTGAGGTGACACAGAACTTGAATGCATACGATGCAAGAATATTTGGTGTGGAAGCAGCATGGCAGCGTGATTTTGGATTTATTGCTCCGTCATTAAAGTGTCTTGGACTCTATGCCAACTACACTTACACACATAGCACTACAAGAAACTATAATGAACGCCTTGGTATAAAGGATGGAGATGATGTGAAGATGGCCGGTTCGCCGGAGCATACAGCAAACGCTTCTCTGTACTATGAGAAATCTGGAGTAAATGTGCGGCTGTCTTATAACTTTGCTTCAAGCTTTATTGATCAGATGAATACTGGTGATCGTGCACTTGATCGTTATTATGACAAAGTGAACTATCTTGACTTGAACGCAAGCTATACATGGGGAAATAAAACCAAGTTTACGGTTTACGCAGAGGCAAACAATCTGCTCAATCAACCACTTCGTTACTATCAGGGCGAGAAAGATCGTACAATGCAGGTGGAATATTATGGTGTAAAAGTCAATGCTGGTATAAAGATAAATCTTTAAAATAGATTCCTGAAAGTTTCCGCTGTATCTGTTCTTGCACGATGCGACGGAAACTTATTACATAAATAAAATCTTTTGTAATTTTACAATAATTAAAATGATAACAAATCTTATGATAAGAAACAAAAAAACTTATTTGACAGCCTTTGCTGTTGTATTCATCTCCATTTTCTGCAGTCTCGGCATTTACGCACAGACTCCTGCTGATTGGGAGAAAATGAAAGGTGATGTGGTTTTGTATATGGCCAATGATCTTGGACGTAATGGTTACTATGATCAGAAACCCATTGCTGAACTTATGGGAGTTATGGCAGAGACTTTAGGACCGGAGTGTGTTATTGCTGCAGGTGATGTTCATCATTTTGAAGGTGTAGCTTCTGTAAACGATCCTTTGTGGATGACAAACTATGAACAGATATATTCTCATCCAGAACTAATGCTTGCCTGGTATCCTGTGTTAGGAAATCATGAGTATCGTGGTAACACTCAGGCTGTGCTGGATTATGGGCAAGTGAGCCGAAGGTGGGAAATGGAAGGACGTTATTATACACGTACGTTCGATGAAGATGGAACTACGCTGCGTCTGATTTTTATTGATACAACTCCGCTGATTTCAAAATATCGTGAGGAGAATGTTAAGTATCCGGATGCGTGCAAGCAGAATAATGATGAGCAATTGAAATGGCTTGACGCCACACTTAAACAGGCAAAAGAGGATTGGGTGATAGTGGTTGGTCATCATCCTATATATGCAGAAACACCAAAGGATGATGTCGAACGTGCTGATATGCAGCGTATACTTCTGCCTGTATTGAAAAAATATAACAATGTTTCATTGTATGCATGTGGCCATATTCACAATTTTCAACATATCCGTATGAAAGATGACAACATTGATTATGTAGTAAACTCATCTGGTTCACTTGCCCGTACGGTGAAACCTATTGAAGGTACCGTGTTCTGTTCACCGGAACCAGGTTTCTCTGTTATTTCAGCGACGAAGAAAGCATTGAATATGTATATGATAGATAAGACCGGAAAGGTATTGCATACAATAACTAAGACAAAATAAAACCATATTTATTATAATGTCTATTTTAAAATGCCTTGGTAGGATTTATTTATCCTTCCGAGGCATTTTTATTTATAGGCTTATGTATTGTTGCTATTATGTCATTTGCAATATTCATATGTGGTATTTAGCATGGAGAATTATATTTTATCATATTATAAAAATGAAAAAATAACATATTGTATTGAGTATTATTCACAGATAATCACTATCTTTGTAAATATATAAACGTATGATAAAACATAACAGATTTAATTATGGAGAATAATACAGAACTGATTGCTTTGTGTGAAAACAAGGCAAAACAATGGTTGTCACCTTCATTTGATGAAGACACCCGCAAGTCTGTTCAGGCACTGCTTGACAATGAAGATAAGACTGATCTGATAGAGTGTTTCTACAAGGATCTTGAATTTGGTACAGGTGGACTCCGTGGCATCATGGGAGCCGGAAGCAACAGAATGAACATATATACAGTGGGTATGGCCACTCAAGGTTTTGCAAATTATCTGAAAAAGAATTTTGCAGATCGCAGTTCTGTTTCTGTTGTTGTATGTCATGACTGTCGTAATAACAGTCGTCTGTTTGCAGAAACTGTTGCGGATATTTTCTCTGCAAATGGTATCAAGGTTTACCTTTTTGATGACATGCGTCCTACACCGGAATGTTCTTTTGCAATACGTCATCTTGGCTGTCAGGCCGGAGTTAATATAACAGCTTCCCATAATCCTCGTGAGTATAACGGATATAAGGCTTATTGGGAAGATGGTGCACAGGTGTTGTCTCCACATGATGTCGGCATAATCGATGAAGTTAATAAAGTGAAGGTCGACGACGTGAAGTTCTCTGGTAACAAAGAGCTCATTCAGATTATCGGTGAAGAGGTTGACAATGCTTATCTTGAGCAGGTTCATACTGTTTCAATCGATCCAGAGGTAATCAAACGTCAGAAAGATCTTAAGATTGTTTATACTCCTTTGCATGGCACAGGAATGATGCTTATTCCGCAAAGTCTTAAGAAATGGGGATTTGAAAATGTACACTGTGTTGCGGAACAGATGGAAAGAAGCGGAGATTTCCCGACAGTCAAGAGTCCTAATCCTGAAAATGGAGAAGCGCTTACTTTGGCTTTACGGGATGCAAAGGCAATAGACGCAGACATCGTAATGGCCAGTGATCCTGATGCAGACCGTGTGGGTATGGCATGCAAAAATGATAAGGGAGAATGGATTCTTATCAATGGTAATCAGACTTGTCTTATTTTCTTGTATTATATAATTACGAATCGCATTAAGACAGGTAAGATGAAGCCTACCGACTTTATTGTTAAAACGATTGTTACAACAGAGACAATAAAGCAGATTGCCGATAAGCAGCACATAGAGATGAGAGATTGCTATACGGGCTTCAAGTGGATTGCGCGTGAAATTGCTCTTTCTGAAGGAAAACAGCAGTATATCGGAGGTGGTGAGGAGAGCTATGGCTTCCTTGCAGAGGATTTCGTTCGTGATAAGGATGCTGTGTCAGCATGTTCTCTGTTGGCAGAGATCTGTGCATATGCCAAGGATCAGGGTAAGACTCTTTACGATCTTCTTATGGACATTTATATTGAATATGGTTTCTCAAAAGAGACTACTATAAATGTTGTACGTCCTGGAAAGAGTGGTGCAGACGAGATTCAGGCAATGATGAGTAACTTCAGAAAGAATCCTCCTACAGAATTAGGTGGTAGCAAGGTCGTGCTAGTGAAAGACTATCTTACGCTTGAACAGAAGGATGCTGAAGGTAATGTTACGAAAATAGATATGCCTGCTACAAGCAATGTATTGCAGTGGTTCTGTGAAGACAATACAAAGGTCAGCGTTCGTCCGTCAGGAACTGAGCCTAAGATAAAGTTCTATCTTGAAATAAAAGGTAATATGAAGTGTGCTGGATGTTATGAGCGTTGCAATAACGAGAGTGCAGAAAAGGTAGAGTCTATCAAGAAAGCTCTTGGTCTCGACTGATTGCTTTTGTGATATGATTTTTTAATCTCCATTTGGATTATAACTTTTATAAATCATCCAAATGGAGATTTTTATTTTACAGTATTGTAGAATAATATATATAGAAAATCCGTTTTACGGACCAACAGAAATTCTGTGGGGATTGGTTTTGGTTTATGAAGCATGATGGGATGATGGGAAAATCCGTACAAAATGGGGAGGCTATGAATAGTGACTGAGCGTCTGCCCATATAATATAAAACCACGTTACTGAAACCGAAAAAATCCTCACCGCAAGAAGAACACATATTTTCCGTGTTTTTGTCAACTCCTAATATCGATGTTTTTAAAGAAAACTCAAGCGACGTACTTACAGATTTTCTTGACATTTTTTTGACAAAAGAAAATTGCAAAATAGATGTAAGGGAAAGTTAAGTTCCTTGTTTCTAAGGCATGTTCCGCCTTGACGGCCTTGTCGTATACCCCGTTGTGTCGTGCAGGCCGGTTGGTCCGACGTTCCGATTATGCCTGTTTCAGCCTCTGTTTACGCCCATATCAGGGTGTGATATTGCGTATATCAGGACATGAAACGGCCCGTATCACATGCTGAAATGGTGCATTTCGTACGATGAAAAATTTATTCTTAGATGTAAGTTGTTGGTGTACAGTTGTTTGCATAAAACTCTCATTTCTCGTGAATTTGCGGCAGACAGAAAGTCAGCGTGCAAATACGCGCTTGTTTTTGGGGGTAGAACAGAAAACTCTGACGTGAAAAGCTCAGGATACTGAAAATCTGTAACATCCCCCTTTGGTTTCTATCTCAGCTGAAGGCAATAACTCCGGTAAGGAATTGATGCCGCTGTTTTATAGCAGTTCAATTCACACTTAATTTTTACAGAGCCCGTTTCTCATTCTGTATTTCTGTAAGCATTATGTTTAGTTGTATAATAATATCATATCTTTGCTTTTTGGTTATTATATGGCTTTTACCCGTATAAAAGTCCATTGATTACGAAAAAAATAGTAACTTTGCACACGTATTAAACTTAAAAACAGAAAAATATGAAAGCATTTGTTTTTCCTGGTCAGGGATCTCAGTTTGTTGGTATGGGAAAAGACCTGTACGATAATAACGAAAAAGCAAAAGAGTTGTTTGAAAAAGCAAACGAGATTCTGGGATTCAGAATAACTGATATTATGTTTGCCGGCACTGATGCCGAGCTGACACAGACCAAAGTGACACAGCCTGCTGTATTCCTTCACAGTGTTATCAGTGCATTGTGTTTAGGTGATGATTTCGCTCCTTCTATGGTTGCAGGCCATTCTCTTGGCGAATTCTCTGCTCTTGTCGCAGCAGGGGCTTTGAGTTTTGAGGATGGTTTGAAGCTTGTTTACGCTCGTGCGACAGCAATGCAGAAAGCGTGCGAGGCTGCTCCTGGAACCATGGCTGCTGTTATCGGACTGCCGGATGAAAAGATTGAGGAGATTTGTAACGAATGCAGTACACCTGATAATATAGTTGTTCCGGCAAATTATAATTGTCCCGGACAGTTGGTTATAAGTGGTAATGTAGACGCTATAAATCAGGCATGTGAGAAACTGAAAGCTGCCGGTGCGAAGCGTGCATTACCTCTAAAGGTCGGTGGCGCGTTCCATTCTCCGCTCATGCAGCCTGCAAAAGAAGAATTGCAGAAGGCTATCGAGGCTACAGAATTCTCAACACCTAAATGTCCTGTATATCAGAATGTAGACGGAAAACCTCATACTGATGCTGCTGAAATCAAATCTAACCTTATAGCACAGCTTACAAGTAGCGTAAGATGGACGTCTTCTGTTCAGAATATGATTGCTGATGGTGCCGACGATTTCACAGAGTGTGGACCGGGAAAAGCTCTTCAAGGAATGATTGGACGTATAGACAAAAACGTCGCTGCACATGGATTAATCTGAGATGAATAAAAAGATAATAATATATCAGATTTTCACACGTATTTTCGGCAACCGTAACACTACATGTAAATGTAATGGTTCGGTTGCCGAAAATGGTTGTGGAAAAATGAGTTTCTTCAGTGAGAAAGTTTTAAAACAGATAAAGGCTACGGGTGTGACGCATGTATGGTATACCGGAGTAATACGTCACGCTTCAGTTACTGATTACTCTTCATTTGGTATACCAACGCAACATCCGGCCGTCGTTAAAGGAAAGGCCGGCTCTCCTTATGCCATAGTGGATTATTATGATATAGATCCTGATCTTGCGGATAATGTTGCTACAAGAATGAAGGAATTCGAAGCTCTTGTCAAACGGACGCACAGATACGGATTGGGATTCATAATGGATTTTGTGCCTAACCATGTGGCACGTCAGTATCATTCTATTGCAAAACCAAGCAATGTGAAGGATTTAGGAGAAGACGATGACAAATGTATGGGCTTCAATGCGAACAATAATTTCTATTATTGTGTCAATACGCCGTTCGAACCGGAATTTGATGCTTCTTATGAAGGTAACCGATATGAAGAATGTCCGGCAAAGGCTACAGGCAACGATCGTTTTGATAACCATCCAGGACGTAATGACTGGTATGAGACTGTAAAACTGAACTATGGAGTAGATTATTGTGATGCGGGAGGCCGTTCGTATCATTTTGATCCAATACCTGATACATGGAACAAGATGGCAGATATTCTGTTGTACTGGGCCTCGAAGGGTATTGATGGCTTCCGTTGTGACATGGCGGAGATGGTGCCAGCGGAGTTCTGGAAGTGGGCAATCAATAAAGTCAAGGCCGTATATCCGAAACTTCTTTTCATAGCTGAGGTTTATAATCCTTCAGAATACCGCAATTATATATCTTCAGGCTTCGACTACCTTTACGACAAAGTCGGTATGTACGACACGGTGCGTGCTGTCATACGTGGTGAGGCATCTACAACAGCTATAAGCCATGCATGGCAAAGCGTGGATGATATAAACGAACATATGCTGTATTTTTTGGAGAATCATGATGAGCAACGTATTGCAAGTGACTTCTTTGCCGGAGATGCTGCCAAAGCAGTTCCGGCTGTAGTGACTAACGCTCTGATGCGTCAGAATCCGTTCATGTTGTATGCTGGTCAGGAATACGGAGAACGCGGAATGGATCATGAGGGATTCAGTGGTTGTGACGGACGCACCACGATATTTGATTATTGGACGGTTAAGTCGTTGTACAAAGGCTATCAACATCCGGAGGAACTGACTGATGAAGAACGAGGACTGAATGCTTTATATACAAAGATATTGAATATTGCATCGCATGATAAAGCGGTAAGCATGGGAGAGTTCTTCGATCTTATGTATGTAAACGAGTCTCTTATACGCCAATATGCATTTATCCGCAAATACAAAAATGAGGTTCTGATTATAACAGCTAATTTCTCGGAACAAGATGTCGAAGCCTGTGTGAATATACCGGAACATGCTTTCGAGTATCTTGGTATCCCTAAGAAAAATTATTGTGTTACGGAATTATTGACTGAACGTAAGTTGAAATTCGATTTTTCAACAAAGCAAGAATTCACAGACACCATAGGTGCATATAGTGGAAATGTCTATAAATTTGTGATCTGATGGGTACGGATTCTGATTATATTTTGAATGAACATAACAAGGAGGAGTTTGCTCCAGCTCATACAGCAGAACATCTGTTGAACCAGACTATGATAAGAATGTTCGGTTGTAAGCGTTCTACAAATGCTCATATAGAGCGTAAGAAGAGCAAAATAACCTATATACTGGACCAGAAGCCTTCAAGAAAAGATGAGAAGGAGATAGAACGTCGCATGAATGAACTAATAGAGGAAGATCTCCCAGTGAAATTCAAGTTTGTGACACGGCAGGATATTCCTGATAGCGTGGAGCTGACAAACCTTCCTGATAATGCTTCAGAAACGATTCGTCTGGTTTATATTGGTGATTATGACGTGTGTCCTTGTATTGGTAAACATGTGCGTTCAACTGCACAGATAGGACATTTTGAGCTTCTTGGTACTAATTGGGATGAACAGACACACGGTTTCAGAATACGGTATAAAGTTGTTCAATAGGCATTATATTGTATATCATTTGTGCCAATGCGGATGACAGTAGAATTTTATTCTGTTGTTATCCGCATTCTTTTATTGTAATACTTTGTTGATTATATCATAATGTATTGTCAAAGTTTCTATAGCATGTTTATGTAGTTTTATTGTGTTGTTATGATTACATTTTCTTATTCTACGGTTTTTATTGTGCATATTTTTGTTGGGATATTTTATTTCGGAAATGTATAGATATTCATTATTAAAAGGTGAAAGGGATTTATAGTGTTTAGATGTATTCATACTAAACCTTTATACAAACGCTCGTTTTCTTTGTCAAAACGCGAACAAAATTTCGGTATGTCTGTTTTTTTATTTTCCTTTGCATGTAAACAGAGTACAAGACGGTGGAAGATTATCAAAGAAATACAGTTCTCACGATAACCGGTTCTGACAGTACAAGTGGATCTGGTGTACAGGCCGATATAAAGACAATATCGGCATTGGGAGGTTATGCCGTGTCTGTAATAACTTCTATAACAGTGCAAAACACAATCGGCATACAGGATTTCTATAATATTCCGCCAGAAGTGATATCCGGACAGATTGAGGCTATTGTCAATGACGTACAGCCGCAGGTTGTAAAAATCGGAATGATCCGCAGCGCAGCTGCTGTGAGGAGTATAACCGAGTCGTTGAGAAAATATCCGCCGTTGTATGTGATTTATGATCCAGTCATAATCTCGAGTTGTGGGGAAGTTCTTATGTCAGATGAGACGATAGATTGTATAAAGGAATATCTTCTGCCTCTGTGTTCGCTTGTAACAATAAAGAAAAGTAGTGCAGAATATATAATCGGCAGAAGGCTTTCTTATGCTTCTGATATGTTTGATGCTGCATGTGAGATATTGAAGTTCGGATGTCAGGCCGTGTTGCTTCAGCATGGAACATCGATGGCGGAGTCTTCTATGGATATTCTTGTGCAGCGTGGAGAATCTTCCTATAAGTATGTGTCGACTCCCAATATGTGTAATTCGTACGAACGGCACGGCGTGAGCAGTAATCTTTCGTCAGCAATAGCTACTTTCTACTGTAAGGGCAATGACTTATATGATGCTGTGACAAAAGCATATAATTATGTAAATCAGGCTTTTCTGTTGCATACAGATCTTGTGGGTAGGGCCAGCGAACTTTACAATGAGTTTGTGAATGAGGTGGCAGAACATTTTACATCAAATAGAGATGTGCGCTTTTATGCTGATAGTCTGAATGTCAGCAGTCGTTATCTAGCCCAGGTCACAAAGCGGATTACGGGTAAAGCTCCGAAGACCATTATTGATGATTATTTATGTCATGAGGCGGAACTGTTGTTATCATCTTCTGATAGGACAGTACAGGAAATTGCTTATGATTTTGGTTTTAGTTCCCAGGCTCATTTTTCGAAATTTTTCAGAAAGATGACGGGAGTTGCTCCGAGTGAATACAGAAAAATAAAACAAAATACCAAGTTATGAATAAGGAAAGACAGATATTGAACAGAAATCTTGCCCAAATGTTGAAGGGTGGGGTGATAATGGATGTGACAACTCCAGAACAGGCACGAATTGCAGAAGAAGCCGGCGCCTGTGCGGTAATGGCGCTTGAGCGTATACCTGCGGACATACGCGCTGCCGGTGGTGTATCGCGTATGAGTGACCCCAAACTCATAAAACAGATACAGAATGCGGTGTCAATACCAGTTATGGCAAAATGTCGTATAGGACATTTTGCCGAGGCACAGATTCTACAGGCTTTGGAGATAGATTATATTGATGAAAGTGAAGTATTATCGCCGGCAGATGATTTGTATCATATAGATAAGAACAAGTTCGATGTTCCGTTTGTATGTGGTGCGAAAAATCTAGGGGAGGCTCTGCGTCGTATTTCAGAAGGAGCAACTATGATAAGGACAAAGGGAGAACCTGGTACTGGAGATGTTGTACAGGCTGTAAGACACATGAGACTTATTCAGAAAGAAATTCGTATGCTTGTATCTATGCGTGAAGATGAGTTGTTTGAGTCGGCAAAACAACTTCAGGTGTCTTATGAGCTTGTACGATATGTTCACGATAATGGAAAATTGCCGGTAGTGAATTTTGCTGCAGGAGGAATTGCAACTCCGGCTGATGCTTCACTGATGATGCAGCTCGGTGCAGAAGGTGTATTTGTTGGTTCTGGTATATTTAAGAGTGGCAATCCTGTAAAACGTGCGTCTGCGATAGTGAAGGCAGTCACGAACTATAATGATCCTAATATTCTTGCCGAACTTTCAGAGGATTTGGGTGAAGCTATGGTTGGTATAAATGATGATGAGATAAATCTATTGATGGCAGAACGTGGAAAGTAATTGTATGAGAATTGCTGTATTGGCGCTTCAGGGAGCATTTATCGAACACGAACGTATGCTACGCGAGCTAGGGTGTGAAACTTTTGAAATTAGAAAGTTAGCTGATTGGAATCAATCTAAAGACGGGCTTATCATTCCAGGTGGAGAAAGTACTACACAAGCAAAACTGCTCCATGAACTTGGATTATTAAAACCTATAAAGGATTCTATCTGTAATGGTTTGCCCGTTATGGGAACATGTGCTGGCTTGATATTGCTTGCAGAGCATGTGGAGAATGGTGATTCATCCATCGGTTTTTCAACAATGTCGATAGATGTTTGCCGTAATGCTTATGGAAGACAATTGGGCAGTTTCTATGTGAAAGGAATGATGAAAGAAGTTGGTGATGGTATTCCGATGACATTTATTCGCGCTCCGTATATTAAAAGTGTATATGGAAATGCGTGTGTGTTGGCTGAATGTGGAGGACATATTGTTGCTGCAAGACAGGACAATCAGTTGGTTACATCCTTCCATCCAGAACTTACTGATGATACACGTGTGCATGGCTATTTTCTTGATATCGTACGAAAATATGCTGGTTGGTGCCAATAATAAATCATATATGTTGTATAAAACGAAATGACCGTCTCTGTTTTTATGATATACAGGAACGGTCGTTTATTTTATTAATTATAAGGTAATAGTTTCCCAAAATATATAAGTATCTTTATTTTGTTTCAATCTCTTCCTTCATGTCTATATATTGTTTCTTATTGTCATAGAACTCGTACTGAAGGAATGATAATTTTTGGGAGGAAATCACATGAACTCCAAGTCCGTATTTCAATTGCCATTTGCGTTTCAGTGAGAAAACTCCTTGGTTTATGTATGCAGCAACATAAGGATGTACGTGCAGATAGAACGTTTTTACTCCGATCTTGTTTACTAAACAATCAATTTTGCTTTCCAGTTGATCAGTAAATAAAATACTTGACTTTATTTTTCCCTTACCAAAACATGTCGGGCATGTTTCTTCTACATTTACGTCCATGGCAGGGCGTACTCTTTGACGTGTGATCTGCATCAGTCCAAACTTACTTAAAGGCAGAATGTTGTGTTTGGCACGGTCTTTTTGCATGTTCTTGCACATTCTTTCATATAGGAGTTGTCTGTCCTCTGCAAGATTCATGTCAATAAAGTCAACTACAATAATTCCGCCCATATCTCTTAGTCTGAGTTGCCTTGCCAATTCATCTGCTGCACCAAGGTTGACGTCGAGTGCATTGGCTTCCTGTCCGTTATCTGAATGTGAGCGGTTACCGCTGTTTACATCTACAACATGCAGGGCTTCGGTATGTTCTATGATGAGATATGCACCATGTTTGTAATTAACTGTTTTTCCAAAGCTTGATTTAATCTGTTTGGTGATATTGAAATTGTCGAAAATAGGGACTGTTCCTGTGTACAGTTTTACTATTTTTGCTTTTTCTGGCGCAATGAGCGAAACATAATCCTTTACTTCATTGAATACAGTCTCATCATTTACATAAATATTTTCATATGTAGAATTAAACAGATCGCGTAAAAGTGCTACTGTTCGACCTGTTTCTTCAAATACAAGTTGTGGGCGCTTTTGTGTTTTTTGTATTTTTGTGATGGCGTCTTCCCATCTTTTAGTCAGAATTTTTAATTCTGCATCAAGTTCAGCTACGCGTTTACCTTCAGCTACAGTACGTACAATAACACCACAGTTCTTTGGCTTTATGCTATTGATGAGTTGTTTAAGACGAGCCCGCTCTTCTCCGCTTTTTATTTTGGCTGATACTGATACTTTATCCCCAAATGGGATAAGAACAAGATATCTTCCGGCAAAACTCAGTTCTCCTGTAAGACGAGGCCCTTTTGTAGATATTGGTTCTTTAACAATTTGTACCAGAACTTCCTGACCTTTGGTGAGTATGTTTTGTATGCTTCCATCTTTTTTAAGATCAGGAAGTCTTGTAGCTTTACTGAAGGGATATAATTTCTTTCTGTCGCTTTGTACTTGTTTGAGATATTTTTCGTAGGAATTAAATTGGCTACCTATGTCAAGATAATGGAGAAATGCGTCACGTTCAAAACCAACATCCACAAAACTGGCATTTAGCCCAGGCATCAGTTTCTTCACTTCTGCAATATAGATATTACCGACTGCATAAGAAACAGAACGTGGTTCGTTCTGATATTCTACAAGCCGTTTATCCTCGAGTAAAGCTATGGATATTTCTTTCTGCTGGACATCAATTACAAGTTCGCTGGTCATTTCTTCTTTATACTTAGCTTATAAATTGTATTTTACAAAACAACAAAAATGTAATATAAAACAAAAGGGCGTGTCAAAAATCCTGAGTGGATGCATTGACGCGCCCTCATCTGGAACAAACCGATAGAGCAATGTTCAGAAAACTTTATTTGCTCTTGTGTCTGTTCTTTCTCAATCTTTTTTTACGCTTATGCGTGGCCATCTTATGTCCTTTTTTCTTCTTTCCGTTTGGCATAGCTTTAATTTTTATTTATTTATATTTTGTTTGTAATGATGTTACATCGAGTTTATCAATTAGTTTCAACCTTTCATCTTATCAACAAAGCATTTTGCTGGCTTGAAACTCGGTAGGTCGTGTGCCTCAATAATCATAGTTGTTTTTTTCAGAATGTTTCTTGCAGTTTTAGCTGCTCTATGTTTGATAACAAAACTACCGAAGCCACGCAGATAAACATTCTCTTTTTTCTCCAAAAGGCTGTTTTTTATTGTTTCCATCAAGCTTTCAACTACTACGGCCACATCCTTTTTAGGAATACCGGTGCTAGTGGCAATCTTGTTGATAATATCTGCTTTTGTCATTTGTGTTTTTTTATGTGAATTTTTATTTCTCTTTCTTTTGAAGTGCAAAGATACTAGTTTTTTTGTGTCATGCAAAATATATTTTTGTTTTTTTTGACAACATATAATAATATTATAATAACCAATAGATTGTTTATCAATAGTTTATATTTTGACTTTGAAATTTAGTATTATTAAAAAGATGATTTTACGATGAAAAGACAGACATTTATTTTCTTTTTTCTTAACTTTGCATATTAGTATATTGGATATGTAATAAACCAGATGTTATGAAACAGACAAAGATTGTTGCCTCCATTAGTGATAGGCGTTGTTCTCAGGAATTTATTCGCAAATTGTTTTTTGCTGGCATGAATGTAGTCCGTATGAACACCGCACATGCCACACCGGACGGAATTAGGGAGATTGTACGGAATGTACGTGCTGTGTCACCACACATTGCGTTGATGATAGATACAAAAGGGCCTGAAGTTCGTACTACCGATGTAAAAGATCCTATACAATATAAAACAGGGGATGTTGTTAAGATTTTTGGACGTCCTGAGATGGATTCTACGCACGACATTATTAATGTAAGTTATGCGGACATCACAAAAGATGTGAAAGTTGGTGATGATATCCTGTTTGATGATGGTGAGATCGATATGAAAGTTATTGAGAATACTGGTCCAATGCTTGTTGCTCAGGTGCAGAATGACGGTGTACTTGGTGCACACAAGAGTGTGAATGTGCCGGGAGAACATATAAATTTACCAACGATAACAGAACGGGATTATAATAATATATTGTTGGCCATTGAGCTCGATATAGATTTTATTGCACATTCTTTTGTAAGATCAGCTAATGATGTTATAGCAATACAAAAGATCCTAGATGAACACAATAGTGATATAAAGATTATTTCAAAAATTGAGAATCAGGAAGGTGTTGACAATATCGATGAAATTATAGATGTTTCGTATGGGGTGATGATTGCACGTGGTGATTTGGGAATTGAAGTCCCTATTGAAAAGATTCCTGGTATACAGCGCCAGATTATAAATAAATGTGTGATGAAAAAGAAGCCTGTAATAGTAGCAACACAGATGCTTCATACAATGATAAATAATCCTCGTCCCACACGTGCAGAAGTAACAGATATAGCAAATGCAATATATTCTAACACGGATGCACTTATGCTTAGTGGTGAGACCGCAAGTGGTAAATATCCGTTAGAGGCAGTTAAAACCATGGCTGCTATTGCAGAACAGGCAGAGCGTGACCGTGTTAATGTTGAGGCATTCGAGGTTCCGATGAATGATAAATGTACTCAGCGTGAATTTCTTGCACATTCTGCTATAGATGCAACGCGCAAATTGGGAGTCGCTGGAATTATTACAGACAGTGAATCTGGAGAAACAGCACGTCATCTCGCAGCTTTTCGTGGTCCAACCCCAATTCTTGCAATCTGTTATAAAGAAAAAACACAAAGATGGCTTAATCTTAGTTTTGGTGTAACGCCAATATATCAAAAAAAGCACAAATCACCCGAATATATGTTTATTGCAGCATTAAGAATGCTACGTCAGAAAGGTTATATTACGATGGATGATAAGATTGCTTATATGAGTGGTAGTTTTGGCGAAAATGGTGGCACAACATTTCTTGAAATAAATAAGGTGGGGCAGGTTTTTGATAAGTCATATGAATTCCATCTTCCACAGCATGTAGATATTGATTGATATATGGTATTTATTTTATCATATAAATATAGTAAAGGATATGCAGATTTTGCATATCCTTTACTATTATACAAACCATTCAAATTTAAAATTAAGTTAAAATTGAAATTATTACAATGTTGTATTTGTTATTATGCTAATATATTTGTATCTTTGCATAAAAATAATATGTATATGCAAGATGTTGAAAAGTGAAGCATATGATAGATTGTTGCAGAATGGTATAAAGCCATCTATACAGAGGATTGAAATAATGCAGTATCTGTTGGAGCATAGAACTCATCCAACGGTAGATGATGTCTATAAAGGGCTCTGTAAAAAGATTCCAACGTTGAGTAGGACTACTGTGTATAATACTTTGCGATTATTATCAGATAATAATGCTGCTCAAATGATAACAATTGATGAGCATCGTGTTTGTTATGATGGTGAGATAAAGCCCCATGTGCATTTCTATTGTAAGCAATGCAAAACAATTGTTGATATTCAAGATAATTTGAATATAGACTGTAAAAAATATATTTGCGGTAACAGCATTGATTGTATACAATTATATTATAGGGGAGTATGTTCTAGTTGTTTAGAAAAAAATAAAAAATAAAATAATTGATTGCAATAACATAGTATATCATTTAATAACGTATTAAATTATGAAGAAAAAATTTATTTGCACAGTTTGTGGATATATTCACGAAGGTACAGAGGCTCCTGAAGTATGTCCTGTATGTAAAGCATCTAAGGCTAAGTTTAAAGAGATGGATGAATCCGATAATGCGGAATTTGCCACAGTCCATACGCTTGGTGCTGCTCGTAAAGAGGATGCTAATGAAGAGATGATTAAAGATCTTAACGCTCATTTCAATGGTGAATGTGGTGAGGTTGGTATGTATTTGGCCATGAGTCGTCAGGCTGATAGGGAAGGTTATCCGGAAATAGCAGAAGCGTTTAAGCGTTATGCATATGAAGAGGCTGAGCATGCAAGTAAGTTTGCGGAATTACTGGGTGATGTAGTAAAAGATACAAAGAGTAATCTTGAAGCACGTATTGCTGCAGAGCGTGGTGCATGTGAGGATAAATTCCGCATTGCAAAAAATGCAAAGGCAGCAGGTATGGATGCGACTCATGATACAGTTCATGAAATGGCAAAGGACGAAGCACGCCACTGTGCTGGATTTATGGGATTATATAAGAGATATTTTGAAAAATAATATATTATATAATTGAAAATAACTTGATAATGGTATGATTATCATACCATTATCAAGTTTATTATGAAAATATAATAAGGTATTTTTATTTTAATCCATGAAAAATTTTTGGTATTCGTTTTCAAAGTTTGGAGTGAATACACCTTTATTCATATTGTTTCTTATTTCTACTTTACTCCAAAAGCGTCCATTTGCTAGTTCATTTATGTTTGGTATAATTTCTTTCTTGTAAATAGTTGTGTGAACATATATGAGTTCGCGTTCACATGAGCTTTCAAAAATATAACTTCCTAATAGTTTAACGTCGAAATCATATAGTCCAAGCTCTTCTTTTGCTTCGCGTTTTAGAGCTGCTTCTACGTTCTCGCCAAGATCAATATGCCCTCCACATGCAGTGTCCCATTTACCAGGTTGGATATCTTTCCATATAGGACGTTTCTGCAGATAAATATTTCCGTTAATGTCAAAGACGTGTAGGTGTACTACTGGATGTAGTATCATTGATCCGCTGTGAGCTTCTTTTCGACTGACACTTCCTATTATATTTCCAGATTCATCAACAATAGGAAAAAGTTCTTTGGGATTATCCATTAATATTGTAATTTAAGTATTGTTGTATAGTGTTGCCTAAAACAAACACTTATATTATTGGGTTTATCTTTGAAAATACCGAACATGGCGCTTCCACTTCCACTCATTTGTGCATATATGGCTCCATGTTCATACAGACTGTTTTTTATCTTTTGTAGTTCTGGATATTCTTTGAATGCCTGTTCCTCAAAATCATTTATCAATTCATGTTTCCATGTTTCTAATGGTTGTTTTATTATCTCCTTACAGCATTTTTGTGGATGATGTGGATTGATATGAGCATATGCGTTTTTGGTTGATATTGCAATGGAGGGTTTTACAATAGCCACATAGTAATTGGAGAGTATCGATTTTATGTTTACGGGGGTTAGAGAATCCCCAATACCTGTTGCAAATACAGGAGTTGATTCAATGAAAAATGCACAGTCTGCGCCAAGTCTGGCAGCATATTTTTTTAGTTCCTGATTTGTAATGTTCAGTTCAAACATTTTATTAAGCGCTTTCAGCATATATGCTGCGTCACTGGAACCTCCCCCCATGCCAGCTTGAGATGGAATATTCTTAAATAAATGTACGTGTATGCGTGGTATATTATATTCTGATGCAATTAGATTATATGCTTTGATTACAATATTATCATTGTCTTCACATTCAATTTTATTTCCTGTAATCTTTATGTCGCAGGCTGTTTCTGAAGGGAAACGCTCATCCATTAAATTTATTTCCAAAACATCATATAATGGGATTGGTATGAATACAGTTTCCAGATTATGGTATCCGTCATGACGTTTATTTATAATATTTAACCCTAAGTTTAATTTGGCGCATGGTAATGTCAGCATAATAATTTTTTATTAGAAAATAATGGTTGGGCAAATTTTGCCCAACCATTATTTCGTTGTTTTTTATTTATTTGATTTTATCTTATCTACATAAGCGTCAATAACCGCTATGGCTGTTACATTTACGATGTCACGTACAGAGCTTTCAAAATCTGTAAAGTGTATAGGTTTATTCAAGCCCATTTGTATTGGTCCGATTATTTCTGCGTCTGGATCAAGAGCCTGGAGGAGTTTGTAGCTTCCATTGGCACTACTCATATTAGGGAAAACAAGAGTGTTTACATCAAGACCTTTTAGTCTTGTAAATGGATACTTATCATCCCTTAACTCTTTATTTAATGCAAAGTTAACTTGCATTTCGCCATCAATAACCATATCAGGATACCTTTGTTGGAGTTCTGCAACGGCATTATGGACTTTCTGCGGACTACCGATATCATCAGTTCCAAAGTTAGAATAGCTGATCATAGCAATATGTGGTTCTTCGTTGAAGAATCTCACTGTATGTGCAGAAAGTCTTGCGATATCAATGAGTACATTTTCGTCAGGATGACGGTTGATCAGTGTGTCTGCAATATAATATGTTCCTTTCTTTGTGTTGAGTATGTGCATGGTTCCGAAGGTATTATATTCCGGGCGTATACCGATTACTTCTTTTGCAACCTTTATTGTGTTTGAGTATTTTGTATACAATCCTGTGATAAATGCATCAGCTTCCCCTGTTTCCACCATCATCATACCGAAATAGTTCCGCTCATACATCTTGTCATAGGCTTCTTGGAATGTATATCCTTGACGTGCACGTTTCTCTGCCAGATGTTTTGCGAATGTAGCGCGTCGTCCTTGTTCTTGGTCTGCGCGCATGTCGATGAGCTGTATTCCTGTTAGATCCAACTTCAACCGTTGGGCAAGTCTGTTCAATCTGTCTGGATTTCCCAAAAGAATCGGTATGCATATACCTTCTGCTTTTGCCTGTACGGCAGCTTTCATCATAGTTGGATGTGCTCCTTCTGCAAATACAACACGTTGTGGGTGCATGCGGGCTGTATCATGCAGATTGCGTGTAAGTTTGGTTTCTTGTCCAAGCAACTGCATAAGGCTCTTTTTATATGCATCCCAGTCTGTTATCGTATGGCGGGCCACTCCGCTTTCTATTGCACTTTTTGCAACAGCGGCGCTAACTTCAGTAATAAGACGGGGATCAACCGGTTTCGGTATAAAATATTTTGGTCCAAATGTGAGATCATTCACATGATAGACTTCATTCACAACGTCTGGTACTGGTTGCTTGGCAAGATCGGCAATGGCATTCACTGCAGCCAATTTCATCTCCTCATTTATGGCTTTGGCATGTACGTCAAGAGCTCCACGGAAAATGTAGGGGAATCCTATGACATTATTTATCTGATTTGGATAATCGCTTCGTCCTGTTGACATAAGCACGTCAGGGCGACTGGCCATAGCTTCCTCATAGCTGATTTCTGGAACAGGATTTGCAAGCGCAAATACAATAGGGTTGTCATTCATCGAGCGTATCATGTCCTGTGTAAGGATATTTCCTTTTGATAATCCGACGAAAACATCTGCATTTTTGATTGCTTCTTCCAAGGTATGAATGTTTGTCTGGCTTGTTGCAAACATTTGTTTCTGTGGAGTGAGATTTTCTCTGTCCTTTGTTATAACGCCCTTAGAATCGACCATGATGATATTTTCTATTTTTGCTCCAAGTGCAACGTACAGTTTTGTGCAGCTGATGGCTGCAGCTCCGGCTCCATTTACAACAATTTTCACATTGGATATATCTTTGCCGGCAACCTCTAGTGCATTTTTCAGGCCTGCTGCGGATATAATAGCGGTTCCGTGCTGATCATCGTGCATAACAGGAATGTCAAGAGTTTTCTTTAATCTCTCTTCTATATAAAAACATTCCGGTGCCTTTATGTCTTCAAGATTAATACCTCCAAAAGTCGGTGCAATTTTTTCAACGGCTTCACAGAATTTCTCCGGATCTTTTTCATCTATCTCAATATCAAAAACATCAATACCTCCGTATATTTTAAACAGAAGTCCTTTACCTTCCATAACAGGTTTTCCGCTCATAGCTCCAATGTCTCCAAGGCCAAGTACGGCTGTACCGTTAGAGATTACAGCCACAAGATTGCCTTTATCTGTGTATTTATAAACATCATTCGGATTTTTTTGTATTTCAATACACGGATAGGCAACACCTGGTGAATAAGCAAGACTGAGGTCTGTTTGTGTATGATATGGTTTTGTTGGTTTTACTTCAATTTTGCCCGGACGTCCATTCTTGTGATAATCCAGTGCACTTTCTTTTGTTATTTTTACCATATATTATATATTTGTTGATTTTTATGTGTATATATAAACGCAAAGTTAATAAAAAACTATTAAAGCAATTTCAGTTTCACATTTTTTTTATAACTTTGTCACAAAACTAATATGTATGTATAAAAACAGTTCCCAGACAAACTACAGACAACAGTTGCGTGAAAAGATTCTGCAAACATCAATGGCTGAGTTTATGAGTAAGGGCATCAGAGCGGTTAAGATGGATGATATTGCCGCATCTTTGGGTATATCCAAGCGTACGTTGTATGAGATATATTCTAACAAAGAGGAACTTTTGCTTGAGGGTGTCAAGTTTCAAGAGGAACAATATGATGCCCATATGATGTCTTTTGAAAAAGATCCTTCTAATAATGTTATTGATATAATAATAGAATTTTACAATAAGCAGATACAGTGGTTGTCTGGTATAAATCCTCTTTATTTTTCTGACATACAGAAATACAGTCAGGTGGTATCTTATTTTGAAACCCGAGATTCTGAACGTAAAAAGGACAAGATGTCTTTTTATAGGCGTGGAATAAAAGAAGGTGTATTCCGTGATGATGTGGATTATGATGTATTGTCGCGCATATTGAATGCTTCTATAGAATATGTGAAGCGCACACAAATGTATAAAGAATACGATTTGGCACGTATTCTCAACAATATAATTTTATTGTTTATACGTGGTGTGTGTACTTATGACGGAATTAAGCAGTTTGATGCCTTGCTTAGTTCACGTTCATAAGCGCACTGCGCTTTTTACTCCTTTTATAGCCCTCAGCTTTTTTAATAGTGATTCTAGCCTTGATGTATCATCAATTTGAATTACTATATTACCGCTAAATAATCCATCATTGCTGTCTATGTTTATTGACCGCATTACTATTTTTTCTTCTTTTGAGATAATGCTTGTGATGTTGTTAACAATGCCAATATCGTCATTTCCTATAATTCTCAGAGTAATATTATATTGGGAAGTTCCTTTCCCACTCCAACGTGCTTTTACAATTCTATAGCCAAACCGTTTTCTCAATTCAGGAGCATTGGGGCAGTTTTCACAATGTACCTTTATTCCGCCGTTTATTGTTACAAATCCGAATATGGGATCTCCATATATAGGGTGGCAACATTTTGCAAGAGTATAATCAATGCCTTTTAGATTTCTGTCTATAACAAGCACATCTTCGTGTGCATGGATCATATCATCGTCATGGTTTTCATAATTGAATTCTTCAGCAGATCGTGTTATACCGGGTCCGTTTAAATTCAAATCATGATTTCTGACTTCAATATATGTTTCTATCACCTCGTTAACGTCAAGTTTCTCATCTGTTAATTGTTTATAGAAATCGGACGTCTCTTTAAAGCCTAGCTTTTTAATCATATGAGCCATTGTGCTTTCGTCCATCTCTATTTTCCTATTCTTGAGTTTTCTGGCGATCATTTCCTTTGCATATAAGCCTTCTTTTACCTGCGTCTCTCTCAGTGCAAGCTTTATCTTGGCTTTAGCTCTGCTTGTCTTGACAATGTTGATCCAGTCGCGTTTGGGCTTCTGGTTGTTCTGTGTGATGATTTCCACCTGGTCACCAGAATGCAGAATCTCCCTTATGGAAACATTCTTGTCGTTTATTCTTGCCCCGACGCATTTGTTACCGATACCGGAATGTATATGGTATGCGAAATCAAGTACGGTCGCTCCTTTTGGAAATTTGAACAGATCGCCTTTGGGAGTGAAAACAAAAACCTCGTCTTCATATAAGTCCATTTTGAACTGATCCATCAACTGCATATCATCGTTCGTTTCAAGCGCGCTGCGTATATTGTTAAGCCATTCGTCAAGTCCAGTTTCACCTTTGATACCTTTGTATCTCCAATGTGCAGCAAGACCACGCTCTGCAATTTCGTCCATTCTTTCTGTACGAATCTGCACTTCTACCCATTTGTTTTCTGGTCCAAGTACGGTTATATGTAGACTTTCATATCCGTTGGATTTGGGCACAGAAAGCCAGTCGCGTAATCTTTTGGGGTTTGGCATGTACATATCGGTGATTAATGAATATGTTTGCCAGCAAAGCATTTTCTCTTTTTCTATAGGTGAGTCAATAATTATACGAATTGCAAACAGATCATATATACCTTCGAATGCGCATTTCTGTTTTTTCATCTTTTGCCATATGGAATGGATACTTTTTGTGCGTCCTTTCACATGACATTTTATTCCCATTTTATGCAGTTGTTCTTCTATTGGCTGAATGAATCTCTCAATGTATGCATCACGGGATTTTTTTGTGGCGTTAAGTTTTTCTTTGATGGCATAGTATGCATCGTGTTCAAGATATTTCAGACTAAGGTCCTCAAGTTCGCTTTTTAGTTTATACAATCCCAGTTTGTGGGCGAGTGGGGCATAAAGATAGCTGGCTTCTTCGGATACTTTACGTTTTGCTTCCTCATTGTCTGTGTCTCTTATCTGACGCATCAGACTGACTCTGTCTGCGATCATTATAAGAATGACGCGCATGTCTTCTGCAAATGAAAGAAGGAGGCTTTTGAAATTCTCGCTTTCTATAACAGGATTCTTACTGTAAAGATTTTGGATTCTTACAAGACCATGTATTATCTGTGCAACACCTTTGCCGAATATTTTTTCTATTCGCTCTGTTACACTATCGTCATTAGTGACAATATTATACAGCAATATAGATAGTACGCAGTCACGTTTCATGCCTATTTCCTGCACTTCAACTTCTGCAGTCTGAAAACTTAATAATATTGGGTTCAGCCCAAAGACATCTCTTTCAATTTTGTTTTCTTTTACTGCAGTTTCTATTATTTGTCTCAAATTTTGCTCGTCGTCAGGCATGAGAGAATCTCCCAAAGTATCACGTAAATATCTTATGATACGTACAAACTCTCTTTTTTCTTCTTTTGTGGATCTTAATATTCCTGCCATAACTATGTTTATCTATATTAAGTTTGGTCACAAAGTTACAAAAAATACCTTTAACGTTTCGCATTTATGAAAAAAGTAACTAAATTTGTAACGAATATACAACAATTTACATAAACTCAATAATATGTTATCTCAACAAGACCTAAAGCAAATATCCTTAAGAGGAATCACTGAAGAGCAAGTAGAACACCAGCTTGACGAAATAAAAAAAGGTTTCCCATTTCTTAAGATTGAAGCTGCCGCTTCCGTAGGCAAAGGTATAATGTCGCCGACAGAAGACGAGATGCATAAATATCTTTCCATATGGGATACTTATCTTAACGGTAGCCATAAGATTGTGAAGTTTGTGCCGGCAAGCGGTGCGGCTAGTCGCATGTTTAAGAATCTGTATGCATTTCTGGATGCAGACTATGATAAGCCTACAACAGAATTTGAAAAGGAGTTTTTTGAAAATATAAAGAAATTTGCCTTTAAAAAGGAGTTGTGCAATACATGTAAGGTTAATACAGGAAAGTGTGTTACCTGTTTGGTTGATAATGGCGAATATAAGGAAATCGTGGCAAACCTACTTGAAGATAAGGGGCTGAATTACGGACGTCTTCCTAAAGGGTTACTGCTCTTCCATAATTATGAGGAGGGCCCCCGTACACCAATGGAAGAACATCTGGTTGAGGCTGCTTTATACGCCAAATCAGAAGGAAAGGCAAATGTTCATTTTACGGTTTCACATGATCATCTTGAGTTTTTCAAGCAGAAAGTATCGGAGAAGGCTGATTTATATGCGGAAAAGTTCGGTGTGGAATACAATATCAGTTTTTCAGAACAGAAGGCCAATACCGACACGATTGCGGCAAATCCGGACAATACTGCGTTCAGGAACGAAGACGGTTCCTTGTTGTTCCGGCCTGGAGGACATGGAGCTTTGATAGAAAATCTCAATGACATTGATGCTGATGTTATATTCATAAAGAATATTGATAATGTTGTTCCTGACAGATTCAAAGATGATACGGTGAAATATAAGAAGTTGCTTGCCGGAATTCTTATTGATCTACAGGCACGTGCTTTTGCTTATCTTAATTTGCTCGACACAGGCAACTACACTCATGCTCAACTTGAGGAGATAATACGCTTTGTGCAGCGTGATTTGTGTTGCAGACGTACAGATATCAAGGAACTTGAGGATGCAGATTTGGTTATATATTTACGCAATAAGTTGAACCGACCAATGAGAGTCTGTGGAATGGTGAAGAATGTTGGCGAACCGGGAGGTGGTCCGTTCCTTTGTTATAATCATGATGGAACTGTAAGTCTGCAGATTCTTGAGTCGAGTCAGATTGATAAGAGCAACGAGGAATATGTGCGTATGTTCAAAGAAGGCACCCACTTCAATCCAGTTGATCTTGTATGCGCAACAAAAGATTACAAAGGAAGACCATTCCATCTTCCGGATTTCGTTGACAAGTCAACAGGTTTTATCAGTTCAAAAAGCAAGAATGGAAAAGAACTCAAGGCACTCGAACTTCCTGGTTTATGGAACGGAGCAATGAGCGATTGGAATACGGTGTTCGTGGAAGTTCCGATATCAACATTTAATCCTGTTAAGACTGTCAATGATTTGTTGAGAGAGCAACATCAGTAATTATTTTATAATAATAATATATTGCATATCAATTATATAATCCCCAAAAGTTGAACTGATACTTTTGGGGATTTATATTCTTTATAGATATACATTCGCAATTTTTCGGATGGGTATTTATAGAATAATGATATTGGTATTATGTGATGGTGTATGAAAAAAGTATGACTGTCATAGTTGTTTGTGGGATTACGATGATCCGTTTAGAACGGAAGTCCTACTGCAAAGTGGAATGAAACGTCGCGTCTGAAATTAGGATCTATTATTGGATAATGTTCTTTCTTTGTTGTATATGCAGGATTGATGGCTTTGACCCCCATATCGAATCTCAATATGAAATAATCAAGATTCAAGCGTATTCCGAGACCATATGACACAGCAATCTGCTTATAGAACTCATCAATTTTGAATTGACCGCCGGGTTGTTCTGCATATGAACGTAGGGTCCATATATTACCTGCATCTATGAAGAATGCGCCGTTGAATTTCCAGAACAAAGCCGTGCGGTATTCCAGATTGAAGTCCAGTTTCATATCTCCAGTCTGGTTTATAAAATCGATACGTCCGTCTGTTCCCTTGAATCTACCAGGTCCGAGTTCTCGGACATTCCAACCTCGTACAGAATTAGCACCTCCAGAGAAATATCTTTTTTCAAAAGGTAGTATTTTGCTATTGCCATAGGGATAGGCGATACCGATGTCAAAATGCATGGCCAGTGAGTTGCGCCAGTCAAATGTGAACAATCTGGTATAATCAAAGTCTGCTTTTATGTACTGTGCGAATGCTATATTGCATAAAGTATATTGCCCTTGGCTGTTTTTGTCAAATCTAGAAATGTTTGATATCAGGCTCAGAAGATTTCCTGCTGTTTCAATGTTTGCTTTTATGGCATGCACTCCATTATTGTAAGTCATACCGAATCCCATCTTCATTATAAAAAGATCTTCATAATTATATTTTAGTATTGCGTTTCTGTTGGAATCATCATCAAGATAATCTTCCTTGAACTTTTCTGAAATCCACGGCATATAAACATAGTTCAAATCTATGAGATCAAAACGATAAGTAGAGTTTTGCTTAGGGGCATTCCAATGGTATCTCCATGCAGCAGTAAAGACTCTGCGATGGAACTCCGGCCGGTTTTGCAGATTATAGCTCATTGTAAGTTCGGAGTGAGCATTGCTGTTTCTTCTGAAGTTTTCGGAAAGAAAAGGAGCGATGAATCTTGGAAACATAAGGCGTCCTTCTATATTGTACTCCTCATAGTCCTCTGCCTGATATCCTTCCAATCCGGTGATGGCCTCGAATGCAGCACGCAACTGTATGCTTAACAGTTCGCTTCCGTGAAAAAGATTGCGGTTCTCATACGTAAGTGAAGCTGCAGCTCCGAGATCACCTGCGGTATTTGTTCCTTCTGGTTGGAAGGAAATCGTGTTCGGTTTGTTTGTACTTAATTGTATGTTGCAGTTCAGCAGTGATGTATCAGGCAATTCTTCAAACTGTATGTTTGTATATTTTACAGCTTGGAGTCTTGCAAAGTTGTTGTAGGTTCTCTGAAGATCATGTTCGCAGAAAGGTGATCCTTCTTTTATGGCTAAATTATCATCGAGTACACTACGTCTTAGTTTTATTCTGTTACCGTCATCCCCAGTGAAATTCACTTTGTTAATGTAATAACGGTTGTGATTTTTTTCTGGACTTTTGCTGTCTGCTCTATATTTAATCAGTTTTAATTTGATGTCAATTGAGTCGTTGCTTCTAGTGGAATCAGCTTCGTAAATTATGTAGTCTTTATTAAATTTGTAGTATCCACTGTCAGATAATATGTTTGTTATTCTTTTACGTTCGTTCTCTAGATTGTTGATGGAGAATATCATACCACTTTTCAGTCCGTGATTTTCCGCATTATCCATATTGAGTATTTGGGCAATATTTTTGTCGTGGATATCATACTCAATGTTTCCAATGAAATAAGGCTTCCCTGGATGTAGCTTGTAGATAGCTTTTATTTTCTTATCCTTTGCCGTTGTGGTTAAAGATGCATCTGCACGCAGATAGCCCATGTTCTGCATTGCTGCGCGTAGATTATTACGTGACATGTCTGCTTTTAATGTATCAAACAGAACGGGGCTCTCGCCAAGTCTTCTTAATACCTTGTTTATCCATTTTGTGGAGTCACGACCAGACAGATTGTATGTGCCAAGAGGAATTTCGAATAATGAAAACCATTTTGTGTTTGCCTTTTGACTTATGTATTGTTCCATTTGTGAGGGATCAACAATCTTGTTGTCTGTTTCGATTTTGACCTCGGTAAGAAGGTGTTCACCATCTGGTACGAACTTGGTTGTGGAACAGGATGTACACATGAATATTGTAACTGCACTGATGACAAGCAGAATGCGTACATGAGGATGTATGTGTAGAGATGATATGTGTTTAATTATATTCAATATGCTTTAATTTATTTGCAAAGTTACGAAATAATTGATTAATATTGCTATCTTTGCATTAAGATATAGTAGATGCCATCCTTTTAAAGTCCGGTTCCGATATATGAATGACTGGAACCTGCATTGGGGCCATGGACAGGCATATGTTTGCTCTTATAGAAAATAATGATAAGTAAAGGCAGAATAAAATATATAAAATCACTTGAACTCAAGAAAAACCGTAATCGTGAAAAGGCTTTTGTTGCAGAAGGACCAAAAGTTGTGAGTGATTTGCTCGATTGTATGCCGGCCAGAATAATTGTTGCGACAAAAGAATGGCTGGAAAATAATTTGTCACGTTATAACAAAAGCGAAAGTGAGGTTATTGAAGTTAGTGACGAAGAACTTCGTAAGGTGAGTTTCCTTCAACATCCTCAGCAGGTATTGGCTGTATTTCCGAAAATAGAAAATATTGTAATTCCGGAAGAGTTGAATAACGATTTGGTTTTAGCTTTGGATGATGTACAGGATCCAGGGAATCTTGGTACTATAATACGTATTGCAGACTGGTTTGGTATAACAAAAATTATATGTAGTCAGGGTACTGCTGATGTTTATAATCCGAAGGTTGTGCAGGCTACAATGGGAAGCATATCAAGAGTGTGTGTTGTATATACGGATCTGTTAGAATTTATTGATAAGTTGCCTTCGGACATGCCTGTATATGGAACATTTCTAGATGGTGACAATATATACGAAAAGAGGCTTACGGAATGTGGACTCATCGTGATGGGTAACGAAGGTAATGGAATTTCGCATAAGTTAAGGGAAATGATAAGTAATAAATTGCTTATACCTAACTTTCCACAAGATAGAGCTACTACAGATAGTCTTAATGTTGCGGTTGCAACAGCTATAATATGTTCAGAATTTAGAAGAAAAACAAGTTATATTCAGCTATGATAGAGAAATTTTTATACAAAGATCGCAGTTATTCGAGTTGTATATACTCAGCTTATGAACTGATGTTTACCAATTTTGCAACAATTTTCCGCAAAACATGGCTGGCTGCTTTTGTTTATTCTACGATCATGAGTTTGTCTGTTTTTTTTGATTCATGGTCATGGATGCAGTTAGTTTTCTTGGTGCCCATGGTATTTTCAATAAGTTGGCTTGGAGCTGCTGTTATGTCTCTATTGAATGATAAATCCCTCAAGCATAATTATATCTATACTTTGCAAACAGTCTTATTAATGACTGTAATGATGTTGCTGGTTTCAGTGATTATAATTATGTTGGGTACTGCAATACTGTTATTATTAGGTACTAACAAGTCGCCAGAGAGTTTGAATACAACATATTTCATATTTATGGTATTTTTTATAGTGCTTGCACTGATTGCCATTATTCCGTTGATTTATTCGGTGATGAAATATCTTGTTGAATCTAAAGCAAGGGTATGGTCAATTTTGGGAGAGGCCTATCGTAACGGATGGCGTCACTGGGGATTTATCATGTTGGTATTTATACTATGTGCCATAATGATATCGGTGCTTTATGTTGTTATAGGTTTGCCGCGTGTTGTAATGTATCTTGCAGTACAGAACAATGCTTATGGCCTTACAATTGGTGATCCGAGTGGTCTCCCGAAATATTTTGGAATGCTGAATTATATTGTAGGTGTTGTGATTACATTCTTCGTCTGCTATATTAATGTGTGGATGTTTTTTGTAATGTATTATGTATATGGACGTATTGAAACCAGAATAAAAACAAAACAGAAAAGCCTTGATTTGAATGAAACTGCAAAGACTACTGTTTATCGATCGTGATGGCACATTGATAGAAGAACCTGCAGATGAGCAGATTGATTCTTTTGACAAACTGAGGTTTGTCAAAGGAGTCTTGAGAAATCTTTCGTTTATATGTAATAAGCTTGATTTCAGACTGGTTATGGTTAGTAATCAGGACGGCTTGGGAACAGATTCTTTTCCGGAAGAAACTTTTTGGCCTGTACATAACTTTGTTTTGAGAACATTGGAAGGAGAGGGGATTGTATTTGATGACCAACTTATTGACAGACACTTTCCGGAAGACAATTCTCCGATGCGGAAGCCGGGAATAGGAATGTTGATGGAATATATTAATAATCCGGAGTATGATTTAGCCAATAGTTATGTAATAGGAGATCGTGATACAGACAGACAGTTGGCGGAGAATCTGGGATGTAAAGCTCTAATATTGGGCCATGATGGTGTTACATGGGATAAAATTGCAGAGATCTTATTTGCCGGTGAAAGAATAGCTGAGTTTAGTCGTAAGACAAATGAGACAGATATTTACGTAAAATTGAATATTGACGGAACCGGTAAATGCGATATCTCAACAGGTTTGGGATTCTTCGACCATATGCTTGAGCAAATTGGAAGACACGGCATGATGGATCTGACAGTACATACAGATGGTGATCTGAATGTAGATGAACATCATACGATAGAAGATACAGCAATTGCCATTGGGGAATGTCTTGCGAATGCATTAGGTGACAAACGTGGTATAGAAAGGTATGGTTATTGTCTGCCAATGGATGATTGCACGTGTCTTGTTACTTTAGATTTCGGAGGTCGGCCGTGGATTAATTGGCACGTTGATTTTCATCGTGAAAAAATCGGTGATGTTCCTACAGAGATGTTTTTCCATTTCTTCAAAAGTCTCAGTGACTCCGCTAGGATGAATCTTGATATCAGGGCAGAAGGGGAGAATGAACATCACAAAATAGAAGGTGTATTCAAGGCTATGGCTAGAGCAATAAGAATGGCTGTTCATCGTGATATATTTCACTATGAACTGCCCAGCACCAAAGGAATGTTATAGAATAATGATGAATACAGAAATATAAAACAGCATACCGATTTGATAGGTATGCTGTTTTGGGCCGTATATAAATTTGGTGTCTATTTGTTTGCATGGGATGAGGATGGATATTCCGGATAGTTATGAACTGTGAAGCTCATATGCTTATGTAAAATAAATTTATGTTGTCACAATTTTATAAATTCTTATTGCAATAAGGATGCATGCTTATTGTATGTATTCTCACGCAGTGTGAAGAAATGTTAAGAGAATCATCGGGAGGCCTGTTCCGGCCATACAGCCATGTCGTATATCCTGTCTCATGATTCCGGATGATCTGTCCTGCATTCTGTTTACGCCTGTTTCGGCCTCCGTTTATGCCCATATCAGGGTGGGATATTGTGCGTTTGAGCCCATGAAACGGACTGTATCGGATGCTCAAATGGTGCCTTTTACATGGCAGGAAAATGTTGTCGGGTGTAAGCTTTTGATAGTCAACGCTTTGCTAAATCCGTCATTTCTCTCGTATTTGCGTCCAAAGAGAGTCTGATAGCAAATACGCACTTATTTTTGGGGGTAGAATTGAAAACTAAAACGAAAAATTCATTGGATGCAGAAAATATGTAAATGGGCCGGATTGCTCATCTCATGCAGAAATAACCGATGCCTATAAGGGATTGGTGCCGTGGATTCTCGGCAACCAATCCCTTCAGAATTTCGTCCAATCCTTGTTTCTTTATTTATTCCTTATGTTTTCTTTTATCAGGCCATGCCTATATGCATAGAGGAGCTTCTCAAGATCGCATATTTGCTTGTTCAGTTCAATTCCAATATCCGTATCTGCTACCAACATACGATGGGATGACATTTCAACAATCTGTGTGGTGCTTTTGATATCCGTGCACTGTTGTATTGCATCTGTTGTGCTTGTGAACGGTTCATGTTGTACAAGCTGAAAGCCTCGGCTATGATATATCAGCGTGTATCCGGCAATACCGGTTTCTTTGTGATAGGCTTGTGCAAATCCACCATCAATAACCATGAGTTTTCCATTAGCTTTTATCGGTGTCTCACCGCTTCTTACATGTACTGGCACATGGCCGTTTATGATATGTCGATTGTTTCCTTTTATATTGAAAGCATCCATTATGCTGTCAACAATTTCTTCATTATCACGATACTTGAAGTAATTTCCTTTTTCTTCATAATGTGTTTCTTTCTCTTCGATGAAGTATCTTTCGAATGTTGCCATTTTTGATTTGTCGAAAAGTGGGCTGTTTGGGCCACACCAAAGGTAAAGGAAATAATCTGTGGCATATGCTTTGTCTTCAGGCAGAGAATCTTCTTGGAATGCAGTTCTAATCATCATTCCGATATTATTGAACAGATCACGGCCGGAGAATTTGTATCCGGGTTTTATCTCGACCTGCTTTAGGGTACCATCGTCATTGAGAGGAATGGAAGCATGGAACAGAAGATTATTATTATATACAGAATACATGCAGCCGTGCTGTAGCAGAAGACGTATATGTTTATGTAGTTTTTCGCTGACTTGAAAAGAATGGCAAAGTTTCTCCATCAGTGAAGCTTCGTCATCAGTAAGCTTATATGGACATGACGGGTCTATTGTCGGGAAACTGTTACTTCTTAATTTATACTCTCTATCATCTATATTTATGGTTCCTTTTTTATAATCAATATTTGAAAGAAGGATTCTGTCTGTCATGTTCCATTCTGTATGACGCTGATATATGGCTGCTTCCTCCTTAAACTGTATTATGGTTATGGCTTTATGCATCAGAGCTGTAAGACGTTGTGATTTTTCATCAATGTCTTTTGCGTCTCCATATAGTAGTTTTGGTATAAATTCTTTGCATGGATCATCTTTATATGTATCCATTGCAAATGTGGCTAATGGAAGCAGATTTATTCCGTAACCATCTTCCAAGGTTGCCATGTTTGCGTAACGTAGTGATAGTCTGATGACATTACAGATGCATGCTTTGTTTCCGGCAAGTGCTCCCATCCAAAGAACATCATGATTGCCCCATTGTATGTCCCAGCTATGATAGGCTGAGAGATTGTCCATAATGATATGGGCTCCTGGGCCTCGGTCATAAATATCGCCAAGTATATGTAATTGGTCTATGGCTAACCTTTGTATGACGTTAGATATTGCAATTATAAAGTCGTCAGCCCGTCCTGTTGATATAATTGTATCAATGATTACGTTTACGTATGCAGCCTTGTCTGCATCGTCTGTACGTTCATGTAGTAATTCCTGAATAATATAGCTGAAGTCTGCAGGTAGGGCTTTGCGTACTTTTGAGCGTGTGTATTTGCTTGATACAAGACGGCATATAGAAACAAGCTGGTGTATAGTTATATGATACCAGTCATTTATATCTCTTTCTGATGCTTTTATAAGTTCAAGTTTCTGATCAGGATAATATATTAAGGTGCACAATTCGCGCTTGTCTGATTCACGCATTGTGTTTCCAAAAATTTCATTTACCTTACGTTGTATATTTCCTGATGCGTTTTTTAATACATGAAGGAATGCTTCATGTTCACCATGTATGTCCGCAAGAAAGTGTTCCGTACCTTTGGGGAGATGAAGTATGGCTTGCAGGTTGATAATTTCAGTACTTGCTTCTGAAATATTTGGAAATGACTGTGATAGCAATTGCAAATATTTCATATCATATGAGTGCATATATTTTTTTGCTTCCATATTATTCAAAATTCTTTTATTCTGTCGGCTATTATATCAGATAGTTTATCGTTTGAACTTTCTATTGGCATAAAGCCTTCAGTGAGTTCGGACTTCTCATTCATCACGTATAACAATGAAGAAATAAAATCATATATTTCTAATTTTTTTATTAGTTTTTTCATTTCATCTTCGTCATATTGTTTAGATTTCAGCATATTTGACGTTTCTGTAAGAATTTGTTTTGGAATATATCCTTTATGCAAGAGATACTTGATATATAAAAATCTTGAACATATTATGGATATTTCATCATTGGGAGTGTATATTGTATGTATTTTATTTTTTATAATTTCTTTTTTATCAGTATCATGATTATTTATAATGGTTTTGTATGTTTTAATCATTTGGGCTATTATCTCATTTGTATTAATAGTGTTTGAGATAATTGGATTGGGGATGACATATATGTTGGAACTAGGTGATATTACCTGTATCTTTTCTTTTTCTAGAGGTCCACATACTTGTATCGCAGATACTTTTGAGATAATATTTCTCATTATGTATGTTTGATAATGTTGTTTTTTTTTAGAAAAAACATTAAGCCCATTGTTACATGTAAATATCACAGGTATTTCATGATGAATAATTTTATTTATCTGCCTTATAGTGTGTATACTCCAATCTCCGCATATATGAATGATGTCTGGGAATTGGTTGACAATCTCAACGTTGTCATATTTACAGATACTTTTTTTTAGCAATGTAATAAAATGAACATTGGTATTATCAGTAGTATTACACACATTTGCTACAAGATATTGTATTCTCATATTTTATGAGTTATAAAGTCATTCTTGTTGGAACTCCAATATCTGAAGAGGAAACTTAAATCATGGGATAAGAGCGATATTTCATATGGTATGACACGTATCCATGCTATTTTTTCTCCATATTGTTTGAATGCTTTTTTTGCAATAATTGTTCGTAGTATGCAAGTTAGTATAAGTGTAAATGCAGAAACGAATACAAGAAGATAATCCTTACTAATAATTGAAGTAATTAATATTGCTATAGAAGCTATATAATTAATAAACATCATAAGGAGATCAACAATATAGCAGGCCTGATAGGATAATTTTCTATGAAGTATGTTATTCATATAATATAAGGCTATATTGTTATTATTCCATTCCTTTTTTGTTGGTTTCTTTTCTCTAATAAAGGCATTTGGAGATATTTCTATTGCAGTATTTCCCTTTTGGGCATATTTGTTAATTATAAAGTCAAATTCGCCATGTGTAAGTTGAAGGTTGTCACGATAGCCATCACCTTCTATAAAAAGAGTTTTTCGGAAAGCTATGTTGGAGCTTCCGGAACGGTATGCAGTATTATGTTGAGCTTTGTATAATAAATATAATGAGGTCCTAAGGCGCAAGAAACGATAATAAGCATTTGTTTCTTGTTCATAATTTGCATATCCGATAACAAGAGATGTCTTGTTATTAAAATGTTGAGAGAGTGTAGATAGCCAATTTTGTGAAACAGTATCTGTTGATTTTATTATAGTTATCCATTCATTATGAGCAGCTTTAACACCTAATGAAATTGCAAGTTTCTGCCTACTCATAAATAAGGTTTTGGAAGGTATGAATGTTACGTGTATACGTTTGTCATCATGAAAATTATTTAGTACAGTTTCTGCACAAATGTCTCCTTTTTCTATAATTACGATTATTTCAAAATCTTCCTGATTGTAATTCTGCCCAAGAACCGCAGAGATACAACTCTGCAGTTCTTGAGTATAATCATATGCTAACAATAGAACAGATATTTTGACTGTCGTATTGTTGTTATTGCCATTATTATTGTCTTTTATTTCACTACTTCTTATTTTTCTGAAAAACGGATTCAGAAGAGGGGTAATCAGTGAAAACAAAATTAATAATGTGCTTGTTATTATAGAAAAGGTATCAATAATCATAATTCTTCTGTTATATAACCTTTAGGAAGTTCTCTACAATTGTATTGGCTTGCCATGACTTCACCATATGCTCCTGCTGAACGTATTGCTATAATATCTCCTCGATGACATTTATTGATTTCTACAGATTTAGCAAACACATCACTTGATTCACATATTGGTCCAACGACATCGTAGACTTCGGTTTCTTGACTACTGCTGATATTTTCTATTTTATGATATGCGTGATATAGTGCAGGTCTGATTAGGTCTGTCATTCCTGCATCTACAATTGCAAATTTCTTAAAGGATCCTTCCTTAACATATAGTAGACGTGTAATAAGCGTACCACATTGTCCTACGACAGATCGTCCTAATTCAAAATGGACTTTCTGTCCAGTACGTAACCGTAAATGTTTGGCATATGTGGAAAAATATTCGGCAAAGTTTGGTATTGGTTCTTCGTCAGGATGTTCATAATTAATGCCAAGACCTCCTCCGACATTTATATTCTTCAATATTATTCCGAGTTGTTCTAATTTATCTTGAATATCATTGACTCTGTTGCATAATGCTTTAAAATCAGACATATCAAGAATCTGTGAACCAATGTGAAAATGTAATCCTATAATGGATATGTTTTTTAATCTCTTGGCTTTTTCTATTATGGCCTCAAGATCATCCATCGCTATGCCAAACTTGTTTTCCGCAAGCCCGGTTGTAATATTTGCATGGGTATGAGCTCCGATGTTGGGATTTATACGAAATGCGATATTTGCTATTTTATTATGTTTTGATGCTAAGTTATTAATAACTTCTAGTTCTGCAAGACTTTCTACATTAAAACAAGAAATATCATTATCCAATCCTAGGTTTATTTCCCAATCGCTCTTACCAACACCTGCATAAACAATTTTTGAAACCGGGAAGCCTGCATCAATAGCTGCTTGGATTTCTCCACCACTTACACAATCTGCACCAAATCCATATTGGCTGATTATTTTGAGTATCTTAGGATTTGAATTAGCCTTTATTGCATAATGCAAACAGTAGTTATTATATTTATTTCTTTCTTTATCTATTATGTTTAGTGTATTACGCAATAATCCACTGTCATAATAATAAAATGGTGTTTTAATATTATGAATTTTATTAATAGGAAAATTGGTATTCATTTTATTATGTATTATTTGAATAACATATCGCTTAAATTTTGAAGTGCTCTTTTTTTATCAGAGGCTTTAATCAAAAATGATATATTGTAATTTGAGCCTCCATATGATATCATACGGATAGGAATATTTTTCATTGCATCAAGAACTAAAGTCTCAAAGCCAATATTGCTCCAATCCAAGTCTCCAACAACACAAACAATACACATATCTGTGTCTACTGTGACTGTTCCGTATTTTTTTAGTTCATCGACAATCTCATTTAGATGTGTACAATTATCAATACTCATGGACACACCAACCTCGCTTGTTGTGATCATGTCTATGGGTGTTTGATAACTTTCAAAGATTTCGAATATCTTACGTAGGAAACCTGTAGCAAATAACATCCTACTGGATTTTATTTTAATTGCTGTAATACTATCTTTTGCTGCAACAGCTTTGATTTTACCTTTTATCAGTACATTATCAATAATTGTACCTTCTGCAGCAGGATCCATGGTGTTTTTTAAACGTACAGGGATTCCTGCATATTTGGCAGGTTGAACACAAGTGGGATGTAATATCTTTGCACCGAAATATGCTAATTCTGCAGCCTCTTCAAAGTTTAATTGATGTATTGCGTCTGTTTTCTCAACAAAGCGAGGGTCATTATTGTGCATGCCATCAATATCTGTCCATATCTGTATTTCATCAGCAGGAAGTGCTGCGCCAATTAATGATGCTGTAAAATCACTGCCACCTCTTTGTAGATTATCCACTTCTCCGTATGCATTTCTACAGATAAAACCTTGTGTGATGTATACATTATATCCTTCGTTATCTTTCATAACAACAGAAAGCTTGTCTTTAAGGTAGTGTAAATCTGGTTCTGCGTTTTTATCAGTGCGCATAAAGTCTAGTGCTGATAATAATACCGTCTTGATGCCTTTTTCCAATAAATAATTAGTCATCATATTGGTACTTATTATTTCACCTTGAGCTGTAATGTTTTTTTCCTCAAAACTTGTGAAAAGATCTTTGGTAAATGAACGTAGATAATTGAATTCATTACGTAGAAATTCGAGCGTTTTGGTCTTGTATTCATCCGTAGTGTACAAATCTTCTACGTGTTGTTTATATTTTTTTTCAAGATTATTTATGACCTCATTGGCACCGTCCGTATTTTTTTTATATAAATAATTAGATATTTCAATAAGTGAATTTGTTGTTCCTGACATTGCAGAGAGAACTACAAATACTGGATGCTCTGTATCGGCTGCAACCATTGATGCAACGGCTTTCATTCTTTCCGGGGAACCAACTGAAGTTCCGCCAAATTTCATTACTTTCATATTTGTATTTTTTAGATTTAATTCTTATATATGATATTGTTTTGTTAACGTATATATTAATACGCTTTAATCATTATAGTATGTCCTTGTTATATTTAACAGAGATTTATTTTCACATTTATAAATAATTCCGGGATATTTCTTTAGCATAGATATATTATGTGTTGACATGATCACAGATGTTCCTGATTCTGTAATCTGTCTTAACAATTCAACAATATTATCCGCTGTGTCTGGATCTAAGTTACCTGTTGGTTCATCTGCGATTATTATCTTAGGTGTATTAAGTACTGCTCTTGCGATTGCAATACGTTGTTGCTCTCCGCCAGACAGTTCATGCGGGCATTTATCTTTCTTATCTAACATACCAACGTCAGAAAGAACCTTTTCTATTCTATTATTGATTTCTTTGTCTGATTTCCAGCCTGTTGAATGTAGAATGAACTGTAAATTTTTAAATACGGTTCTATCATGTAGTAATTGGAAATCTTGAAATATTATTCCCATTTCCTTTCTTAAAGCAGGTATATCACGACGTTTTAATGTTAATAGGTCCCGTCCCAATACTTCTGCTTTTTCTGCTTCCTGGTTTAAAATATCAAGTTCACAATACATTGTTTTAAGTAAAGAACTCTTTCCTGAGCCAACTTTACCTATAATATATATAAACTGATCATTATTAACTGAAAAATCAACGTCTTTCAATATCAGTTCATCACCTTGGTATATATTTACTTTTTGATAATCAATCAACATAATGAGGATATATTAATGTTTATGCCACGAGGGATTATGTCTTATTTCCAACTCTTTAATAACATCATTAATGGTAAGTCCTTTACTTGTTAAAAGGACTATCATATGATAAATCAAATCTGAACATTCATAAACTAAACGTTCATTTGTACCATTTGTTGCTTCTATAACCATTTCAACGGCTTCTTCACCAACTTTTTGAGCCATACGGTTAATACCATCTTTAAATAAGGAGGTCGTGTAGGACTTTTCTGGCATTTCCTCATACCTTTTTGAAATAAAATCCTGTAATTCTGATAAAAACGATATATTATTATTAGATTCTTGCCAGCATGTATCGCTTCCGGTATGACATACAGGACCGGTTGGGTGAACTTTTACTAATAAAGTATCGTTGTCGCAATCTACATTTATGCTTACAAGTTCAAGTTTATTACCAGATGTTTCTCCTTTAGTCCACAAACAGTTTCTTGATCTACTCCAAAATGTTACTTGTTTTGTTTCTAAAGTTGTTTTATATGCCATTTCGTTCATATATCCTAACATTAGAACATTCTTTGTTTTGGCATCTTGTATTATAGCAGGAACTAGACCGTTCATTTTTTCAAAGTCAATTTTCATAAGTTCAATTATTATTTAAAATTCGTACCTTTATTCCGTTGTCTGAAAGATAGTGTTTTAAATCGTTTATTTTAATTTCTCCAAAATGGAAGACACTTGCTGCAAGTGCTGCATCAGCTTTTCCTAAATTAAATACATTAAGGAAGTCCTCTTTTTTCCCAGCTCCACCACTTGCGATAATAGGGATCTTGAGTTGTTCTGCCATTTGTGCTAGGATTTCATTAGCATATCCATTTTTCATACCATCGTGATTCATACTTGTAAAAAGTATTTCTCCAGCACCGCGGCCTTCAACTTCTTTGGCCCAATCAATTAATTTTAGTGATGTTTTTTCTCTTCCACCTTTAATATAACAAAACCAGTCTGTTCCATCAAATTGTGCATCAATTGCGCAAATGCATACTTGCGATCCGAATGCATTGGTTATTTTATCAATAATTTTAGGGTCATTGATAGCAGCTGAATTAATACTTATTTTATCAGCACCGGCATCTAGTAATCTTTCCACATCTTCAAAAGAATTGATGCCACCACCGACTGCAAATGGAATATTGATTTCCATTGCAATTTTAGATACAAGTTTGGTGAATGTCTTTCGTCCTTCAACAGTTGCTGTTATATCTAAGAAGACCAATTCATCAGCTCCTTCTGTATTATAGCGTTTAGCAAGCTGAATAGGATCTCCAGCATGCTGTAGATCTTTGAAATTAACACCTTTTACCGTGTTCCCGTCTTTTACATCAAGGCATGGTATAATTCTTTTAGCCAGACAGTTATGCATGCTACATTAAAGTTTTAATATCTATCTTATGCTCATAGTATGCTTTCCCGAATACTACAGCACTAACACCTAATCTATCAAGTTGTATAATATCTTCATTTGAAGAAACACCGCCACTGGCAATTAAATTAATACCATGGAACTCTTCTAAAATACTTTTATATAAAGTATATGCAGGGCCAGATAATGTTCCATCTTTAGTTATATCTGTACACAATATATTTTTTATCCCACAATTTATATAGTGCTCTAAAAAAGAAAATATATTTTCATTTGTTTCTTTTTCCCATCCATTTATGGTAATGTTTCCGTTTTTAACATCAGCTCCTAAAATGATTCTTTGCGGACCATATTCTCGTATCCACTTTTTGAACATTAGGGGATTGTTTACAGCTATACTTCCTATAGTTACCATATTTGCTCCATTATTGAAAACAGCCTTTATATCATTATCTGATTTAATGCCGCCACTAAAATCAATTGATAAATTTGTTTTTGTGGCTATTTCTTTTAATATCTGGATATTGATTACGTGATCGGATTTTGCTCCATCAAGATCGACCAAATGTAGATGTGTTAATCCCAACTGTTCAAATTCTTTTGCAACATCAACGGGATTTTCGTAGTAAATAGTTTTCTTATTATAATCGCCTTTTGTCAGGCGAACACATTTACCGTCTATTATATCAATTGCAGGAATCAGTTTTATCATATGCTTAAAAAATTACTAAGTATTTTTTCTCCAATGTTTCCACTTTTTTCTGGATGAAATTGTACGGCATAAAAGTTCTTGTAATTTAATGCCGCAGAATACGGTAAGATATAATTTGTACTTGCAATTGTATAATCAGATATTGGGACATAATAGCTATGTATAAAATAAACGAAGTCCTTTTCCGGGAAATTTTTAAATAATGGAGATTTAAAATTTGATATTTCATTCCATCCTACAGCTGGAATCTTATCATAATGTGATTTCGCTATAAAACGTTTGACATCAGAGTGAAATATATCAAGACAATCGGTATTACCTTCTTCTGAATGGCGACACATTAATTGCATACCTATACATATTCCAAGTACAGGTTGGTGTAAATCGCATATAACTTTATTTAAATTGTGTGAGTTCAAATAATTCATCACGGATCTTGCCTCACCTTGGCCTGGTAATATGACTTTATCCGCAGATGATATTTCTTGTATGTCATCCGTAAGTATGGGATCAATTCCTAATCTTCTTAATGAATTGATAACGGAGTATATGTTACCTGCTTTATATTTTAAAATTGCAACTTTCATTAATAAACAAATTACTTAACAATGGAAAATGATACCCAAAGAATCGTGTTGATTATTATTGATACACAATCCAAGGTTTGATCCTATTTTTGCAAAGTTACAAATTTTCTTTTATAAAGCCGACGCTAAGCTATAAAATTATATTATTTATGAACATTTAGTTATAATGTCTTAGCTATTTTGAATTCTCTTCGGTTGTATGTAAAATTATACTTGTTGCTCCAATGGTGAATAAAGATCCATTTTTAATAATCCTACATTCTTTATTCCCAAGAATATCATTGTCGACGAATGTGCCTGTGTTGCTTGGGCCATCCTTCAATATATACTTTAAAGATCCGTTTTTATCATATTTTACAGTAATCGAGCAATGGGTTATGTCTATGCTGGGATCATTTGTTTCAATAGGGCAGTTTATCCCACTGCCTTTCATATGACGACCAATAACATTTTCTCCCAAATTTAATGGTATGATTTGTTTGTAATGAAAAACATTCTCAATTACTACGATATAACCGTATTTATTATTTTCTGTCTTTTCCAATAGATTTTCTTCTCGCTGTATGTTATTTAATTTTGATACACCAATTCGTATACTAAACTGTTTTCCACAGTTAGGACACTCAAATACAAGATTTTGTCCTTCCTTGTATCTGTTTTCATCAAAAATAACATATCTTTCACATTTAGGACAGCGTACTCTTTTCATTATTCTGTTATGCTGGTGATCCATGCGTCAGAAAAATCTATATCGGTATTCAATATGTTTAGAACGCGATTTGCTTCTTTCTGAGTGGTAAATTTGTCGTAAATGACTTTTGAACCGCTGGATGTTGTATATACTTCTGCTTTTTTAAATCCTTTCTTATGTAATAATTTTACATAGGCTTCAGCATTCTTTTTTGAAACTTTACTTGCAAGCACAATGCTGAAATATGTATGTTTTGAATTGTTTGAATCTGAAATATTTGTTGTTTTACTTTTCTTGTCTATAGTGTGTGCTTGTGGCTTTTTTGTCAACTTGAAATTGGGTGTTCCTGTTGTTATGTCTTTGGGCATTATATCAAAAAGCATATTCGTATCAATTCTGCTTTTGGTTATGCCAGATGTGGAATGCTCTCCGATAGGGGATGGTATTAGGAAAAATAGAACAAATATAATGCACGCAACGGCAATTTCTTTTAAAGATGAAATTGGAATATTGAGTGCTATTGTTTTCTCTTTTGGTGCTATTTTGTCGCTATTGTCTCCTGATGCCAATGTTATTGGCATTGTTTTCACTTTGTTCCCTGCGTAATTTCGGTTGTTCTCTGCAATATTTTTACGTTTGTAGTCAATTTTTTCTGCCGAAAATGTGCTCAATCCATAATAGCTGGGAGTCAGTATGCCTGCTTCACAAGGTTCGAAATCATATCTTCCATCTTCGTGTATGTATATTGTTCCCAAACCATATAACTCGTATTCGCCATCCTTTTCAAGTATTTTTTTTAAACGCGTTACATCGTTTTCTATACGGGTGAGTGCTTCCGGGTAACTTATATCATAAACTTCAACATACGATTGAACAAGTAATGAGTCATTTATTCTCAGTTGAGAGTTGAAGCCTAATGTTCTTAACGGTGGATAAAACATTTTTGCCTCATGATCATATACAGAATCAATATGATGAGTCATGAAGCCACCAAAGTCTGGTACAATCACACAATCATTGGTGAGCAATAGCTTTGTAATATGTCTTTCTAAATCAATCACGAGTGCAAAATTAAAAAAAACGTGTGACTTTTCCAACGAAATATTTTAAAAAGTTGGGTGACATAATTAAATAATATTTTTTGTTTTGCTATTCGATATAATTGTATTATCTTTGCGTTTGTAGGTGGACTTCTCTTACAGAATTTTATTCAGATATATTATATATGGAATACATAAAAACAGATATTGATGGAGTTTGGATTATAGAACCGAAAGTGTTTAACGATGCACGAGGCTATTTTTTTGAGGCATGGAAGAAAGATGAGTTTGAACAACATATTGGGCCGGTGACCTTTGTTCAGGATAATGAGTCTAAATCCAGTTACGGCGTATTGCGTGGTCTTCATTATCAGAAAGGGGAGTTTTCGCAGGCAAAGTTGGTGCGCGTTATAAAAGGGCGTGTTGTTGATGTTGCCGTAGATATACGTAAATCTTCTAAAACATATGGAAAATATGTGATGGTGGAATTAAGTGAGGAAAATAAGCGGCAGCTATTTATACCTCGTGGTTTCGCGCATGGCTTTTTGGTTCTGAGCGATGAAGCGATATTTACATATAAGGTTGATAATATTTATGCTCCACAATATGAGGCAAGTATAAGATGGAATGATGAAACCATCAATATAAAATGGCCGATAAATATTGCGGACATAAAGACTAGTGAAAAAGATTTGAAAGGCAAGTCTCTCCAAGATGCAGATTTGTTTGATTGATAACAAGTCTATTGAAATACACTGATTGATAGTTTGTGTGATGAAACGCTATATATTCCCTCTTCTCGTTATATGTATTTTACTTCAGTTTGGTTGTGCAAAACAGACTGAAGGCGGATATGTAAAAGAAGATACCGGTGCAAAAAAAGAGTTGCAGGGCATATGGATAAATGAAGACGATGAAGATGTCGTTTTTAGAATAAAAGGGGATACCGTATATTTCCCGGATACAATCAGTGTGCCTGTTTATTTCCGCATCGAAAAAGATTCATTTGTGCTGTACGGTGCAAATATAATAAAATATCCTGTAGTCAAAAGAACGCAACATTTGTTTGAATTTATCAATCAAAGTGGTGAACACATGCGGCTTATTAAAAGTAATGATTCAAGTTATCTTGGATTGTTTAATAAAACTTCTGTCGTTTCCGTAAATCAGAATCGTCTTATAAAAAAAGATACAGTTGTATTTTATAATGACAAGAAATATCATTGCTATGTACAGGTAAATCCAACTACATATAAAGTTCCTAAAGCAACATTCAATGATGATGGAGTTGAGGTTTATAGTGTTTATTATGACAATATAATTCACTTTAGTCTTTTCTGTGGTGCAGAACGCATTTTTTCAAGTAACATAACTAAAAATGATTTTTCTTCTCAGGTGACACCTCAATATCTTAAGCAGTCCGTTTTTAGTGATATGTCGTTTTATAAAGTTGACGATGAGGGTATTCATTATTTTGCAATATTGGGAATACCAAATTCTCCCAGTAGTTTTATGATTGAGATGATTTTCTCATATGACGGTAAACTTGTGAAACGTATAAAGAATAGCTGAAGAATAACAGTGTAAATAATTATAAAACAGTAAGATATGCACAATTCTGTAACGGAATTGTGCGTATCTTATTTGTGTCTTTATAGAAAGCTTTTAGGACTCTATGGAAATTCCGTTAGGATTGGTGGTAATAAAACAATGGAGATATAAATCTCATATCGTCGTTGGTGTCTGTAGAAAATGAAAACAATAGGGGGGATTTCAAATTTTCAGTATATTGTGTTTTTCCAGTTTGAGTTTTCTGTTCTACCCCGAAAAATAAGCGAATATCTGCAGTCGGACTCTCCTTCGGGCGTAAATTCACAAAAATAAGAGCTTTGCTCAATACTTTGAGTATCAAACACTTATATTTTGGAGTTATTTCTCGGATTTGTAATAGGTTCCATTCGTGTATGCGATTAAGTACATATCAGGGGCTGAAACACTTAATATCACACCCTGATATGGACGAAACTATCGGCTCAAACGGGCTTTGTCGGAGTGTAATATGGATGATTCGGGATTATGTGACAGGATATACGATAAGGCAGTAAAGGCCGAATGTTCCTTTCTGATGATGAATTTAATATTCCTTCACATCTCTTTTGTGATTTTATTTTGTCAAAATAAAGTCAAGAAAATTTGTAAGTACATAGTCTGAGTTTTATCGAAAAACACAGATATGGCAGCTGAGAATATACACAGGAAGAATGTTTTCGTATGGTGGGGATTTATTGTCATGTGAGAGATCGCTATCATCACAGTGTTATACGGATGTACACTGTTTGGAAGTTTTTCTTCCTTTCGTGAAAGGCTTTATGTATATAAGACCAATCTTCACAGAATTTCTACAAAGTCATGTTTAGTTTATTCTTATCTGTTTATATCCGACAAGAGTATCTGTTCTGTCTCCTGCGGCTTTGTAATATACCAGACATTGATATTTGTTTTCGGTGTAACAGAAATTTCCTTCGGTTTGAAGGGGTGTGAAGCTGTCATCTTCGTTTCTTATAAGATAATTATATGAGTAATATCCTTGTTTCAGTAATAAAATGTTCTCATATAATCCATTTTCGGGATTGTATGTCATTCTATATTCTGGTATGAACTGATTGTTTGTCCATACGCCATTTATGTATATGTCGTTATTTGTTAGTGGTGTTTTTAGGGCAAAATGGACATATACGTATTCTGATATGCAGTCGTTTTCTATATTGTCACTGTTTCTGATGTAGAATGCTCCGTTTGCATCCTCATCGTATATATAACTGTTTCGTGGCTCGTCTGGCCATACGTATGCATGGTAGTTTTTCCCGTCCCATTTTACTGACTCAAGTCCCATTGTTGTATGTGAGACATCAAGAGTTTCGAATTTCCGATATTCATTGCCTCCGTCAAATATCAGTTGCCGGTTGTGTGCCCATTGTAGCCCGTCTGCCATGATGTATTGTGGTTCTGCGTTTATTACCGCATTGTCCCATCTGCCGTTCTGCATCACTACAGTTTTTATTTCCTGTCTGGGGTTATTTACCTTAAGGCCTGCATAATTGATTTTCATTCCTATTTGTTGGTGGGCTCCGTTAGTGTCTGTATCTGTGTTTGTTGTTGCTTCTAACTGTATGCCTACACGTTGGTCAACAACCATGAAACATGCTACGGCTATTTCTTCTGATGTGTCGTCGTCATAAATTGTCACACGATAGTTGCCACTTAGTTTTATATTGCAGTTCTCATTTGGTATTTTCAGTCTGTAATGTGTATAAAGTATATTTGTATTTATTGACTTGCTTACATCATCAATAGTGTTTCCTTCTGTAAAACCTTCACAATAGTCACTCGTAAACAATGCTTCTGAAGTTGTCCAATCAGCTTCGCAGTGCTCTATTTTGTAGGCATATCTATGATATTCGTGTGTCATATCATCGAATGATATGGTTATTGGATCCTCGTTTCCCAATACCATGATCGGTGGTGAGAGCCAATCGTCTCCGGCTACAACCTGCAATGTTGCAATCCTGTCTGATTTTATTTCGTTCTTCTGTGCATGTGTTGTCATCGTGTATAAGGAGAACAAGATGACAGGGAGAGCTATGTATTTTTTTTTATTGCTCATTGTTTATTCTTTTACAGTTCAACCGATACGCGGAAGTTTATTTGTCTTCCGGTTAGATAGTTTGGTACGGCATATTGCTGATTGGTAACATCTGTGATCCAATAATAAGAATTCACGTTATTTATGCCTAACAGATTGAGACATTCCAATCCTAACCATACGTTTTTGAAGAGTAGTTTTTTCTCCCTGTTTTCATTGTTTACCAATCTATAATTCAGACCAATATCTGCTCGTTTATATGCAGGTGCTCTATAAACGCTTCGTTCGAGTTCCTGATGGGGAGCCGAGAATGGCAGTCCGTCAGCATAAGCAAGTTTGAGAAACATCTTCCATCGTTCGGTACCAGGGAAAAAATCAGTGAAATAGAGACTTATGGCATATCTTTGATCTGTTGGTAGTGGTATATTCCTGCCGTTTAGTTTCATATTTGTGTCCATGAGCGACAGACTGATCCATGAATCGTATCCAGGAACGAATTCACCGTAAAGTTTCATATCCAGTCCTGCAGCATGTCCGCTACATTCGTTATTGCCATAATATACAACCTTTACGTTGTTTATGCTGTATGGCACGAGATCACTTAAAGCTTTGTAGTAAGCTTCTACAGTGAATTTGTACGGGCGTTTGTTCATGTTGAAGCGATAGTCCATGCCTGCAATAAAGTGTATGGAGCGTTGACTTTTCGTTTTTTTATTGAGTGATGCGTATGTTACTCCGTCAACGGTAGTAGTGTCTCGTATTTCCTTGTAGAATGGTGCTTGATAGTATACTCCGGTGGCAAATCTCATTGTGATATTATGGTTGAAAGCCGGTATCACGCCAAGTGACACTCTAGGACTGACGATGGTTTCACCGTTGAAACTCCAATGACTTAGTCTTATTCCGTAGTTAAGGGTAAATAGGGAATGTTGGCCTGGGCTTGTAAATCTATATGTATCCTGTGCGTATGCTTCGATGCGGTTTGCGTTCAGTGTGTTGCGTGCACGCATGGAATATATCATATAAAGGTTTTCACCTGTATGTGGAATGCTGTATCCGCTTGAATCACGCATTTCGTATTCTACAGAGTTTTCTTTTATATGTTCGCTTTTGAATATTAATGCCGTTTCTATGGCGTGTTTCTTTGTTTTTGTTTTTAAAAGCAGCTTTACACTCTGTACATTTGCTTTCATATAGTTGCGTGCGTGCTGGAAATATGTTCCTACTCCTAAGTTCTCACTTGTTTCGGTTTGTGTGAGCCAATATTGGCCTTGTATGTCGTATGTTTCCTGTTCTTTTGTGTAAAAAGCTGAGGCTATTAATGAAAGAGATGTGTTTTTCCCGAAATTACGTGTGATATCGAGTGACCCGAAATATGTGCGAAATATATCCTTCTCTTGTCCATCGAAATAAACTTTGAAAGATTTGACGTCTTGCATCGTTCCGAAACTTGTCTCGCGGTCTTCAGGGTAAAAGTTGTAATGATTTTCTGATATGTTGCCCAGTAAACTTATATGCCACCTGTTGTTGGGCATGTAGTTGAGATACGCTTGGTAATCGATGAAATTTGGACGGTATTCTCCTTTTGTATCCATTGTTCCAAGGAGATATTGTGTGGTTTTGTAACGTATTCCGTTGCTTATCGAAAATTTTTTGTTACCATAGCCAACATATGCACTTGCCCCCAAAAGGCTTACTGTAGCTGATGTTTCAAATTTTTTTGGTAGTCTGTATGTTATATCTAGCGCAGAGGACATTTTGTCGCCGTATTTTGCTTCGAAGCCACCTGTAGAAAAGCCGATTTTCTCTACCATATCGGGATTTATGACGGATAAGCCTTCCTGTTGTCCACTTCTGACCAAAAGTGGACGATATATCTCAATATTGTTTATGTATACGCTGTTTTCATCGAAAGAGCCTCCGCGTACGTTGTATTGTGATGACAACTCGTTGTGTGTAGAAACTCCTGCTTGTCCCTGTATAAGTTCCTCAACCGTGTTGCCTGTGGTAGAGGGCATGTTTTTCATGTCTTCTTTTTTTATCTCTTGGGTTTGTCCTGTCTGTTGTCTTGTCCCGGTGACAACAACGTCTGAGAGCATATTGTTGCTATAGAGTACAATCTGAAGCGTTTGTTTACCCCGCGGGTTACGCAGGACTCTTGTCTTAGTCTTATATCCGACCATTGAGAATCTTATCACCACGGAGTCTGTGGATAAGAGGTTCATGTTGAATTCGCCTTTTAATGACGTCATTGTTACTTTGCCCTGCTGTAGGCAAGATACGGATGCAAGTTCAATGGGATTCATCTGTTCATCAGTTACTCTACCTTGGAGAATAAATGATTGGGCGCTGCTGGTAATTGCACAAAGTAGCGTTATATATATACAAAGCACAGTCTTTTTCATATTGAATATAACGCATGACTTGCTGTAATTATTGTATTATGTGAATAATATGTTTTGAAAGTTGTGTTTCTAAATATAAGTAATACGTTAATGTGATATATGCAATCTGCTTATAATTAGTTTATTATGACATATGTTATTATGTATAATGATGTCGTAATATGGTGGCTACGAAATAGGGCGTATACGAAAATGAGTTAGGGAAAAGGCTGTTGGTGTAATGGGTTGCATGTTTCGAATTTTAATTTAAATGTGGTGCCAGTTAGACATTTACAAATATTGAGTAAAGAAATTGATGTGGTTGTATTGGTGGTTTTTGTGTTATGTTATGGGATTGTCGGTTGGATATATTGTAATTAGTGAAAGGAACTTTGTCGCGATTCTATAAGTTTGTGTTGTATGTGTCTTTTAATTTATTCTGATACCTGATTTTTCGTCTGCACCTTTAACTTTAAGAGGTTCATTTGGAGATGCGAGATGTGTGTTGGAAATCCTTGCCTGTGTTATGCTCAATATTTTAGTGGGACGCTTGATCTTAGTGCTTATGGAATAGTTGGCTTGTGGAGACTTAATGCTTTATTTGATTCGGATTATAATTGATTATTTGTAACCACTGGACAGAGATGTTTTTCGCAATATTGTATGTTTGCCATTCAATCACGCAAGCTAACTGTAAAAGTGTCAGAATGTTATAATATATTTACGGAATATTACATGCTGTAATCTTTCTATACTATTTTTTGGTTGTAAAATATATTTTTTTTACCTTTGCAGCCATATATAATATTAAATAATAAGACATGGTTAAGAAATTCACCGAGCATAAAGGGCTCAACTTGACAGCAACTAATAATGAGGTGCTGGCAGAGTGGAATAAGAAAGATATTTTTCATAAATCAATATACGAGCGTGAGGGTTGTCCTCAGTTCGTTTTCTTCGAGGGTCCTCCGTCGGCAAACGGACATCCGGGAATCCATCATGTTCTTGCAAGAAGTATTAAAGACACGTTCAATAGATATAAGACGATGAAAGGATTCCAGGTTCATCGTAAGGCGGGTTGGGATACCCATGGTCTTCCGGTTGAACTGGGAGTGGAAAAGGAACTCGGAATCACAAAGGCTGATATCGATAATAAGGATTCAGAGAAATATATATCTGTACGTGATTATAATAACAAATGTCGTGAAAATGTGATGAAGTTCACGGCTGAGTGGCGTTTGCTCACAGAGAAGATGGGGTACTTTGTCGATCTTGATAATCCTTATATAACATACGATAACAAGTATATTGAAACATTGTGGTGGCTTTTAAAACAACTCTATAACAAAGATTTGTTGTATAAAGGCTATACAATTCAGCCATACAGCCCTGCTGCAGGAACGGGATTAAGTTCGCATGAATTGAATCAGCCGGGATGTTACAGGGATGTGAAGGATACTACTGTTACTGCGCAATTCAAGATAAAGAATCCGCGTCCTGAGTTATCTGAGTGGGGAACAGCTTATTTTCTAGCATGGACAACAACCCCATGGACTCTTGCTGCGAATTCGGCTCTTTGCGTTGGACCGAAGATCCATTATGTAGCAGTACAAACTTACAATGGATATACCGGTGAGGCTGAGACTGTTGTTCTTGCTGAAGAGCGTTTGCTCGCTTATTTTAATGAGGCTGGGCGTGATGCGGATCTTGCATCATATAAGAAAGGCGACAAAGTAATACCTTGGAAGATAATTGGTCGTTATCTAGGACCGGAACTTGTGGGTATGGAGTATGAACAGCTCCTTCCGTTCATATCTCCACTGACGGATGGTGCCTTCCGCGTGATTTCTGGTGATTATGTCACAACTGAAGATGGTACAGGCATTGTACATATTGCACCGAATTTTGGTGCCGATGATGCTTTTGTGGCAAAAAAAGCGGGTGTGCCTCCTATTGTTGTTGTTGATAAAAAGGGACAGGAACGTCCTGTTGTTGATCTACAAGGTAAATATTTCCTGACAGAAGATCTTGATTCCGACTTTGTCGCAAATCATGTCAATGTGAAATTGTGGAATCAATACGCCGGGCGATATGTTAAGAATGCATATGATGATACTCTGACAGATAAAGATGAGACACTTGATATATCAATCTGTATGGATTTGAAAGCTGCTAATAAGGCTTTCAGAATAGAAAAACATGTGCACAATTATCCACATTGCTGGCGTACGGATAAACCGATTTTGTACTATCCGCTTGACAGCTGGTTCATACGTTCTACTGCAAAGAAGGATAGAATGGTTGAATTGAATAAGACTATTAATTGGCAGCCGGAGTCTACAGGTACAGGGCGGTTCGGCAACTGGCTTGAGAACCTGAACGATTGGAATCTTTCCCGTAGTCGTTTTTGGGGCACACCGTTACCAATATGGCGCGATGAGGATGGAAACGAAATATGCATTGGTTCTGTACACGAATTGTATGACGAGATAGAAAAGAGTGTTGCTGCCGGATTTATGCCCTCCAATACGCTCAAAGATCTTGGATTCGTCCCAGATGACTTCAGTAAGGAAAACTACGACCGCATAGATCTCCATCGTCCGTTTGTTGACGAAATAACACTTGTAAGTAAGAGTGGAAAGCCGATGAAGCGTGAGTCAGACCTTATTGACGTATGGTTTGATAGTGGTTCTATGCCTTATGCGCAGATACATTATCCGTTTGAGAATAGGGATAAGATAGATGAGAGAACTGCATTTCCCGCAGATTTCATTAACGAAGGTGTGGACCAGACTCGTGGATGGTTCTTTACGCTTCATGCTATTGCCACAATGGTGTTTGACAGTGTTGCATTTAAGAATGTTATTTCCACAGGACTTGTGCTCGATGCAAAAGGTAATAAGATGAGTAAGCATGTAGGTAATGTGACCGATCCTTTTGAGATGATCGAGAAGTACGGTACTGATGCTGTGAGATTCTATATGATGACTAACTCTGAACCATGGGATAATCTGAAGTTCAATCCGGAGGGAGTGGATGAAGTGCGCCGTAAGTTCTTCGGAACATTGTATAACACATATTCATTCTTTGCTCTTTATGCTAATGTTGACGGATTCGATTATAGCGGGGAGGATGTTAAGATGGAAGAACGTCCAGAAATAGACAGATGGATTCTGTCCGTGCTTCATTCTCTTATAAAGAATGTGGACGCTGAAATGAATGATTATAATCCGACAAAAGCCGGACGCTTGATAGAATCTTTTGTTAATAATGACTTGAGCAATTGGTATGTTCGTCTTAATAGAAAACGTTTCTGGGGCAAAGAAATGAGCACAGATAAACTGAGCGCATATCAGACATTGTATACATGTTTGGAAGTTGTTTCCAAACTGCTTGCGCCGTTTGCGCCATTTTATTCTGATCAGTTGTTCATGGATTTGATAAATGTAACAGGAAAAGAAAAGGTTGAATCTGTACATCTTTCTGATTATCCTGTAGCAGACGAGAAGTTTATCGATAAGGAACTTGAGGCAAGAATGAGTATGGCGCAGAAGATCACATCTATGATTCTTGCTTTACGGCGTAAGGTTAATATTAAGGTGCGTCAACCTTTGAAAGCTATTATGATACCGGCTGTTGACGTAGAACAGAGAAGGCATATAGAAGCTGTAGAGGCGCTTATATTGAACGAAGTGAACGTCAAGAGTCTCAAATTTGTGGAAGGTTCGGATGTGCTTGTTAAGAAAGTCAAGTGTAACTTCCGTACTATGGGAAAGAAGTTCGGCAAACTGATGAAAGGTATTGCTGCTCAGGTAAGTGGACTTACTCAGACTCAGATATCAGAATTCGAACACAACGAATATGTTGAGTTGGATGTAGAAGGTAACAATGTGAGGGTAGAACTGACTGATGTTGAAATAATAAGTGAGGATATCCCGGGATGGCTTGTTTCAAATGAAGGTAATCTTACTGTCGCATTGGAGATAGAACTTACTGATGAGTTGAGAAAAGAAGGTATTGCACGGGAACTTGTCAACAGAATCCAGAATATGCGCAAGGACAATTCATACGAGATAACAGACAGAATAAATGTGGTTGTTTCTCCTGGTGCAAATACTGATGCTGCCATATCTCAGTATGCTGATTATATAAAAAGCCAGATTTTGGCTGATAGTATAAGCATTGCCGAGAATGATGGTATAACTGTTGATTTCGATGATTATAAATTGAATATCAAAATAGAGAAAGCCAATATTAAGTAATACTGCAACCTATTCGGAAACTTTAAAACTATTGATTTATGGCAGAAAAAACACGTTATACAGACAGTGAACTTGAAGAGTTCCGCGAGATAATAAATGAGAAGCTACGTCTTGCGCGTCGTGATCAGAGTGCTATGATGAAACAGCTCATGAATGCCGATGGTAATGATGTCGATGACACATCACCTACATATAAGGCGCTTGAGGAAGGCAGTGCATCTCAGTCTAAGGAAGATTTGGTGCAAATGGCAAATCGTCAGCAGAAATTTATCCAAGGGCTTGAAGCTGCATTAGTTAGAATAGAAAATAAAACATACGGTATAGATCGTATAACAGGAGAATTGATCCCCAAAGAGCGTTTGCGTGCAGTACCGCATGCAACACTCAGCGTGGCCTCAAAGAATGCGCGTAAGAAATGAAAATAAAGGGGATAAATCTTTCTGATGGACGATTATCCGTGTTGCTTATTATCGTGATTTTGATTATCGATCAGATAATCAAAATCACGGTAAAAACAAACATGTGTTTAGGAGAATCTATACGTATTACCGACTGGTTCTTTATAGAATTCATTGAGAACAATGGAATGGCCTATGGCATTACATTTTTTAATAAGCTGATATTAAGTTTATTCAGGATAGTTTTGATAGGTATTATTGCATATTATATAGGCAAGTTGGTAAGACGTAAGCATTCTACAGGATATGTTGTGTGTTTGTCCATGATTCTAGCTGGGGCTGCTGGAAATATATTTGACTCAATGTTTTACGGATTAATATTTGATGCATCAACACCGTTTGATGTGTCAAGTTTTGTTTCGTTTGGAAGTGGATATGCTTCGTTTTTGCATGGAAAAGTGGTTGATATGTTCTATTTCCCACTTATAGTAACCACATGGCCAGATTGGGTACCTTACTGGGGTGGTCATGAATTTATATTTTTTTCTCCAGTATTTAATTTTGCCGATGCATGTATAAGTGTTGGAGCTGTTATATTATTCTTATTCTATCGTAAAGAATTGGAAAGTATAAATGACGTCTTGTTCTGTGCTTCAAAGGCTGATACTGAAAAAAAAGAGGATTGTATTACTAATGAATGATTGGCAATAAACAGAAGGGTATGATAAATCGTCTTTCGTTTCCTTTCACAAAAGGTCTGATATGTTTTATATGTGTCGTATTTGGCCTTTTCTCGTGCAAGCCTTCGGTTGACAGTGATTATATACAACCGGATGAAATGGAGGATATATTGTATGAATATCATTTGGCTGAAGAAATTGTAAGGCTGAATGGTGGTGATACATTGACGATGCGATCGTTTAAGGCAAATATACTGGACAAATATGGTGTCTCTCAGGCCGAATTGGACAGTTCTTTGCTGTATTATAGTAGACATACCAAGCTTCTGCATGATATATATAAGAATTTGGCAGACAGATTTACCAATGAAGCTGCAGCCCAAGGTGCGTCTGTAAGTGAGATGAATAAATTTGGAAATCTTGCTTCAAGTTCCGACACTACAGATATATGGGATAGAAGGAGAATGTTGGTGCTTTATCCGCATGAGGCATCAAATATTTATCTGTATAAGATTAAGGCTGATACCGCCTTTCATAAAGGTGATAAGATAATTCTCGATTTTGATACACGATTTATATATCAGGATGGAATGAGGAGTGCTGTGGCGTTGTTGGCATTGAAATTTAACAATGACAGTGTTGCATCACGTACTATAAATATTACATCAACATCGCGTTATCATTTGCAGGTGGAGGATACTAGAAATCTTGGTATAAAGGAGATTACTGGATATTTTCTAGTAAATGATAATAAAGCCGCTTCTTCAACAACTCTCAGAATGCTTGTGGTGTATAATATAAGATTGATAAAGATGCATCAGAATATAATGCCATTGGTACATAAAAACGATAGCATCCGGATGGTTAAGAACGATTCTGCGGTACATACGAAACTGCATCCGTCCAATACTCCTGTGAATGCGTCCCAAAAGAGATTTGATAGGACAGTTGTACGTCCTATAGATGAAAGGATTTTGCCTGCAGAGTTGAAGAAAAAATAATAATGAGGAAGAGAAGGCGCTTTGCAGCAAATCGAGTAATTTTCGAAAATACCACAATTGTAAATGGTATTGTAGAGATTGATGAAGATAAGGTCGTCGATTTTTATGAATTGACTGAAGAACTTGCGCATACAGAATGGATCGGGGGAACAATAACGTTGATTCGTAAAGATGATAATCTTATTGCGTATAAGGATAATAAAATATTAAGTAGTATAGAGTATTAAATTTAATTTTAGAGAATATGTTAAGTGTAAACGAATTGGAAGAACGTCTTATTGATCTTGCCTTTGCCGAAGATATAGGTGATGGAGATCATACTACATTGTGTTGTATACCGGAGGATGCAATGGGAAAGTCACATCTTCTTATAAAAGATAATGGAATATTGGCCGGTGTAGAGATTGCAAAGAAAGTATTCAACAGATTTGATCCAACAATGTCTGTTGAAGTCCTTATAAAAGATGGAGAATCGGTAAAAACTGGTGATATTGCCATGGTCGTTAAAGGAAAGGTACGTTCATTGTTGCAAACAGAACGTCTTATGCTTAATATCATGCAGCGTATGAGTGGTATTGCAACAATGACAAATAAATATGTGAAACGTATAGAAGGTACCAAAACGCATATTCTTGATACGCGTAAGACTACGCCTGGTATGCGTATTCTTGAAAAACAGGCTGTTTTTATTGGTGGAGGAGTAAATCATAGAATAGGATTGTTTGATATGATTCTGTTGAAGGATAACCATATAGATTTTGCTGGTGGTATAGAAAATGCGATAAATCGCTGTCATGAGTATCTGAAAAATAAAGGCCTTGATCTGAAAATTGAAATTGAAGTTCGTTCTTTTGAAGAACTTGAACAGGTAATTTCTCATGGTGGAGTTGATCGAATAATGTTGGATAATTTTTCGGTAGAGGATACGAGGAAAGCTGTAAAAATAATTAACGGAAGATACGAAACAGAATCAAGTGGCGGTATTACTTATGATACAATACGTGATTATGCAGAATGTGGTGTTGACTTCATTTCTGTTGGCGCATTAACTCATTCTGTAAAGTGTTTAGATATGAGCTTTAAAGCTTGCTGATGTTCTTTAGTATATTATTATCAATTATAAGTTTTTTCCCGCCAGTGAATTATAATATTTCATTGGCGGGAAATTTTGGTGAGCCACGTGTACATCATTTTCATGGTGGTATTGATATAAAAACAGACCGTGTAGAAAATAAGGCTGTTTTATCTATAGGTTCCGGATATGTATCAAGAATTGTTGTTGGAAAGTACGGTTTGGGAAAGGCTGTATATGTGAAGCATCCGGAAGGATATATTAGTATGTTCTGTCATTTGAATGCATTTTGTCCTAGGATAGAGAATATTTTAAGAAAAAGACAACTTAAGAACAAGAATTGTAATATAGATCTTGTATTATCTCCAGGAGAATGTCCTGTTGCAAAAGGACAGTTAATTGCTGTTAGTGGAAATACTGGTGCAAGTAGTGCGCCACATATTCATATGGAAATGTATGATTCTGAAGGGGGAGATATGATAGATCCTCTGATATTTCTTGGGAAATATATAAAAGATAAAAAAAGTCCTTTGGCACACGGTTTTATGGTATATCCTCAAGATGGAGAAGGGGTCTTTTGTGGATCTTCAAGAAAACAAAGCATATCGTTGTCTTCTGTAAACAATGAAAATAAATATTCTGCTTGGGGAAAAATAGGATTTGGTATTTGGGCAAATGATTATATGGATGGTGCATATAATAGATATGGGGTCTGTAAAATTCAATTGGTGGTTGATGGGAAAACGGTTTTTGAAAGTAATGTTGACAGGGTTCCACAGAATATGACACGTATTATGGATTATTGTGGTGATTATGAACATTTTATAAAAACCGGTATATGGTATATGAAATCTTATGTGGAACCAGGAAATCATTTGCCGATATATGACATAGATAGTAATAGAGGATATGTGATATTTAAAGAAAAGCGTGATTATCATATATCATATATTATTACTGATTTTTGGGGAAATAGTAATAAGTATAATTTCGTTGTAAAAGGAGTGCCTTATAAAAATTTGAGGAAACAACCGTCCAATCAATTTTGTCGCATATTATGGGATAGAGTCAATAATATAAAATTTTCCAATGTGCAGTTAACTCTAAAACCATATTCGTTAACTCAAAATAAAACAATCTTTCCCATTGAATATAAGCAATCGGAAAAGCTATCTCATCGGTATTCGTTCAATGGAATGTCATTGCCACTTATCAGATACGCGAGAATATCCATAAAATGTAATAGAAGTGTAAAAGATAAAAATAAGCTGTATATTTCGAATAGTTATGGCATTCCGCGTAATTTTGGAGGAAACTACAAAGATGGTTGGGTAACTGGTTTTATACGTGATATAGGGGATTGCTATGAAATAAAATATGACGATACTCCTCCTGTAATAGTTCCAGTAAAAAAAGAAACATGGACCTTTACTCAGACTGTAAGATTTCATATTTATGACAATGGGTGTGGTTTAAAACAATGTTATGGATATATTGATAATAAGCCTGTTGTATTAGATGGAGTATCTAATAAAGGTTTATATGTATGCAATCTAAAAAAATATATCATTAAAACCAACAAAAATCACAAAATGGATATTGTTGCAATTGATAATAAAAATAATAAAAAAACATATACTGTACAAGTAAAATATTAGGAATATGAGAAAGTTTATAATTTTGTTTATGTTATTCTTAAGTGCATCAATTACATATTGTTGTACAAGTTTCATTGTCGGAAAGAAGGCAAGTGTAGATGGTTCTGTAATTTGTACATACAATGCTGATGACTATGGTATGTTTATCGGACTATGCCATTATCCGGCAGCTAAACATGCAAAAGGGGAAATGCGTAAAGTATATGACTGGGATACAAAGGAATATCATGGTGAGATTCCTGAAGCATCTGAAACATATAATGTTATTGGAAATATAAATGAATATCAGGTTACGATAGCAGAAACTACATATGGGGGACGTGAGGAAATGGTTGATACAACAGGAATCCTTGATTATGGTTCTCTTATATATATAGCACTCCAGCGAAGTAAAACAGCACGTGAGGCTATAAATATTATGACAACTCTTGTAAATAAATATGGATATTGTTCAGAAGGTGAAACTTTTACAATTTGTGATCCTAATGAAGCATGGATAATGGAAATGATGGGTATGGGGCCAGGATCAAAAAAGGCAGTTTGGGTAGCATTGCGTGTACCGGACAATGCAATCTGTGCTCATGCAAACCAAAGTCGTATTGGTAAATTTAATATGAAGGATAAAGAAAATGTCTTATATTCGAAGGATGTTATAAAATATGCTAGAAAACAAGGGTGGTTTACTGGACGCGATGAGGACTTTTCGTGGAAAATGGCGTATGCAAAACCTGATTTTCAAGGAAGAAGATTCTGTGAAGCACGAGTATGGAGTTTTTTCCGGCATTTCAATAATGATTTTGATAGATATTTACCTTGGGCGTTGGGAGAAGATCCAAATGCTGTAGATATGCCTTTGTGGATTGTTCCGAACAGAAAAGTAAGTGTACAGGACATAGAACAATGTATGAGAGATCATTATGAAGGAACCCCATTGGCAATTGATTCAACTGATATTGGAGGCGGAATATGGCAAATGCCATACAGACCTACGCCATTAACATATACGGTTGATGGTAAGACTTATTTTAATGAACGTCCGACAAGTACACAACAAAGTGGTTTTTCATTTGTTTCTCAGATGAGATCTTGGCTTCCACGTGAAGTTGGTGGGGTATTGTGGTTTGGTAATGACGATGCAAATATGATAGCATATACTCCAATATATTGTGGCAATACAATCCAGCCAGAATGTTATAATACGCCAGGTGCTGATGCGGTTACATTTTCTGATAAAAATGCATTTTGGGTGTGTAACTGGGTGAGCAATATGGTTTATCCAAGATATAGTATGATGTTCTCATCATTAAAAGTAGTGCGTGACAGTTTGGAAACAGATTATTTTAGTAACCAGAAACAAATTGAAGCCAAAGCGTTAGAGCTATATAACTCAGACAAAAAAACAGCAATAGAATATCTTAATGATTACAGTAATAATAAGGCACAAGAGATGTTGGATAGATGGAAGAAACTTGCTGTATATTTAATTGTAAAATATAATGATATGACAATCAAGCCTGAAGAGAACGGTGTTTTCAAAAGGACAAAAACTGGAAATGGGGAGAGGGTTGAACGTCCCGGATTTCCAGAAAGCTATGCAAGGCAATTAGTCAAGATAACAGGCAGCAAATATAAAATGCCAGAATAATTAATATAAACAGGTAAAGAAATCTTTACCTGTTTCTTTTTAATCAGACGCATGAGGTCTTAAATATCAATATTTTTTATTATTTTTGCATTATAAAATATTTTATTCTGATTACCGCGGTATAATATCATAATGACAAATGGGAATATTCGGACTTTTTAATAAGAAAAAAAAGGATATACTGAATGATGGCCTTGAGAAAACCAAGTTTAGTGTATTTAATAAGTTGACTAGAGCAATAACGGGAAAGTCAACAATAGATGATGATGTGCTGGATAATTTGGAGGAAGTATTGATAACTTCAGATATAGGTGTAGATACTACTCTGAAAATAATACATCGTATACAAGAACGTGTGGCTCGTGATAAATATGTTTCTACTTCGGAATTAAATGAGATTCTAAGAAGTGAAATAACTGAGTTGTTGACAGAAAACAACAATGGGGATAATGATGATTGGGAATTACCGCAAGATCATAAACCATATGTAATACTTGTCGTAGGTGTTAATGGTGTTGGCAAAACAACAACTATTGGAAAGTTAGCATATCAATTCAAGAAAGCTGGTAAGAAAGTTTATATTGGTGCTGCAGATACATTCAGGGCAGCGGCAGTAGAGCAGATTTGTATCTGGGGAGAACGTGTCGGAGTTCCTGTTATAAAACAACAAATGGGTTCTGATCCTGCTTCAGTAGCATATGATACACTGTCTTCTGCAAAAGCGAATGGGGCAGATGTTGTTTTGATAGATACTGCAGGACGACTTCATAATAAAATAGGATTGATGAACGAATTGAAGAAAATCAAGGATGTAATGAAGAAAGTTTTGCCAGAAGCACCAGACGAAGTTTTGCTTGTTTTGGATGGTAGCACAGGACAAAATGCATTTGAGCAAGCAAAACAGTTTTCTTCAGTAACACCTATCAGTTCTCTTGCCATAACAAAGTTGGATGGTACGGCCAAAGGTGGTGTCGTAATAGGAATTAGTGATCAGTTAAAGGTTCCTGTTAAATATATAGGATTGGGAGAATCAATGGATGCTCTTCAGTTATTTAACAAACGTCAGTTCGTGGATTCTCTATTTAATAAACAATGAGAAAAGGACAGATTGATTTTATTACAATGGGATGCTCAAAGAATCTTGTTGATAGTGAGATTCTTATGCGCCAGTTTGAAGCAAATGGATTTCATTGTACTCATGATTCAGAAAATATTGAAGGTGAAATCGTTGTAATAAATACCTGTGGATTTATAGAAGATGCCAAACAGGAAAGTATAGATACGATTCTAGAATTAGTCAAGGCAAAAGAGGAAGGCCGAATCCGCAAATTGTTTGTGATGGGATGTCTTTCACAGAGATACCAGAAAGAATTGGAGGTTGAGATACCGCAGGTCGATAAATATTATGGCAAGTTCAATTACAGACAATTATTGACAGATTTATGTAAAGGTGATGTAACAACATGTACTGGACAGCGCCATCTTACGACCCCGTCACATTATGCCTACCTAAAGATAAGTGAGGGATGCGACCGAAGGTGTGCGTATTGCGCGATACCCTTAATAACTGGACGGCATATAAGTCGAACTAAGGATGACATTTTGCAAGAAGTTAGAACTCTTGTTGCAGATGGAGTTAAGGAATTCCAAATAATAGCCCAGGAACTTACGTATTACGGCATTGATATTGACGGAAAACAACATATTGCAGATCTAGTTCACGATATTTCTGAAATAGAAGGCGTGGAATGGATCAGATTGCATTATGCATATCCTAATATGTTCCCCAAGGATTTGCTTGCTGTCATAAGAGAGAAGAAAAATGTATGTAAGTATCTTGATATAGCTCTTCAACACATATCAGACAATGTTTTGTCACGTATGCATAGAAATGTAACAAAAGAAGAGACGTTAAGGCTTATTTCTGAAATTAGAAAGAATGTCCCAGGTATACATCTGAGAACAACTCTTATGGTTGGTTTCCCCGGTGAGACAGAGTGTGATTTTCAGGAACTTATGGAATTCGTAAAATGGGCACGATTTGAAAGATTAGGTGTGTTTGCATATTCTGAGGAAGAGGGAACATACAGTGCTTTGCATTATAAAGATGATGTACCTTATGAGGTCAAGCAACAGCGTCTTGATGCTGTGATGTCTTTGCAGCAGGAAATAAGTGCTGAGATTGAAGCGCAGAAGGTTGGTAGTTCCATGCGTGTAATAATTGACCGTAAGGAGTCGGAGTATTATATAGGTCGTTCAGAATACTGTTCTCCAGAAGTTGATCCGGAGGTTTTAATAAAGTCGGATGAAGAACTTCATATAGGTTCATTTTATAATGTTAACATAATAGACAGCAACGAATATGATCTTTATGGAGAGATAATAAAATAATGGCTTTGATGGTATGAATAATAAAGAATATATATTTGAATTATCTCAGAGGTGTGGATATACACAAGACAATACGCAAAAATATGTGCGTTGCATTATAGAGAAGATGGCTACTAAATTTGATGAGGGAGAAAATGTTTTTATTCCTAATTTTGGTACTTTTGAATTAAAAAATAGAATGGAGCGTATTGTTGTCAATCCTTCAACAGGTCAAAGAATGATGGTTCCTCCAAAGATTGTATTAAATTTCAAGCCCATTGCATCTATAAAAGAAAAACTAAGAAAATCAGAAAATGAATAAAATATCAGATTTGGCTTCTGTTCTTGTTACAAAATATGGTCTTACTCAAAAAGAAGCTGAATTATTTGTAACAAATATGTTCGCTGTCATAGACTCGGGCTTACAGAGTAATGACAAGCAGGTTAAGGTTAAGGGGCTTGGCACATTTAAGATACAAAGCGTTAATGCCCGTGAGAGTGTTAATGTGAATACAGGTGAACGGATAATTATAGAAGGGCGCAATAAAATATCATTTACACCAGAAACATCACTTAAGAACCGAGTAAATCAGCCATTTTCCCAATTTGAAACAGTAGTAATAAACGACGGTGTGGATTTTTCTGAGCTTGAGAATAATGATATCGCCGACGAGATGAACAATAATGATGAAAAAAAGGTAGAAGAAGAACAATTAGAGGAGGAAAATAAGGATCTTGAAGAAGAAAATCGTGATGATGAAAGAATAATAGAAGATCTTTCAGTTAACATAAATGATGAAAATCGTGATGTTGTTATTCTGGATGAAAATAAAGACAATATATCTAAATCAAATGTACAAGACGCAGCTTGCAATCCGGATGAAATAAAATCTCTTCGAGAGGAAAGTTGCTCTCCGAAATGTCATATATCAGATGAAGCCAGTGTTCCGGAAAACATTCAAACAGACACAAGTGACATAATTTCTAATAAAAAGAAAAATAATATTATTATAGCACTTATAATTTTCATTGTTCTTTTGTCTGGCTTTGGAGCATATAGTATTTTCTATTATCAAAAACAGATAGCATTGCGAGAGGACAGGATTTTGGAGCTGGAGATCATAATAGATAATTTCCAGACAAAAGTAAATAAAAATAAGGCACTCTATGCTGTCAATAATCAACAGAAAATAAATGAAGACAGTGCAAAGGTGGCAAAATCAGATTCGACAATAAGTAAAAAGACTATATCCGATAATGGAAATAAATTTAATTCTGAAATTTATAATAAAGATCCAAGGATAAGAACTGGCGCATATACTATTGTCGGTATAGCACAAGTCATAACATTAAAAGACGATCAATCTCTATCGTCTATAAGTAAAAAATATCTGGGGCCAGGTATGGAATGTTATATTGAGGCTGTCAATGAAAATAAAAAATTCGAAAAGGGTGAACAGATTAATATCCCCAAGTTGAAAATAAAGAAAATAAGAAATTAGAGATATTTAGATGAGCAACGCCAATTCGGGTGTTGCTCTTTTTGTTGCTAGTTTCATTTGAGTTATTTAGGCTTTGTAGGAATTCAGTGAATAAAAAAGACAGTGTCTTCAATCCATAGTCAGCATTGTTTTCTTTTGGTAGAATGAAAATAATATTGAGCAGTTATATATTTTCTGTATCTAGATATTTTTCTGTCCGAGTTTTCTATTCTACTCTAAAGAATAATAGCGTATTTATGGGCGGCCCTTCTCCGGATGCAAATATGCAAGGAAAAAGGGGTTTGAGCAAAATACAGGAGGATACCAGCGTTATAAGTTTATCGAATGTTTTTCGTAACTCAGAAAGCCACATTTTGGTTTGTGAAAGAACCTGAACGGGGGGGAGTACATATGTACCATATTATGTGGTAAAACGAATATGGTGAGGGACTTATACAGGCATGATCGGATTGTCTGATGCTTCCGGATTACACTACATGATCTATGGCAAGGCTATACAAAGAGAACTGGATTTGGAAACATCGATTTGGGCATTCTTTCGCATCTTTTCTCTGAATTTTATTTGTCAGCCTATAGACAAGAGAGATGAGGAAGGGGAACAATGGAAATTTAATAGGGATTAGTTTTATTCATTAAGCATTACGAGATGAAGGAATTTTCTGGACGAAGTGGGGGATGAACAGTAACAGGCAACCGAAAAATATTCTCCGCAAGAAAAACACATACTTCTTGTATATTTTGTCTAATGTTGGTGTTTTTAAAGAAAACCCGGACGATGGACTTACGGATTTTCTTACTATTTTTTGACAAAAGAAAACCACATAATAGATGTAAGGAAATATTAAATCATGCGTTATAAAGGCTCTTTAGTCCCGTACTGTCTTCCATATAGCCTATGGTGTTGTCCGGAATGGTTCATCTTGCATTATGATTTTGCCGGTTTGAGGTCCTGATTTTGCCCGTATCGGGGTGTGATATTGCGTGTTTGAGGTCCTGAAACAGACCATATCACGTGCTCAAATGGTGCTTTTCGTGCGATGAAAAAGTAGCCTTAAATGTAAGTTGCTGGTATCCAGTCGTTTGTACAAGACTTTCATTTTTCGTTTATTTTCCTCAAAAAGAGAGTCTGCCTGCAAATTCTCGTTTATTTTTTGGGGTAGAACTGAAAACTCAAACTGGAAAAACGCAGGATACTGAAAATATGTAACACACCCATTTGAATTTCCTTTATACTGAAGGCAACAACGCCGATACGGAATTGATGCTGCTGTTTTTTATTACTATCAATCTCCACTAAATATCGGGATGACCACATCTTACGTTATTCTACGGTGATTTATAAATAGAAACCTTTCCTCATTGAGCTCTACTGGGAATTTGGTGGAGAGGAAGAATATATTTAGTTATTGATATGGTTGTGTTGTAATAAATAATAAAAGGATATGCATGATAACTGCATATCCTTTGTACATCCTTAGGGATTCGAACCCTAGACCCACTGATTAAGAGTCAGTTGCTCTACCAACTGAGCTAAGGATGCATATTCTGGAAATTTGCTTTTGTACATCCTTAGGGATTCGAACCCTAGACCCACTGATTAAGAGTCAGTTGCTCTACCAACTGAGCTAAGGATGCATTAGAATTGTTACTTATATTTGCTCATTTCCAAAATGCGAGTGCAAAGGTACTCGCTTTTGTGGAAATATCCAAATATTTTGGACTTTTTTTATAAAAAATATTTCATGAATTTATAAATTATCCTGTTTTCAGGCAATATAAAAGGGTTCTTTTCGTTTATCATATAATGAAAACAGAAAATATATACATAGTCCTGATACTGCTAGTATCAAGTTTTTTTTATAGTTGTGACGACGAGGATTCATTCAGCACATCTTCGTCAAATATACTTACATTCTCTACAGATACCGTAAAACTTGATACCGTGTTCTCCACGGTGCCATCATCAACTCGTTCATTCTGGGTGTATAATAAATCGGGAGATGGATTGCGTAAAATTAATGTCCGCCTTGAAAATGGAAATCAGGCAGGTTTCCGTGTGAATGTTGATGGAACATATCTTAGTCCTTCTTCTGGTTTTCAGGTGAATGATATAGAAGTTAGAAATAAAGACAGTATAAGGGTCTTTGTTGAACTTACTTCTCCTGTTAACAATGGTGATATGCCATTAAAGATAGAAGATAATATCGTATTTACACTTGAAAGCGGTGTTCAGCAGAAGGTGAATCTGATGGCGTATTCCTGGGATGCTACTATTATGAAAAATGTGGTTGTTGACAAGGATTCTATATTGGACGGTGTGACAAGACCGATAGTTGTTTATGGTGGTATAACTGTAAATGAAGGTGCCACATTGACAATTTCGCCAGGTACAACAATATTCTTTCATGCTGATGCCGGTATAGATGTCTCAGGTAAGTTGAAGTGTCTTGGGGAAGCAGGAAATGAGATAACCTTAAGAGGAGATCGCCTTGACAATATGTTCGATTATCTGCCATATGATTATGTCAGCGGACAATGGCAGGGAATAAGACTTCGTGAGACATCATATGATAATGAAATCAGACATACAGATATACATGGTACTTTTGATGGTTTGAAAGTTGATTCTGCTGATGTGTCAAAATTGAAACTCAATATTGAAAACAGTACAATACACAATTGTCAGGGATATGCATTAACTGCGGAAAATGCTAGAATAATTATAAATAATTGTGAGTTCACCAATGCTTTACACAATTGTATAGCTGTTCATGGAGGCGTAACGGATATCAATAATTGTACCTTTGCACAATTTTATCCATTTGATTCCAATAGAGGTAGTGCGTTGTTTTTTTCTATGAATAAATATCCGCAGAGTTCCTTTACTTGTATTAATTCGCTCATTACCGGTTATGCGGATGATGAGATGATGATAGAGACAAACACAGATGAGGGAGAAAACAAGGCAAATTATTTGTTTGATCATTGTATAATCCGTACGCCGAAGATAATAACTGAGGACAGTGTACATTTCGTCAGTGTGGTATTCGAAGAATATAAGGATACCGTTAAAACGGGAAAGAAGCATTTTAGAAAGATTGATTCACAAAATCTCAGATACGATTTTCGTCTTGATAGCATATCGCCGGCTGTAAACGCTGCAGATCCGGCTTCTGCAATGCTTTATGACAGATATGGTCAAAGGCGGGATGACAAACCGGATGTGGGAGCATATGAGTTTTTAAAGGAAGAGTAGTCATAAAAAATATTACTATGAAAGAAATAGAGATAAAAATAGCAATCAGAAGTTGTGACGTCTCTGAGTTGCCCGAGGATGAGCAGGTGCTGATAGAAAAAGCAAAGAATGCGACTTTACATGCATATTCTCCATACAGTCATTTTTCTGTCGGAGCTGCATTGCAGTTGGAAAACGGAGCAATTGTTATTGGAGCAAATCAGGAGAATGCGGCATTTCCTTCAGGAACATGTGCTGAGCGTTCTGCCATATTTGCGGCCCAATCACAATTTCCTGATAGTCCGATAATAAAAATTGCTATAGCAGCCCAAAATGAAAACGGTTTTCTTATGGATCCGATAACACCATGTGGCGCGTGCAGACAAGTTATCTTAGGTATAGAAGATCGTTATGGAAAGAAAATACGCATTCTGCTATATGGATTAAAGAAGATATATGTGATAGAAAGCGCTAAAGATCTCATGCCCTTGTCTTTTGTTGACTCAAGTATGAGCTGATACTCTTATAACACTTCAAAAAACACGTAATAATATGTGTTTTTTAGTTTTAGGCTTCTCTGGTTATATTTTTTTTAGTACATTTGCAATCCACTAAGAAGTGAGAAATAAATTTATATTATGAGTAAACAAATAGAGAAAATCAAGGAGCTGGTCGCCAAACGCGAAAAAGCCCGTCTTGGAGGTGGCGAAGCTGCCATTGAGAAACAGCATGCACGTGGAAAATATACGGCCCGTGAGCGTATAGAGATGCTTGTTGATAAAGGATCTTTCGAGGAATATGACATGTTTAAACTACACCGTTGTCACAACTTCGGTATGGAGAAGAAACAGTTTCTTGGTGACGGTGTTGTTGCTGGTTCTGCAACAATTGACGGCCGCCTGGTATATCTTTATGCTCAGGATTTTACTGTTAACGGTGGTTCTTTGTCTGAAACCATGTCCCAGAAAATATGTAAGATTATGGATATGGCCATGACTATGGGTGCGCCTGTCATTTGTATGAATGACTCAGGAGGTGCGCGCATACAGGAAGGTATATGTGCACTTGCCGGTTATGGTGAGATATTTGAGCGCAATATTCTTGCAAGTGGTGTCATACCTCAGATCTCCGGTATATTTGGTCCTTGTGCCGGAGGTGCCGTTTATTCACCTGCTTTGACTGATTTTATTCTCATGATGGAGAACACATCATATATGTTCCTTACTGGTCCTAAAGTGGTAAAGACTGTAACAGGTGAAGATATTGATTCCGAGCACTTGGGCGGTGCTTCTGTCCATGCGACAAAGAGTGGCGTTACTCATTTTACTGCAAAGACAGAAGAAGACGCAATGGCTCTTATAAGAAAACTTCTCAGCTACATCCCATCAAATAATACAGAGGAGGCTCCTCGTGTGGAATGTACCGATCCAATTGATCGTAAGGCTGATTTGCTCAACGAACTTCTTCCGGATAATCCTAATATGGCATATGACATGTATAAGGTTATAAATGCTATTACTGATAATGGGGAGTTCTTTGAGGTTCAGGCAAACTTTGCAAAAAATATTATTGTAGGATTTGCACGCTTCAATGGTCAGAGTGTTGGTATTGTTGCAAACCAACCGTCATGTTATGCAGGTGTGCTTGATGTGAACGCAAGTCGTAAGGGCGCTCGTTTTGTTCGTTTCTGTGATGCTTTCAATATTCCGATTGTATCACTTGTTGACGTACCTGGATTCTTGCCTGGTACCGGCCAAGAATATAATGCCGTTATTTTGCATGGTGCTCAGTTGCTTTATGCTTATGGAGAGGCTACTGTTCCAAAGATTACAGTTACACTTCGTAAGAGTTATGGAGGAAGTCATATTGTTATGGGATGTAAGCAGTTGCGCGCTGACCTGAATTTCGCATGGCCTACTTCAGAAATTGCAGTAATGGGTGCAAGCGGTGCTGTTGCTGTACTTTGTGCAAAGGAAGCGAAGACAAAAGACGATCCTAAAGCTTTCCTTGCAGAAAAAGAAGATGAATATACAGAGATGTTTGCTAATCCTTATCAGGCAGCACAGTATGGATATATTGACGATGTGATAGAGCCGCGTAATACACGTTTCCGCATCTGTCGTGGCTTGGCTCAATTGGCAACAAAGCGTCAGAGTCTGCCTGCAAAGAAACATGGATGTATGCCAATGTAATTAAAACGTTATTGATTATGACAAAATCAGATAGTGCAGTATTCGCAGCTATAGCTCTTGCGTTGCATGATTTCCGTGGAAACAATGTGCACGATGAGGAGCCTGGTATAATAACAATAAAAAGAAATCTGTCTGGAACCTTATGGAATGCCCATATTCTTCAGATGACACAACATCCTTAAAGAGATATTCTTGATATGAAAAAATATAAGTATACAATAGACGGAAAGAACTACGAAGTCGAGATTGGTGACGTAGTGGAAAATGTTGTTACCGTTAATGTCAACGGAGTTGATTATAGCGTTGAAATGGAAGAAGAGCCGAAGCCTGAAAAGAAGGTTGTGCTCAAGCATGTTGCAAACGTTGAAGCAGGTTGCCAGGAACCGTCTGCTTCTGTTGGAAATGTAAATACAGCAAATGCCCTTAAGGCTCCACTGCCAGGAGTTATTACAGAAATCTGTGTGGCTGTTGGCGATGAAGTGAAAGAAGGTGATACTGTTGTTGTTCTTGAAGCAATGAAGATGGCAAATAATCTTCAGGCAGAAAAGAGTGGCAAGGTTACTGCTATTTGTGTGAAACAGGGCGAGAACGTAATGGAGGATACTCCTCTTGTAGTGATCGAATAAATTCTGTATATTCAAAATAAGTAACATACAGAATGTCGTAAATTTGGGTATAAAGATATGGCATATATCTTTATGCCCAAATTTTATATTGTCACGAAACAATCATTAGTACATGATAATATTTTATTTTAGAAATAATATTTTTTGCATAAGCGTATCTCTGTGATGTATTGTGTAAGCTATCATATTTTAAAAATGATATAGTATATGCGTATATATTGTATCGATAAATTTTCTGTTTGTAGGGTATTAAAGATGTTTGAGAGTTTGAGCTACAAATATGGAAGCATTTAGGTTACATTGTTGAAATTTCTTATTACAAGTATTTTTTTCAGTGATTACAAATCGTTCTATAATTAGGTTTATGAATATGAAAATTAGGCTTATATGAAATGCTGTTTGTGTATATAAGCCTTTTATATATAATAATTTGCTTTATAATTCTGAAAGTTTTTATTTATTATTTTCTTGTTGTAGAATAACGTGAGTTCGACGAATTCAGAACAATGCAAGCTGTGTGTCAACCGTTCGTGAAACATTGATACACGGCTTCTTTGGAAAGCAACAATATGCAGCAATGCCGGAAAGAAGGTTGACGATAAAGTTATCAAAGGCTCTATGCCTTGAATGTTCCACTTGTGCAATATTTTTGAGCTCGTCATTGACGGTTTCGATAATGGCTCGTTTCCTGAGGAGTAATTTGTCTGAAAGTGGCATCAATGATCCTTTCATATTGTTTTTCAGTTTGGTTCATTAGTGGACACTAATGTTCCCTAATATATTGTAAATAGACGCAATATGTAATATTTGTACACATGATTATATATACTTCATGATATAAAAAGACTTTTTGTTATGTCATATGTATCATGTCGTGTTTTGAAACTTTTTATAGAGAAATAGTTTTTATGTAAATACAAATTTTATTTGTAATTAATAGAGTTATGATATGCTGACATTTTACATTACAAAATAGGTGGATATTTGTATATCGCTTTTCATATATGAGGAAATGAATTGTATTAATTATAAATCAAGATAAAAAGTTTATATTTATATTGTTGTGGTGAGTAATAGGTTTAATTCTATTATTGTTAATTTTATTTGCTATTATGAAAAAATATTCATGTATTCATGCTGAAATTATATCACCATATCTAGCTCTGGCTTATAATATTTTGATATGGCAAAATTCTTGTAGATTTATTTGTTTATGTCGAAATATTAATGTATATTCGCAAACCAAAGTTTTATTTGGCTTATTAAATTTACTAACTAAAAATACGCATACAGATGAAGAAGTACAATTTTAATGCCGGTCCGTCAATGCTTCCAAGAGAAGTTATTGAGAATACGGCAAAACAGATCTTAGACTTCAATGGCTCTGGTCTTTCTCTTGCAGAAATAAGTCATAGAGCCAAAGATTTCCAACCGGTCGTTGATGAAGCTGTAGCTTTAATTAAGGAATTGTTAGAAATACCCGAAGGATATTCGGTTCTTTTCTTAGGTGGAGGTGCCTCTCTTGAATTCTGTATGGTTCCATATAATTTCCTGAAGAACAAGGCTGCATATCTTAATACTGGCGTATGGGCTAAAAAGGCCATGAAGGAGGCAAAATTGTTCGGAGAAGTTGTTGAAGTTGCTTCTTCTGCTGACGCAAATTACACATTCATACCAAAAAACTGGGAATGTCCTGCAGATGTAGACTATCTTCATATAACAACTAACAATACCATATACGGAACAGAGATAAGACATGAACTTCAAGTGCCTGTAAGAATGGTAGCCGACATGTCTTCTGATATATTTAGCCGTCCTGTTGATGTTGCAAAATATGACTGCATCTATGCTGGTGCGCAAAAAAATCTTGCAATGGCTGGTGTTACTCTTGTGATAGTGAAGGATGATGCTCTTGGTAAAGTTGACCGTGCAATACCAACAATGCTCGATTATCGGACGCATGTAGAGAAAGGATCTATGTTTAACACACCTCCAGTAGTTCCGATATATTCAGCCTTGGAAACTTTGAGATGGATAAAGGCTCAGGGTGGTTTAAAGGCAATGGATAAACTTGCTCATGACCGTGCGGAAATATTGTATGCCGAAATTGACAGAAACAAATTGTTCCGTGGGACAGCTAAAGAAGAAGATCGTTCGCTCATGAATATATGTTTTGTTATGAGTGATGAGTACAAAGAATTGGAAAAGCCGTTCCTCGATTATGCTCTTTCTTGTGGAATGGTAGGAGTGAAAGGGCATCGGTCTGTAGGAGGATTCAGAGCTAGTTGCTATAATGCTCAGACAATGGAGGGTGTAGAAGCCCTTGTAAAATGCATGAAAGATTTTGAAGCACAACATTGATTGGGCTATAAACAAGAATTTAAAAGGGCGGATATGTATTATCCGCTCTTATAAATTTATAAATAACGCATAAAATTAAATCATTATGAAAGTTTTAGTTGCAACAGAAAAGCCATTTGCAACAGCTGCTGTAGATGGAATAAGAAAAGAAATAGAGAGCGCAGGTAATGAGTTGGTGCTTCTTGAAAAATATACAGATCTTCAGGATCTCCTGAGTGCAGTGAAAGACGCAGATGCACTTATCGTACGCTCTGATAAAGTCAATGCGACTGTACTTGACGCAGCAGAGAATTTGCGTATTGTAGTGCGTGCGGGGGCTGGATATGACAACATAGATACAGATTATGCCAAAAAGAAGAACATTATTGTGGAAAATACACCAGGTCAGAATTCTAATGCTGTAGCAGAATTGGTTTTTGGTTTGTTGGTATATGCTTGTAGAAGTTTTTACAACGGAAAAACAGGAAGCGAACTGAAAGGTAAAAAACTCGGAATTCTTGCATACGGTAATGTTGGACGTAATGTAGCACGTATAGCCAAAGGTTTTGGTATGGAGATATACGCTTATGACGCTTTCTGCCCGAAAGAGGCTATTGAGGCAGACGGTGTGACTGCTGTTGATTCTCAGGACGATTTGTTTGCTGGTTGTGATATTGTTTCACTGCATATTCCTGCTACTCCTCAGACTGTGAGGTCGATAAATCAGGAACTGATTGGTAAGATGAAAAAGAATGCCATAATAATAAATACGGCAAGAAAAGAAGTTATAGATGAGATGGGACTGTTGGAAGTAATGAAGACACGTACTGACTTGAAATACATAACAGACATTAAACCTGATGCTGATGCTGAATTTCAGACTTTTGAAGGACGTTATTTCAGCACTCCTAAAAAAATGGGCGCACAGACAGCAGAAGCCAACATAAATGCTGGTATTGCTGCGGCTGTGCAGATAAATGCATATTTCAAGAACGGATGTACCAAGTTCCAAGTAAATAAATAATAATGGCAATAATAAAACCATTTAAAGGGATACGACCACCGAAAGATTTGGTGGAACGTATTGAATCGCGTCCATATGATGTATTGGATAGCAAAGAGGCACGCGAAGAAGCGGGTGACAATGAGATGAGTCTTTATCATATCATCAAACCGGAAATTGATTTCGGAGAAGATGTGAGCGAATATGATCCGAGGGTATATCAAAAAGCCGCAGACAATTTCAAAAAGTTTATGGATAAAGGATGGTTAGTTCAAGATGAAAAAGAAAACTACTATCTGTATGCTCAGACGATGAATGGTAAAACTCAGTATGGACTTGTTGTCGGTACTGCTGTAGAAGATTATCTGTCTGGTGTGATTAAAAAACATGAGCTTACTAGATGTGATAAAGAGGAGGATCGTATGAAGCATGTACGTGTATGCAATGCTAATATGGAACCCGTATTTTTTGCATATCCGGATAATCAGAGACTTGATGAGATAATAACGCGGTATGCTGATACCGTGCCGGAGTATGATTTTATTGCACCTATTGATGGCTTTAGACATCAGTTTTGGATTATCGGTGACGATAATGATATAAAGGCAATTACAGAGGAATTCGCGAAAATACCATCTCTTTATATCGCTGATGGACATCATCGTAGTGCGGCTGCGGCATTGGTCGGAGCAGAATTAGCAAGAAAGGACCAGAATCATACAGGACGTGAAGAGTATAATTACTTTATGGCTGTATGTTTCCAGGCTTCGCAACTTACAATCTTAGATTACAATAGAGTGGTAAAGGATCTTAATGGTCTTACGTCAGAGCAATTTATCGAAGCTTTGAAACAAGATTTTATTATTGAAGATAAGGGGGGAAAAATATACAAACCGTCTCATATTCATAATTTCTCACTTTATTTAGACGGCTGTTGGTATTCCCTTACAGCCAAGGAGGGAACATACAATGATTCAGATCCCATAGGTGTACTGGATGTTGATATCTCAACACGTCTTATTTTGAATAAAATTCTTAATATTCAGGATCTCAGATCAGATAAACGCATTGATTTTGTCGGAGGACTGCGTGGTTTGGAGGAACTTAGAAGGAGAGTCGACAGTGGAGAAATGAGAGCTGCACTTGCGTTGTATCCTGTATCAATGAAGCAAATTATGGATATTGCTGACAGTGGAGCTATAATGCCTCCTAAGGCTACATGGTTCGAACCCAAACTTCGTTCAGGACTCGTTATACACAAACTGTCTTAGTTTTGACTTTAAAAGAATAGCATTTAAAATTCATATTTTGTATATTTGTGAAGGGGCGACATGTTCGCCCCTTAAGTAATCTTATCATATGGATATTATTTCAGACGAGTACAAAACAGTAACATCGGAAATAGCAGAAGGATTTTATAGTGAGAAACGTAGTAAGTTTTATGCTTTTGTTCATCATGTGACATCAGAAGATGAGATAAAAGCTATTATTGCGGGATATCATAAGTCACATTATGATGCACGACACATATGTTATGCATATGTATTAGGTTCTGACAAGACTCGTTTCAGAGCAAATGATGATGGTGAGCCGAGTAGTACTGCAGGGAAGCCTATACTTGGCCAAATTATAAAAAATGACCTGACGGATATCTTAGTCATTGTTATTCGTTATTATGGAGGAGTTAATCTTGGTACAAGCGGTCTTATTGTTGCATACCGTACGGCAGCAGCAGACGCTATTTCTAGAGTGACTGTTGTAACAAGGCAGATAGAAGAAAGTGTTAAGTTTAAGTTCCCTTATGAATTGACAAATAGTGTTATGAAAGTTGTCAAGGAATTATCTCCACGTATATTATCGAATGATTATAATGATAATATATGTGATATGGTTTTCTCTATCAGAAAATCTCAGGCTGAAATATTGAAAAAGAAGTTGAAACAAATAGAGCTTAATAATATAGATAAGTTCTAATAAAACATAAATAAGGGGCCGGATGTTATTTATCCGGCCCCTTATTTATGTTTTATTTCTAGTAAATATCAATCGGTTTGATCACGAGAAATCATTATCTTTTTACGGGAAAAGGCTATGTTTTTTTTCTTCTTTAACCATTCTTGCTTACGTCTCTCGTAATTAGCTCTTTGTTTCTCTAGAAAATTATCTGCCATTATATTATTTGAATTTACTATAGATGACATCTATTGTTAATGGTTCATATGGATTTTCACTTCCTCCTACAAGTTTTGTACTTGTCAGAGACATATCGTGCGCGACTTTTATTATTTCACTTTCTGTATTATAAGTTACAGTTACTGGAATAATTACCACTTTATTCCATTTTTCATTAGTGCGGTCTTTTTGATCCATAGCCTTCACTAAGGCACTGATATTATTAAATGTATAACTGTTTTTCTTACTGTCATACGATGCTATAAATGATGTTTTATAGTCAATGACTTTGCCTTCCTCGAAGAACGAATATATCTCTTCTGCAGGTATCATTAATAAGGTTTGGGGTATGTCCAGTGCGTATTCACTTTGTGTGTCATTGTTTATACGAGGCAGTACTATCTTTGCTGTGTTGATCGTATCATTGCGATGACCATTCATTATATCGTCCACGGGAATTGTCATTTCTGTGAAGATTCCAGCAGGAGATTTAATGTATGTGCAACGTTTATCAGAGACAAGTCGCTGTAATGTGTTGTTATCATTGGCAATCCTTGTCGATTGTAACACTTCTTCTGTGCCTGCAAAGGATGATGTTCCGACATAAATAGAGTCTTTGGTGAAATATCTGAAATAGACATTCAACTGACTTACATTTATATATGCCATAGAACCAAGCCCACTTTGCATTTTAAAATAAAAGCCAGGAACAAGATTGTGTATGAATGTATATGAGTCTTTATAGTTTGACGGATCCTCATAATACTTACGCATAAGGAATGTACCGAAATTATTATATTTTTTTCCATCCTTATCTGTATATTCCTGATCAAGTTTTACACGGATATTTGCTGTATAATCCTCATCTCCTCTTGTGTCTTCATCAACATTAAGATCTGCCAATGTATACAACTTATTGACTTTAATTCCATTATTTCTAATGAGTCCATCTTTCATCGGATCGTAATTAGAATAATATCTTTCGTCCTCAGACATCGGTGTTTGCATTTCATATGCAGTAAGTTTCATGGTCGCTAGAGAATCACCATAATAATTATTATAATATAATCTCAACTCACATGAATCTGCAACGATTTCTCCATTTATCAGGCTGCGTATACTATCCTTATCTGGGAAATCATAGTTTTCAAGTGTATGGAATTGTGTTGTAAAATCACTCGTAATATATGCTCCAGTTTCAGGATCGCGTATTTTTCCAAGATATCCGATTGTATTTCTTGAATATACTGAGTCTGCTATAATTGAACGCGTAGATATCTGGTATGTTGCTGGAATTATCTCCAGATCGTCCATGTTTCCAATCAGGGAAGAACCAATACCGTCAGTATTGTCATCACATGATCCAAACATAAAAGCAGAGATGATTATTGCGGATATATAAACAAATTTCATGATCTAATTAACCTATTTTATAATTGACAATTAAGATAAGACATATGCCTGCTTATTTATTTTGCAGAACTTTGTCATACAATAATTTATAATTCTCTATGTAATTATCTGGACTATATCTTAATATTTCTTTATTTTTTTCTATTGCATATTGAAGTAATGCTGCGTTTGCGTTTTCTTCGGCTTCAATAACGGCATCACTGTAGTCTATTGCGAGTTTTCCGAGTTCAGTGAAATCAAAATCATCCTTATATTCCTTCATTGTCTCTGCAGAAATATTGCGCAATTCTATACTTTTCTTGAAGTTATGTCCAAGAAAATCTTTTAACTCATCTTTGAATACAGATGTAACAATTTTAGTGTTTGAAAAAGTTGGCTCATTATTGTAAGCCAATTTTATGTATATTGGCACAATCGCAGCCATCCATCCTTGACAATGTATTATGTCTGGTGCCCATCTTAATTTTTTTACTGTTTCCAATACACCTCTTGCAAAGAAAATGGCTCTTTCTCCATTATCTTCATATTCTTTTCCAGATTCGTCACATGCCATCTGGCGTTTCATGAAAAAGTCGTCGTTGTCAATGAAATATACCTGTAGTCTTGTCTGAGGTATTGATGCAACTTTTATTATAAGAGGGTGATCTGTGTCATCAATAATGAGATTCATTCCAGAAAGACGTATCACTTCATGTAATTGCCCTCTACGCTCATTTATGTTGCCCCATTTTGGCATAAATGTACGTATCTCATAACCTTCCTCTTGCATTTTATTGGAAAGGTCACGTCCCATGTTGGACATCTCTGACTTTGGAACATAAGGATATATTTCCTGGTTGATAAATAAAATTTTATTTGCCATGCCTTGAATTTAATATTATACAACATGAGTTTATACAAAACATCAGAGTTTGCTCTCATGCATAACTTTGCAAAGTTACTAAAAAAACTTCATATATAACGTCAATTTAAGAAAATACGCTGTTATTAAACAATTAATTGTTATATTTTCAGATTTATTCTTTCTTGTTTAAGAAAAATGTTGTTATTTTGCATGACTAATATTGTCATTAGGGTGTAAAACATAAATTATCATGAAGTTATGTAAAAAGATTGTTGAACTCCAGAATGAATTGTTTGAAGTTCGCAAACAGGGAAAATCAATTGGTTTGGTTCCTACGATGGGAGCACTTCACGAGGGACATCTTTCACTTGTTAAACGTTGTATCGCAGAAAACGATATTACAGTAGTATCTGTGTTTTTAAATCCGACACAGTTTAACGATAAAAAGGATCTTGAACGTTATCCACAAAATTTGGACGCTGATTGTAAACTGCTGGAGATTTGTGGTGCTGATTATGTTTTTGCGCCTGCCGTAGACGAAATGTATCCGGTTCCAGATACTCGCCATTTTGAGTTCCCACCTATAACAACTGTTATGGAAGGTGCACATCGTCCGGGGCATTTTAATGGCGTATGTCAGGTTGTATCCAGATTGTTTTATATAACGAGACCAGACGCAGCTTATTTTGGAGAAAAGGATTGGCAACAGGTTGCTGTTATAAAGCAGCTTGTAAAAAGTCTCGATCTTAAAATAAGAATTGTTGAATGCGATTTGATAAGAGAAAAAAGTGGACTTGCAATGAGCTCAAGAAATGCACTTCTGACAGCAGATGAGCGCAATGTTGCGTCTAATATATATCGAATACTGGAAGAAAGTGTTACTTACGCCTCAAAACATAGTGTTCAAGAAACACATGAGCATGTCGTGAATGAGATAAATGCATATTCAGAATTAAATGTTGAATATTTCTCAATTGTAAATAGTGAAACTCTTCAGGAGATAAATGAATGGGATGAGTGTTCTGCCGTTTCTGGATGTATAACTGTATTTTGTGGAAAAACGCCAATAAGGCTTATTGATCATATAACATATAAGAAATAATAATATGTTAATAGAAGTATTGAAATCCAAATTACATTGTGTTAAGGTAACGGAAGCCAATTTGAATTATATGGGCAGTATAACCATTGACGAAGATCTTATGGATGCTGCAAATATGATAGAAGGTGAGAAAGTGCAGATTGTCGACAATAATAATGGCGAACGTTTTGAGACATATATTATTAAAGGGGAAAGAGGTTCTGGATGTATATGTCTTAATGGTGCTGCAGCAAGAAAGGTTATTGTGGGAGATACCATAATTATTATTTCGTATGCATTAATGGAATTCAATGAAGCTAAAGCATTTTCGCCAACAATTGTTTTCCCGGAGAATAATAGAGTATGATCAAATGAGATAGGTTGCTCATATTAAAATAAGGTAATAGTGTATTTCGTATACATTAGTTAATGCTTTATAATATGCCCGAGAAAAACTTAAATAACGACAAGACAAGTAAGAGCAAGTCCAAGTCTTCATTCGATAGTACATACGGACATTTGCAACCACAGGCATTAGATGTTGAGAAAGTTGTATTGGGAGCACTGATGATTGATAAAGATGCTTTTTCAATCATATCAGAAATTCTCAATCCTGATACATTTTATGAGCCTCGTAACAAAAAGATATTTACTGCAATTCGTTCATTGAACATGAATGAATATCCTGTAGATATCATGAGTGTTACGGAGGAATTAAAGAAAGAGGGTACCCTGGAAGACGTGGGAGGGCCTGCTTATATTATTGAGCTGAGTTCACATGTTGCATCTTCTGCTCATATTGAATACCACGCACGTATATTAGCACAAAAATTTTTAGCACGCCAGTTGATATCATTTGCAAGCAATATTGAAACAAAAGCATTTGATGAAACAGTAGATGTAAATGAATTGATGCAGGAGGCCGAAGGTAGTTTGTTTGAACTGTCCCAAAGAAATATGAAAAAGGATTATGTTCAAATTGATCCTGTAATTACAAAAGCTGTCGAAATTCTACAAAAGGCGTCTGCAAATAGTGGTGGATTGACAGGAGTTCCTACCGGATTTGCAAAATTGGATGAGAAAACAAGCGGATGGCAAAGTTCTGATCTGGTAATTATTGCAGGCCGTCCTGCTATGGGTAAAACTTCTTTTGCCCTTTCGTTGGCAAAAAATATAGCTGTAGATTATCAGACACCGATTGCTTTCTTCTCGTTGGAAATGAATAACGTACAATTGGTAAACAGATTGATTTCAAATGTATGTGAGATTCCGGGAAACAAGATGCTTAATGGACAATTGTCTCCAGATGAATGGGAAAGATTGGATAAGAATATCCGTCGGTTACAAGGAGCTCCATTATATATTGATGATACGGCAGGCTTGTCCATATTCGAATTAAGAACAAAAGCAAGAAGACTGGTCAGAGAAAAAGGTGTTAAAATAATAATGATCGACTATTTGCAGTTAATGAATGCAAGTGGTATGAGATTTGGAAGCAGACAGGAAGAGGTTTCAAAAATATCTCAATCTTTAAAAGGGTTGGCAAAAGAGTTGGATATACCAATTTTGGCTCTTTCACAATTAAATCGAACGGTAGAGAATCGTGAAGGATTAGATGGGAAAAGACCACAGCTTAGTGACTTACGAGAATCTGGAGCTATAGAACAAGATGCAGATATGGTGTTGTTCGTTCATAGGCCGGAATATTATCATATTGTGGAAGATGATAAAGGAAATGACTTAAGAGGTATGGCTCAGATTATAATAGCCAAGCACAGAAAAGGTGCAACAGGAGATGTTCTTTTGAAATTCCGTGGAGAGTTTACAAGATTTCAGGATCCTGAAAAATCATATAACAAGTCTGAAAATCCGCCGATGGACGCTGAGATTATTGGAAGCAGGGTAAATGGTGGAATGGATTCAATGGATCCGTTACCATCTGACAGTTTGGATGTCGTGCCATTTTAGATTTAATAAAGAATAAATATAATAAATATGAGAATAAAGAAAGACTTTAATTTGAGAGAAGTTTGCGGAGAATACATAATTGTTGCAGAGGGCAAGGAAAATATTGACTTTTGTAATATTATTAGTATGAATGAAAGTTCTGCATATTTATGGAAAGAAATACAAAATCAGGATTTTGAAGCTGAAGATTTAGCTGAACTACTTGTAAATCAATACGATGTTGACAAGGTAACGGCATTAAGAGATGCTACGACTTTAATGCAACAATGGTTTGATGCGGGGATAGTAGAGAGATAGTTGAAAATTATATATCTTTTATAGACAGGAATTATGCCTTCAGTATAATTCCTGTTTTTATTTGCAGTTCATTTTTATTGTTGCTATGACAACACTGCAGATCGGTTGCTTTTGCGTTCAGATTTTGCCTGTTTCAGCCTCCGTTTATGCCTGTATGAAGGTGTGATATCGCGCATATCAGTACATGAAACGGGCTATATCACATGCTGAAACGGTGCATTTCATACGATGAAAAATTCGCTCTTGTATGTAATTGCTTGGTATACAGTCGTTTGCACAAAATTCTCATTTTTCACGAATTTGCGTCAGACGGAAAGTCAGCTTACAATATTCTCTTATTTAGGGGACTCAGACGAGAAAAGCGCAGGATCCTGAAAATCTGTAACATACACCATTTAGGTTTCACATCCTCTTGAAGGCAACAGCGCCTATGCGGAATTGATGCCGCTGTTTTATTGCTGTCAATTCCTATTTAATTTCTGCTGAGCCTAATTTACTTTATAGTCATAATTTATAATCTTCTGTATATTGCTAGTAGGTATCGTCTGATAGGGAAAAGTCTTGTCCAAAAAAAAGAATAGATATTCCATTTCCAACCATTTGTCTTGTCAAGTTTTAAACGCCCTTTTCTATAAAAACCTATTGCAAAGCCTTTTATGTCATTAAGCTTGCAGTATTCACAATTCAGATTACCATCACCGCGTAAAATGACATTATTAGAATAGATCTTAATAATACGATGAAGTACGTATACCTTAGGAGCTATTTCTGCAAGAACAACATCACCACGTTTCAAATTACGGGCTTTTGTGATAAGTGCTTTGTCTCTATTGTCTTCTAAAAAGGGCCTCATACTGATTCCTCGTAACTTTAAGGTCACAGTATGGCCTTCTTCAAGTATTTTTACAACATCTGGAATAAAAACATTATTCGCATAATGCTTTTCTTTTATTTCGAAATCATCTTGTGGCATGTTATTGCAGCATCTTTATTTGGTAAACAATGAAGCGTGTATATGTTTGTATTTTCTATGAGAGTAGAGATTGTTGAACATATATTATTAAATATAATCGTATCCCATTTCATTGTTGAACAAGATGGTAATAGTGATGCAAAAGCATCGGTTGGTGATAGTTTACTTATACTGTTCACATCAGCTCTGTCTATTCTTGTTATTCCTCCAAGTTTAATTTTTATATTCCGATAACATGGAGTTTTGCCACTCCAAGGGCTTCCATATAAATATGGTATATTATTAATGATTCTTATAATTGGATTATCATCATTTATAAGTTCACATTCAGGAATATATTTGAGCCATAATGAAGAATGGGTACTTTTACCTGTTCCGCTTTTAGCTATAAATGCATATGCTTGATTTTTATGGCATATTGCTGAAGCATGTATTAAAAGGGTATTGTTAAAACTTCCCTTAAAAGCAAAGATTATCATTAAAGCGTTGTTCAAACCAAAAAGTCTCATATTAAAATTGCCGTTTAGTGCACATTTACAATGTGAGAAATTATTATAAGTTTGAAGTAGACAGCAATTGTGCCCATGTATATTATTTATAATATATTGGTATGTACCTTCTGTATCTTTACTTTTACACACAGAAATGATGCCATTACCAGTATCAAAATCTCCAATTTTTTCCAATGATTCTTTATTTAATGGAGCAATAGAGTCATCTATAATAAGTTGGAAAAAGGGTTCTTCTCCTGTATAAGAAGTTTGGAATGGTGTGAAGGAGGGAAGAAGATGTTCATTATTTATGTTTGATTTATTGAACAATATTTTTATGTAATATTCTGCTATACTATAATAATGAACACTTCCTTCCATGTTATTTTTGATAAAATTATTTTTTCTTTTCTTCTGTGACTACATCATCCGGAACAATTGGAATATATTTGAATTCATTGGCTGGTATATATTTTATATTAAATTCTTTCTTTTCTATATATTTCTTCTTTACTTTGGCATATTTTTTTTCAATGTCTTTTCTCTTTTTCGCATAAGAAGTAATACATGTTGGATATACTACTCCATTTTTTCTCATATAATTACGCAATTGATATGAATAATTGTCTCTGCTATATAAGAATCCGGTTTTACTGTCAACCCAAGCGGAGTCCAACTCCATAATATCCGTAAAATATATTGTCGAATCGTTGAATGATGTAACGACTCCATATATATAAAGTTTTGTTTGTTTGTTTGCAGCGTTTGCAATTGTTGCAAAAAACAATATTACCAAAACTCCTAAATATATACATTTATTTTTCATATTGTTCTCTTTATTACTGTCCAAGATATGTTTTTAATATTTTATTTTTTGTATTTTGGCGTAACTTTCTAATGGCTTTCTCTCTGATCTGTCTGACGCGTTCACGTGTCAATCCATATTTATGGCCAATTTCTTCCAATGTACACTCTGGTTGGTTTATGCCGAAATAAGCTTCTATAACATTACGTTCCCTTTCGTTTAATGCATTCAATGCGCATGATATTTCATCGCGTAGAGATTGTAGAACCAGATTATTATCTGTATTCGTTGATAAGTTGTTCGGTAATATGTCTATAAAACTTGTGCTGTCACCATCCGTAAGTGGAGCGTCTACCGATATTTGACGTTTACTCATTTGCATGGCGTCAATAATTTTTTCTTCGGGTATATCCACCTTATCCGCAATTTCGTCAATACTGGGGTGACGTTCGTTTTCTTGTTCGAATTTGTTTAATACACGATTTATCTTATTTACTGAACCAATTTGATTCAAGGGTAATCTTACAATACGGCTTTGTTCGGCTATTGCCTGCAATATACTCTGTCGTATCCACCATACTGCATATGATATAAATTTAAAACCTCTGGTTTCATCAAATTTTTCAGCTGCTTTAATCAATCCTAAATTGCCCTCATTTATCAGATCCGACAAACTTAGTCCCTGATTCTGATATTGTTTTGCAACAGAAACAACAAATCTTAAATTAGCTTTTGTAAGTTTCTCTAAAGCCTTTTTGTCGCCGTTTTTTATTCGGCGAGACAGTTCTGCTTCTTCCTCAACCGAGATAAGTTCTTCATGTCCTATTTCTTGTAGATATTTATCAAGTGAAGCACTTTCCCGATTTGTAATCGATTTTGTGATTTTTAGTTGTCTCATCAAGGATGATTTTTTAATGTGTATATGGTGCAAATTTAACAAATATATTTTAGACCGACAAATATTTCTTATTTAATTAAGAAATAAAAAAGTATGTGGTAATATTCGGAAATTACCACATACTTTGTCTTGAAATCCCGTATATAGCTTTAATTTTCCTGCAGAGGAACTGCAAAATAAGCTTTCTTACCGGTTGGGTATATACCTTGGATATATAATACAGGATCTTTACTTGTTGATGCTTCTTTTACAATCAACTGTAGATCTTCAATTGTTTTAACTGCAACATCATTTACTTTCTGGATAATAAAGCCTTTGCTAATTCCTTCTTCTTTCAGCTTTCCGTCATTTACTTTGATCACTTCAAGACCATTACTTATGTTATATTGCTGTTTTTGTGTAGTTGAAATTTCTCTGAAATTACCACCAAGAATATCAAGGTCTATTTTCTTTACAACGCCCGTATTGCCTTGTTCATTCTTTAATGTAGCATTTTTGGTATTTTTCTTCTTGTCACGCAGATAGGTTATGGATACTTTATCACCAGGACGTTTTGTGGCAAGTGCTTCCTGAAGTTCAGCCATCTTTTTAACTTGCTTGCCGTCGATTGCAGTAATGACATCACCTTCTTTAAGGCCAATTTCCGCAGCAGCACTCTCGTCCACGACTGAGTCAACGTATATACCTTCGGTTGTACCCAAATCCAACTCTTTACCTTCTTCTTTCTGGAGGTCTATTTGATTTTTTACGTCAGTTCCGCTGATTCCAATAACGGCACGTTGTACTGTTCCATATTTTTTCAGGTCATCTACCACTTTGTTCATAATAGATGTCGGGATGGCAAATCCATAACCACTATATGAACCTGTTTCTGAATACAGCATAGCGTTTATACCTATCAGTTCACCTTTTGTATTTACAAGAGCGCCTCCTGAGTTTCCACGGTTTATTGCGGCATCTGTCTGTATGAACGACTCAACACCTTTGGTGTTTACATATAAAGAACGACTTTTGGCACTTACAATACCGGCGGTTACTGTATTTGTAAGATTGAATGGATTTCCAACTGCAAGTACCCATTCTCCGACTTTTATGTCGTCGCTGTTAGCTATTGTTATTGCAGGGAAACCGTTTCCTTCTATTTTGATAAGAGCCAAATCGGTACTTTTATCTGTTCCGATAATACGGGCAGAATATTCTTTGTTGTCGTTAAGAGTCACAGTAAGTTCATCTGCTCCTTCAACAACGTGATTGTTTGTGACTATATATCCGTCAGATGAGATAATGACACCAGAACCACTTCCTTGGCTTTTGGGAGTACGAATCTGGCGCTTCTGAGTGCCACCACGTCCCTGTGGACTACCAAAGAAACCAAATGGATCTGAGAAGAAGTCATTGAATGGATCGCTTTCTACTTCCACTGTTTGAACTTTGCTGTTACGCGTACTTAGTATATGCACGACAGATGGTAAAGATTTTTCAGCTGCATATGTAAGATCTACCGGCTGTCCGGGTGCAGTAGTTGATGAACTGGCAGCATTGACTCTTATAAAAGAGCCTGCCGAAAATGCCACAGCAATGACGCACATAGCGACCATTAAATACTTGGAATACTTTTTCATCTTTTTACTCTTTAATTTATTTGTAACTTATAAATTTCTCTTTTAATTGTGTGCAAATATATGAGCAAAAATTGTGACAAAGGAAATTTTGACCACATCTTTATTCCATTTTAACACTACAATTTAACATATTAACGGCTATTAAATGCAGGAAAAGTAAAATTTACAAATGTTTAAACCTGACTGACAATATTGCACATATGACATGTTTGTACAATTGTATGAATGCCAATTTGGCAGAAATGAATCAACAGATGTAACATTATTCAGACAAATCATACGAAATACAAAGTTTATTTCGTAATTTTGTACTCAGAAAACAGTGCTTCGGTTCTGTCGCCGGCATCAATTTGATGCGGGAGGAAAGTCCGGGCAGCATAGGGCATTCCACTTCTGAAAATAGAAGCTGTTGGTGACAACAGGGTATGGCAGAAGAAAAAAACCGCCATATGATGATTTTATTTTGTCATAGGTAAGGGTGAGAAGGTAGTGTAAGAGACTACCAGTCGATGGGTGATCATCGGGCTGTGCCACCTGGAAGCTGCAAGTTCGCGTATACCGTCGTTTGAAGGTTGCCCGCTTGACAATTTTGTATTGACGATGGAGGGTAGAACGCTTGATTCATGAGGTGACTTATGGGCTAGATAAATGACAGATGCCGTCTTCTAAAGATGGAACAGAACCCGGCTTATAGAGGCGCTGTTTTCTTTTTTATTATAATATTGTTATATTGTAAAGGTTAATAATGTTTAAATATTTTAGATGCCCTAAAATATTATATATAAAAGGTGTAACTTTGCAGCTGCTATTACGAGTTGATAGCATTAGTACAAACCAAAAAAATAATAAAAATGGCAACAAAAATCAGATTGCAGCGTGGCGGACGTAAGAGTTATGCATTCTATCGTATTGTTATCGCTGACTCAAGAGCACCACGTGATGGTAGATTTACTGAGAAAATTGGTACTTATAACCCTAACACCAATCCTGCTACGATTGATCTTGACTTTGATCGCGCGCTTTATTGGGTAGAAGTAGGAGCACAGCCGACAGACACCGTACGTAACATTTTGAAATCAGAAGGTGTGTATTTGATGAAGCATCTTCGTGGTGGTGTTAAGAAAGGTGCTTTTGATGAAGCTGCAGCACAGGCTAAGTTTGATGCATGGAAGGCTGACAAGCAGAAGAGTAATGATGCAATACGTCAGAAGGACGAGCAGAACAAGAAAGATGCTGCAGCAAAAGAGCTTGAAGCTGAAAAGAAAGTCAATGAGGCAATTGCAAAGAAGGTAGCAGAGAAGAAGGCTACTGAGGCTGCTGCAAAGGCTGAGGCAGAAGCTGCTGCAACAGCTTCAACCGAAGAGACTCCGGCTGAAGCGTAATAAATGCTAAAGGCGATTTAAACTATATATTCAATATAGTATTTGTCTTATTAAGCAACGGAATAAAAATATGCGACCCATCTCATCATGGGTCGCATATTTTGTTTTTAATATAAACAGACATATTGGTACTATGGAAGTTTTTATATGAGCATGTTGGTAACATATCACAAGGAAATATA
>NZ_JBBKBO010000006.1:0-170874 GCF_037890215.1 Prevotella sp. HCN-7019 | reverse complement strand
TCCTCTTTTTTTGTTATATAATTTATTGTCGGTGCAGGAGGCAGCGGTCATTGTACAGTTCCGTGTACGGTCATTTACAGTTCCTTCCACCTGTTATAATAATATATATATGTGTTTATGTCTGCGGAATATTATGTATTATTTTGCTCATCTTTATTGTATGTAAGCCTGTTATATGTATTGATGATTAGTTTGTATATGCTGATATGCATACTTGGTTATGAGCAGTGATAAGATTTAGTCCGTCGAAATATATTTAAACGGGATATATAAGCAACGATCAGTACATGTATTTTCATAAAATGTAGTATTAAGTATGAGGCAATATTTCTTTAATATTTTATGTATCAATATGAGATGGTTGCTTTTCGAATTATTAAACCATTAAAAAATGTTCTAATTGTCTAATTTAGGATAATCCTTTTAGTGCGGGATATGTTACAGTTTGTATATATTGTTTAAGTGTATCTGAAGAAGATCTCTGAATGGGTATAGTTTATCTTATTTTAATTTAAGTATTTGATAATCAAGGTTATAAAAGTGTATTTATGTCTTAATTTTTTACAATAGCTTTGGCTGTCTACTATATTTTTTGTACCTTTGCAGGTGTAAAAAATAAGGAGTAAATATTTATATTCCAAATTAGGAATGTTTTATTTGCGAAATTAACGAGAGCATTGTGCTGTGTATTCGTATTGTCATGACAGCACTTCCGGATTCGATTTGTATTGTCCGATGCTCCAAAATTTATATTATAATGAGGAAAATAAAAAAGATTGTATTTATTGTTTTCTTTCTCTTGCTGCCTGTGGCAGTGTTTTCAAAGGATGACGAATCTGTTTCAGATTTTAATTGGGAGCCAGTGATGGAAGCAATAATTCAAGTTGAGAGTGGAGGTGATGCAAAGGCTGTCAGTGGTAGTTCTTGCGGTGCGATGCAGATAACTCCAATTCTTGTGAAGGAATGTAATTTGATATTGAAACGCAGGAAGAGCAAGAAGCGTTACACGTTGAAAGATCGTTTCAGCATAGCCAAATCAAAGGAAATGTTTCTGCTTATCCAATCGTATTTTAATCCTACAAATGACATTGAAAAGGCTATAAGATCGTGGAATGGAGGTATAAAATACAGCGTGAAGCGTACCCAGCGTTATTTTGAAAAAGTAATGAAGATTTTGCCTTCATATATGGGTTAAGTCACTATTAAGTTGAACATATCTGCACTGCCAGGAATAGAAATTCAGTGTAGAAACAATGGATAAGACGGACTGTTGCTTTTGTATATAGCAACAGTCCGATTTTTATTTTGTGGTTTGGTGATATTCAATTTTACGAATGTAATGTTGGTCGCGGGGATAGAATAAAAGCATAATTGCGTATTGCAATATAGTCTGTTTGATGCCATAAGACGGTGCTTTCCGTACTGTAAAAAGTTGTCTTTTCTGGTAATGAAAATACAATATGATGATTTATGGAAAAGAGAATAAAGTTTTAAAGGATATAATGGTATGTCAATATCTCTGTATTTCGACTTTCTTATTCCTATTTTGAGAAATTTTTTGAAAAAAGATTTTACTGACAAAATGAATAAATATTCGGAATATTGTGTATGAAAATAAAAGGGAACTATGTGAGAAAACGATATTGCGGAATATTGTTGCAGTATGTCATACTGCTCAGAAGAAAGTCGATGGGGATTGTTTTTTATTTATGAGGTACCGTATAGTGCCGGAACACTTACTGAAACACGTGATGATATAAACAGTAATGGTGCATTTTCTCAAGCAAGTTGCTAAAACCGATGAATCATGCATCAAAATATGGATCCATATATCCCGTGTTCTTTCTAACGCCTCATATCAGCACTTTTATAGAAAACTCAGATGGCGGATTCACGGATTTTCTTGACTTTTTTGACAAAATAAAATCGCAAAAGAGATGTGAGAAAATTTTTAAGATGGCGGTAAAAAGGCCAGTTCAGGCCGTATAGATTTTTATGTACCCTGCAGTGGAGTAAGGAATGGTGCAGCTGGTATTCTGATAAAGCCTGTTTCAGCATCTGTTTACGCCTTTTTCATGGTGCGATATAGTCTATTTTGGGCCATGAAATGGACAATATCACGTCATGAAATGGTGCTTTTTGTATGGTGGAAAAAATCTTCTTGAATGTAAGTTGCTGATGTTCAACTTTTTGAGTAAAGTTCTTATTTCTTGCGTATTTGCGTCTGAAGGAGTGTCTGTGCAATAAATACTTGCTAATTTTTTTTGTAGAACAGAAAACTCGGATGGAAAATCGGCTCATCCTATAAATTGTGGTGAAGAAATAAAAAAATTATCTTTTCATCATGAGTCTCTATATTTATAGGGTAGGCCGTCGTTATCTCTTATGGAACAACCATAGCCATGTAAAATAAAAAAAGCAGACATAAAAATGTCTGCTTTAATAGTTGCGGAGGCAGGATTTTTAATAATTCTTTTTCTTGGTTATTATCCGCAGTTTTATCTATATTAGTCATAGCATTCTCACTCATTGCTGTCCTGATTGTGTCCCAGTTTTTCTAACAACAGATTGACTTGATTAGCCAGTGTTTGATTTGATGTCTTAAGATCGTCTATCCGGCGGTCTTTTTCTTGATTTAACATTTTAAGGGCAGTGTTTTCTGCTTTCAGTGCAGTTATATCATTATGTATATGATGACTGTTGACAACATTATTATTCCCAACTATAGAGGGAATATCCGTATTGTTTTCAGAACCATCTCTTTTTCCAAAAAGAGAATCAATAGGTATGCATAAGATATTACATAGTCTAACCAATGTGGATGATCTTATATCTGGTTTTTCGCGAAGGTTTTTTATTATGTTGCGGTGAGTAGCCTCTCCATACATCAACTTAGATAATTGTCTCTCTGTCATACCAATTTTGTTCAGCACTTCGATAACTACATCGTAATTTGGTGTTTCTCTTTTGTACATCATATAATAAATGTTAAATACCAACCAAAGAAGGGAATAAAGCCCTTCAAAAGTTGGATAATGCGTTTTTTACTGCTAAATTTGCAACAAATTTAACTCTAAAACAATAAAAATACAAGCAATATATGGAAAATTTAAGGACAGTAACCCCTAGCGATTTTTATAATACGCTCTCAAAAAAAGACAAATCTAGATTTCTTGCGTACATGCACATTAAGTATGCACTTAAACCTGCTACACTTGTACGTAAGTTATCAAAAAAATCTAATGATACATTGACTGTTATTGAGGAATCAGTACTTAATGACGAAATACAAAAAGGATTATGGCGAAAATAGAATTTTACACAACTCCTGAAGGTATTGTATATTACAAATTGGATAGTGGTGAAGCCAGGCGATTGACACGTTTTTGCAGAGATATAATTGATTCCATGCTGTTAATCATTGAAAATAACTTCACCGCCGCATATTCTGAACTTCAGATATTGTATCCAAGTAAGAACAACTCAGAGGCATCTAAGTTGACGCAGCGTTATATGATGGTAGAGCGCTTTGTTCGATGTAATTTTGGTGAATATGATTTATTGACCAATGATTATGAGAATGGCATCTTACAATTTGAGATGGTGCATTGCCCACTAAGAGGTGGACATTGCCCTTATGAAAATAAGATATGTAATCCTGTAGGCAAGGATGTTAAATTGTCGAAGCTCGAACATGATGTCGCATCTTTATATGTTAATGGTATCACCTTTAAAGAGATTGCGAGTAGATTACAGAAAAAGCCAAATACGATAAAGACTGTGCTAAATCGAATGAAGAATAAAATGTGTCTTAAAAATAGTCGTGCGTTAATAAGGGATTTAAGGTTGAATAATATAATTTGATATGGCATATATTACTTCTGTGATAAAAAATTCATTAGTTATGGACCTAATGAATGGTCTTATGGACGAAGATAAGTATTATGAACTGAGAGTATCAAATAGCTTATTGAAGGGCAGGAAGGTTATATTACTTCGATGCGCTAGAGACGATGTTGATTATTTTGTCAATGTGTTGGATTTTATAAAAAATGATGGTATTAATTATCTTGTATACAGAGGATTCCAACCTCACTAGCAATTATGAACATATCAATATATTGGAAGACAAGAAACCCGGTAATAATTGATGCTATCCGCAAAGATTTAAATATTACTGTTGGTATGACAGTTAACGGCGAAAACGTAATCGACGTTACTGAAGACAATAAGTCTATACTTAAGTATTACGAACAACTTAACTACATTCAATTAAGGAGAAAATAATATGGATTCTCATGATATCAATTTAATAAATGGTGGACACATTATAATTGAAAGCTTTGATAACAAAGCAAATTATCCGTTCCGTAAAGAAGCGCTTATGCACGTCGAGGCTAACATAGATAAAAAAACTACTGTTATTTTGGAGAGAAGCGAGATGATAGAATTATTGTCTCTACTCCAAGAAAGTTTAATGCATTATCCAAGATATAGATTTACAGCAACGATGTTTGAAAACGCAATCAACGCTCTTAAAGCAACGAATAAAGTTGCTCCCGATTTTCGGATGCTTCGATATAAAAATAATATGGCGCTCGCATATAGTGAAATAGAAGAATTGGGATTTTTATTTGTTGCAAATTCAGATAATTATGCTTCCGCATTTTCTTTTGACGGAGATTTACGCATCTGCGATGAATATACTAATGAGCCTGATTTCGAATTCTGCGAGATTCGAGGGTTTAAGTTGGAACAACGCCCTGAATATTGCATAACTTACATTGGGACTTCTCTGTATTTTGGAAAGTAAAACATCCAATTTACTTTAGCAAGACAAAACAAAAGACTATGATCAAGGCAGAAGCAATTTTTCAAAAAACAAATGGAGGTCTGGATATTATCCTTGACCTCTTTCCTCAGGCAAAAGTTGCCCTTGAGGGAAAAAAACATTTCGCAATCCGAAACGAGAGAACACCTTCTGCGTCACTTCGTGAGTATAACTCACAGACATATGGCAAAATTTGGCAGGTAACAGACTTCGGCGGCGATGGACGAGGTGAAAATGCAATATCGTTATGGATGCGTGAAAAAGGCTATGACCGGTCGAGATACAATGAGGCCCTCTTGCAGATAGCTGCCAAGTATGGCGTATCTGATGAAATAAACCGTCAGATAAACAAACCGGATATCAGACAGCGTGATGCACGAGTAGATGAGCCTGATGGAAGCCGGTCATTCGAACTTAATGAAAGTTTTTCCCCGGAAGAATTATGTGTCCTTGGGCCTAAAGTGACACAAGATACGGTTGAAGCATTACATTGGCATTCTGTCAAGTGGATTACTAATGTAAAAAATAGAGTAACGACAGTTAAGTATTCCAATGAGCATTATCCAATTTTTATACGAGAATGTATAATTAAGCCGGCATACGGCGACAATTCTGAAGAAAAATTCTATAAGGTCTATGAGCCTCTCAATTATGACAAGGGCTTTCGGTTTTCATACACACCGGCCGGCAAAAAGCCTAGATACTATATTAATGGATTGTATGAATTGCAGGAGGCATACAGACTGATGAATGACAAGGAAGAGAAAGAATGGTATAAGTTACATGATGACGATAAGCCATATAAGGTGAAGAAATTAGATTATGCTTTTATATGTTCCGGGGAACGTGATGCACTGTGTTGCCGCTCGATGGGCTTCCACCCACTATGGTTTAACAGTGAGACATACCAGCTTTCTGTAGAGGAGTACAAGGAAATTATGAAGTATGTCGACGTTCTCTATAACATTCCAGATATAGACGACACAGGACGCCGCAAAGGCAAAGAGCTTGCTCTGAAGTTTATCGACATACATACAATATGGTTGCCTGCTTGGTTGGCCACATTCCGAGATAACCGCGGACGTCATCGCAAGGATTTGCGAGACTGGATGGAAATTCGTACACAAAAAAAGGATTTTCGTGACATGATGCGCTTGGCAATGCCAGCAAAGTTCTGGATCAGCTATCAAAATAAAGACGGGCGATGGAAGCATGAGATAGACACTGCATGCCTTTTCAATTTTTTAAACCTTAATGGATTTTATGCGCTACATGATGACAATTCATCTGTAACGCAATATATTCGTGTTGACGGCAATATCGTTAAAAGGACGACGGTAAAAGACATCAAAGAGTTTGTTCGCGAATGGGTAGTTGACAGGTTTGAGGAGCGCGACATACTCAACCTGGTGCTCAATACACCTAAGCTGACAAACGCAGCGCTTGAGAGTCTGAAGGAAGTTTCTATTGATTTTACATCATATACCAATAGGTCTCAGCTTTTCTTTTTCCCAAACAAGACGGTGGAGGTTTGCAAAACATATGAAGGCGGCGAATCTCTGAAAGAATATGAACCGGGGAGCGATGATTTGCATAATTATGTGTGGGAGGATAACGTCATTCCACATAATTTCAAGAGGATACCTGATGCTTTTACAATAAAAAAGATGCAGGATGAGAATGGCAAACAGTACTTTGATATTGAGATAAACCATGTAAAAAGTCACTTTTTCGGATATCTTATAAACACCTCAAGATTGTATTGGCGCAAGGAATTAGAGACTAATTTTGAAAATCGTGATGCGGCTGCTGAATATCATGCGGTGCATAAGTTTGACATCGTTGGACAAGGGCTGACCGCTGATGAAATTGCCGAACAAAAACAGAATCTTATTAATAAGATATTTACCTTTGGATATATGCTCCACCATTACAAGTCGCCTTCTCGCGCATGGGCGCCGATGGCAATGGACAACAAGATAGGAGAGGACAATGAGTGTAACGGGCGAAGTGGTAAATCGTTCTTTTTCAAAGTACTCTCTTATATGCAAAAGACGGTCAAGCTATCCGGACGCAATCCTCGGCTAATGGATAACCCGCATGTTTTTGACCAGGTTAATCAACACACCCAGATGTTGCTGCTCGACGATTGTGACCGCTATCTTAACACTGGTCTGTTTTACGACAATATTACATCGGATATGACTGTCAATCCGAAAAATAATCAGTCGTTTACTATACCATTCGAGAGTAGTCCTAAGATAGCATTTACAACGAATTATGTCCCTTCCGATTTTGACCCATCGTCAGAAGCCCGTCTCTTATACATGGTGTTTTCGGATTACTACCATCAGCGGACCGAAGATAACGACTATCTCGAGACACGCTCTATACGGGATGATTTCGGCAAGGATCTTTACGGAAAAGACTATACCGAAGACGAATGGTTGGCTGACATTAACTTTTGGATGCAGTGTTGCAGTTTTTATTTGCAATTAATCGACGAGCCAATAAAACTCCTTCCGCCGATGGAAAACATTATCCGGCGCAAATTCAAGGCGGATATGGGTACAAACTTCGAGGATTGGGCAAACGGATATTTCTCGCGAGAGTCTGGTAATCTTGATACATTCCTACAACGTGACCAAGTGCTTGAGGATTATATGTCTTTTGCCAAGACAAATAAGATAACAATGCAGTCCTTCAGCCGTAAGTTATCATCTTTTGTCAAGTTATGCCCATGGATAGATGAACTTAATCCGGAGGAGTTTAAAAACTCTTCCGGGCGAATACAAAAGAGCGTCGTCGTGGGAGGACATACTAAGACAAAGGATATGATCTATCTAAGGTCTCACCCACATATAGTTGACACAACTGAAGGATCGCTGGCGTTTGATTGTGATGATGACACACCATTTTGATCATAGATATATGTTTTGTTTTTATTTAATTAATAAGGGAAGGGAGTTGCTCGTGAGAGTAACTCCCTTTTTACGCAAATTATCAGTTCTTTTCTTTTGTTAACAATCACCTTGCACCTCAGCCCCTTTTACCCCTTTCTTTTTTCTTATAAATTTTTGTGATTTTGTAATAGAGTATTTGAAAAAGAGAAAAACATTAATAGATAAAGGGCATTTGAGAGTTTTTCTTCCATCACAAACTTTATCACAAAGTTATCACAAATTTTATTTTTTTGTGATAAACATTTCCGGGATATCTGGCCATCACAAAAATAATCTATCAAAAAAAAATGTGATATATGTATTGTGATAATCTTAATATATTGATACACAGAGTTATTTATCTCATTTTTTGCAAAATTGCAATATCACAAACTTTTATTGCAAATTCATATCACACCATCATAATTGTATTATTAAACCAAAATTAGGAGGAAATTATTTCCTTCTTTTGTTGGAGATTTCTGAATTTGTGTTAATTTTGGAGTCAAAAATCACTATTTAATATTATGGACAAATTTTTAGTTTATGTTAAAGTCAAACCTTTTATCCGTGAGTGGCTTTCTTTTCATTTCGGTGACCCGGTTGTGTTCCCTTCACATAGTGCGGAGAATGCTACCATACGAAGATTTTTGACCACACGTCCTGCTGACAAACTCCCTCAGGCTCAGGCTGACGATGAAATCGCAATCTGCATACCTGACAGTAAACAGAAGCCTGTTGTTACATACAACTATTTAGGCAAATATGCTAAGTCTGCGCTGGTGGAATGTATAGAAGATACATTTAAGTTACAGATGTGGAAAGATCTTAATGATCTGCACGACTGCGGATGTTCAGTACTCAAGGCTATACAGGCATGGTGTGAGAACAATGGTATATCTATTGATTACGACTATACAATTAAGATGCGCTATCAGCGCATGAGAAATTCTTACCTAAAGAAAGGTATTGACCTGAGAAATAAAAAAAGAAATAATGATGATTTTTTGAAATATTCTTACGGACAATCACCTTCTTTTTGTTCGCGCGCGTGCGATACGACTCCAACCGAATATTAACGTAATCTAACTGGCATGAACGTAACTAAATTAGTTAGCAGCATCGAATATGCATACGCAACAGATGTCTCTGTTATAAGAGTCTCTCCGACGAAAGTCAAAGTATCGGAACATACTAATTGGACCAAAATCTGTACTAAGCCTTTTCCGAATCTTATTATTTCTGATAAAATGGAGGCTAAAAACAAATTGTGGACTGCAGAACTTGATTTTTTTACAAATCAGTCTTTACCGACACATCGCCGGTTGGTATGGAAAATTGGATTTAGCAACGGACAGTTTATGCTTCTCGGAGATGGACAGAGACCATATCCCATACAACAGTTCACTGATAAGGCACCGGAAAATCCTACAGATAACCAGCTATTGGAAGTAAAAGTAACTTATTCAACGCCAAGAATCATACCGTGTATTATATGATTCCGTATTTTTTCAATGATGCAGCCATTACTAATTTTGGAAAAAATTAATACAATGGAATACCAACTTGTAATATCTGGCACTATTGGTTCTTGGTGGGGCTCTTGCTCTGCAGATTATGTCCGTTATGTACTCAATCAGAACAAGGATAAGGATGTACATGTCGGATTCTGTTCTCTAGGCGGTTATGTTAAGGATGGATTGGAGATGAACCAGGCTTTCAAGGACCACGGCAAGGTGCATGCACACGCCTTCGGAATGAATGCGTCAATCTCAACAATCGCAATGCTCGGATGTAAGACTATAGATATAGTCAAGGGCTCATTCTTTCTCATTCACAATGTGTCTGTCTGGATTGACAAGTATGAACAGGCGAATAAAGAGGCTATCGACGATATGATTTCCAATCTCAAGATACAGCGCGACAGCCTTAAGACATTTGATGAAGTACTTGCATCAATGTATGCGGATAAGACAGGCAAGACAATTGATGAGTGCCTCGCGCAGATGAAAAAGGGCAACTGGCTGACTGCACAGCAGGCTGTTGACTTTGGGCTTGTTGATACCATTCGCGAAGATGACGATGCTGAGAAGGCTGCCAATGAATTTAATAATAATTTTATAAACTCATATTCTCACTCTAATTACAAGGATGCAGGTATACCGCCGTTACCATCTTCTATTTCTGATGTTCATCGCCAGGATATAGTTGATGGCAACGGTAATCCAACTCAGAGTTTTTTGCAAAAGACCTGGCAAGGACTCCAGAACCTGATCCATAACAACCAGGCGCAAAAAACTCTTAAACATACAATGGACAAGATCTTTACGAAAATTCAGAATCTCTTGAATGTCCAGACGTTGACAACGGATGACAAAGGTAATGTTGTCCTGACCACAGAACAGGCGGAGACCGTTGAAAACGCTCTCAAAGATCATGCCGACAAAATCTCTGACTATGAAGGCAAGATTAAGGACAAAAACAAGGAACTAAACGAGTTGAAGAACAAGGTTCAGCAACTCGAAAATGACGTGAAAGAGAAAGATGAGAAAATCAAGACTCTTGAAGATAGTGATGGTGACATCACGGATGATAAATCAAAGATAGAGGAAAAAAACTTCTCGTCTAAGGATCTGTTTGATTTAGTTAGCAACATCTGATTATGGCAAAAGTAGGAAATATTACATTCACGCCTGATGAATTGTCAAAGACATTCCAGACGTATCGCAAGGAACTCATCGTAATGCCAATGCTGGCTATGAATGAGGCTCTCCAACACATGAGTGTCCGCACCGGTATAAGATACCGTGAAACAGTTACGGAGATGTCCGGTAAATTCGAGCTCGGCAATTATAAGAAAGATAAAAAAGGTACCGGAAACGTCAGCTTTGACGGACGTGTCCTTGAAACTTTCTTTGGAAATTGCATCGAGCCGATTGATCCTAATGCGATTTATCAATCTATATGGGGCTCAAATATCACAAAGGGTGAAGGACTTAAAAATGTTCCGATTGTTCTGCAGATATGCGCGTACATAATGAAGCAGCTCGGTGAGCATCTCTTTATGTCGATGTTTACGGCTAAGCATGATGCATCGGACTTTACATCGACAGAAAAGTTCTTCAACGGCTTCTGTACGATCATCGACAATGATATCGCCGGTACTAATGATGTAAGCAAGGCTCTCATCTCAACAGATCTCGGAAATCTCTCACAGTCATCTGATAGTATCTCTGCAGAAAATGCCGAAGATATCATCAAAGACTTTTACTGGAGCCGAGATGTTAAGTTGCGTCGCCAGAAACTGAAACTATTCATGAGTGACATGGCTTACCATTATTACACTGAGGCTTATCAGCTTAACCATGGCTCGCTCCCGTACAACACCAACTATGACAAGCGCACTCTCGAAGGCGCATCGAATGTTGAGTTTGTTCCTTTGGCTAATGTTCCGGATGATTTTCTCCTGCTTACGCCGAAGTCGAACATTCTTGCTCTTTTCAACCAAAAGACATCAGATGAGACCTATATCGTGGAGAAATCTCTTGATAATCACTACGATGTTGATTTCATCGCAAACATGTTCTTCGGAACTCAGTTCGAGTCGGTATCTAAAGAAATATTCTCAGTTTGGAAAAAATCGGAAATGTAATATTGTCAAATTTTTAAATAAAATGATATGAGTACATGCGAAGATCAGGTTTCATTATATAGTGACGTGCAGTTCTGCCAGGGCAAAAAGTCTTTGCCCGGCATCCGTAACCATGTGTATGGTTGCTCTAAGAGAGATATTGTCAAGTGGCCTAAGATTGACAGATCCCAAAAAGCATCTTTGGCCGAAGTCCCTGTGTACGAAGGTGACTTCGAACTTGCGGCTGATAAGAAGTGGCATAAGCTGGATCTTATACCGAATCAGGGACAGCTGCAAGTTGAATCACAAGGCACTTATGGCAGTAAGACATTCAAGGTGACAGGCACATTCAATCTGCCTGGAACAGAAGAGGATGCAACAGGATATATATCCGAAGCTAACAACGATGAGATGGTTTATCTCGTACCGCAACGAAACGGTAAATACAGAGTAGTTGGTTCTGAGGCATTCACACCTGAGCTTACTCTCTCTCAAGACACAGGACAGGCTGCCACAGATACAAATCAGACGACCATTTCAGCAGAGGCGACAGATGAATATCCGGCACCGTTCTACACAGGAAAGATTGAAACCGAAAACGGCGATATCAGTGGTGCTGACGGCTCAATTATTGAAGCTGGCGGTGGTGTGTAGTAATTAGTTATTAACAGCGTTGTTTGACTTTATAAGGGCATAGCACTATAGTGCCTGCCCTTTTTTAAATAAATAATATGATAGATGATGTATTCACAAAAAAAATTGTAGGATGGCTTGAAATTGAGAACCCTACAATTGACCAGCTAAAGGATGGTGCCATGATGATGCTCAAGTTGAATCGCAACCAAACCTTATATAACACAATTATGCGACGTCCTGAAAAGTACGTCGAGAAAATTCGTTATGAACTCAGAAAACGGTTACCGATGCGACTTGACCATATGACACGTACCGATGTTGCGAATCTTGAAAAGGAGATAATGCCACCAATCGAGGAGGAGATGGGCAAATCGGATGATAAGCCTGCCGAAGATGAGCAGAAGAATGATGACCAGGACGATAAGGCCGTCGCGGCTGGTCGCCGCGCGGACCATGACTCTTTGCCTGAGGATATACGGACTTTGTGGGATTCCAACGTTGAGCGTTGGAAAAAAATAAAGGAGCTGTATAATACTTGCAAGAGTCTTGACAAACCTTGCGACAGATATGAGTATCTCAAGATACTGAAGGATGAGTGGTACACTTACAAAAAAAATTATGAGGTATACGACACATATAAGCTTGATGACAATGCAGCACTCAAGTCTGACAGTGTCCAGACCGAGATTAGCTTTAAGGACATAACCAATGCCAGGGCGTACATCTCAAAGAATATCGACAAGTTGGAAACGCTATCTAAGCCGGAGAATGCTGAGAAGTATCATGCTCTTTTTGTCAAAATACGTGAACGTGTGGATGTAATCCTTAAAGCCGGTGAGGAATTTTCGCAGGAAATGCAGGAGAAATTGTCTAAGATATATGATGATCTGAGTTTCAATGAGGAAAATATCAACGATACTAAAGCCGCTGAAAGTTAATTCTGACAAGTGTCAGACTTTTCTTGGTACAGGACTTCATACATTGGGGCTGTTAGGATGGATTCTCGACCAGACCGGACGTGCTGACGTTTATGTCAGCACGTTTTCCACCTCTGACGCCTTTCTTTCCGGATTTTTCCGGATGAAAAATAAAAAACTTATTAATCACTCTGTACTGGTTGCCGACCTCAAGGCTGCACGCAAGACAATCAAATTGAACAAGCTGATGCAGAACTGTTTTGATAATGTCTATCTCGCAATGAATCACTCAAAGATCGTGCTGGTGCAAAATGATAAGTGGACGGTAAGTGTCATCAGCTCGCAGAACCAGACTTACGGTGATAGGGCAGAGTGCACAATGATAACGACAGACCAGGATGTTTTTCTTTCATTATATGAAGGCCTGAGTGAGATGGTGAATAATAAATCTATACAGGTTAATGGATTATTCAATAGAGTTACTGGAGAAGATACGTGATTGCGGCCAGCAGATGCTGACTCCTAAGGAGACAGCTTTTTATCTCGAGCTTGATGAAGATATATTATCCGATGATATTAATACCTCCGGAACTATTGTCCGAAGATATTACCTCAAAGGGGTGATGAATACCGTATATTCTATGCGACAGAGCCTGTTCGACACTGCTAATGCCGGTTCTCCCTATGCACTGTCGCAATGCAAGGATTTAATCCTTAAGGCAGCTACAGAATCAAATTTATAATTATGAGCCTACCTATTGACATTGACCAATACAGTAAGTATATCACGCTCACCGATGATGAACTCAAAGAACTTCGAGTTAACCCAAACATCTTTGAGCGCATCCATCGTCTTCGGGGTCTGTATGCCTATTGGCTGCAGTTCCCGGGAAAATTTGAGAATGAGATACTTACTTATGACATAAATATGTTCAGGGTGGGGAAGTCACAGGCGTATGACGACATACGCCTTGTGCAGTTGTTGCTCGGCAACATTCAGGCTGCTAATAAGGAGTTTATGCGTTGGAAAATCAACAGGGACCTCGAAGAGGATCTGAAGGCAGCACGTCGGGCCCAGGATTATCGCTCGGTCGCAGCTATCGAAAAAGCCAGAATTCTGAATAACCGTACTGATAAGAATGATGAAGTGGAGCTTGAGTTCGATAAGATTGTACCTCAGATTTTCGAGCCGACTGATGATCCGACGGTTATTGGTATCGAAAGAATACCTAAACTCCGTGAACGAATAAAGTTGCTCACGAAGAAATATTCGAACAACATTGATGTTAACTACATAGACTATGAGGAGGTAAAGGATGAAAGAGACAATGAAGCAGTACTTCAATGATGCACAGCTCTACCTTCTGTCTATCATGCCGCGCGACCTCGTTGCTGTCTGCGGACGTGGTTTCGGCAAAGGTGCCGTCCAAGCTGTCCGTGCACTTACCTGTTTCCAAGGTATGCCGGGCTCGATGGGTGGTTTTGTCGCCCCGTCGGTCAAACGATGTCTGACAAACATCCTTCCTTCCATGCTCATACATCTTGAGCGTTGGGGCTATAAACGCGACCTCCATTATGTTGTTGGGAAAAGACCATGGAAAGCACTCAAGTGGAAGAATCCTATTTTTACGCCGGCAAACTGGGAAAACACAATTTCATTTTATAACGGCTCGGTAATCAACATAATTAGTCAGGATCGTAAAGGCACGAGCAACTCAATGTCACTTGACTACATCATAATTGACGAAGCCAAGTTTATCGATTATGAGCAGCTCAAGGACGAGACGTTCCAGGCTAACCGAGGCAATCAGATGTACTTCGGAAATTTCTACATGCACCACGGCTTGACCATAACGTCTGATATGCCGGTCACAAAAAAAGGCAGTTGGTTTCTCTCTTACAAGGATCAGATGGACAAAGATCTTGTCCAAGCGATCGAAGGTGTTGTCTATGATATATGGAGACTGCGCCAGAAATTGCTGAAGTATCCGGAAAAGGCAGCCTCCATATCCGAGCGCATTGCTGCGATGACCTCGCAACTGAATTTCTTGAGGTCCAAATGCCTGCTCTATAAGGAGTATTCGTCTATTGAGAACCTTGCTATATTGACAGAGGATTTTATCAGGCGTGCTAAACGCGATCTGCCACCGCTCACTTTCGCCACATCTATCATGTGCAAACGTATCGGTATAGCATCGGATGGTTTTTACGGTGGACTGCGCGAAGACGTTAACTATTACACAGCACCTAATGAGTCTATCTTATATCTTGCCAATCTCGGTAAAGTAACAGAGGATTGCAGGCTCGACAGTGATTGCGACCCAAATCTACCGTTGTGCATAGCTTTCGACGCTAATGCCAATATCAACTGGGCGGTCGTTGGGCAAGTGGACAGGACATGGAAGCTCCGTGTTCTCAAGTCCTTCTTCGTCAAGTACGAGCGTAAGCTCCCGGAACTGATGGATGATGTTCTTAGGTACTACAGCTATCATAAACGTAAGCAGGTGGTATTCTATTTCGATGCCACATTCGTAGGCAACAACTATGCTCTGCACAACGACGATTTTCATAAGTATATCGAGAAGCGATTCCGACGTGCTCAGTGGAGCGTGCGAGCTGTATATATTGGCAAGCCGATGAATCACATAGACAAGAACCTATTGATAAACCGTATGCTGCGAGGTCGTGCTCGACATATGGTGCTCATAAACAGGGATAACAATCCGGACCTAATAATCTCAATCGAATCGGCAGGCGTATATAATGGCCTGAAAGACAAGCGTGGAGAAAAATTAGCAGAGACAGAAGAAGATAAGCTCGAAGGACGTACCGACGGATCAGACGCTTTCGATACTCTCTGCATCGGTGTGGAGAAGTTCCCGGTATATCAGTTCCATTCAGTCACTGTCAACACTTATTCGCAATAAAACCTCTGTAACCGACTCCTTCCAGACGGGCGGTTGTCATAACAGCTGCCTCCTTTTCCCATACTCATCACTCCCATACGCTTAATCATCATGTGCGACCGCATATGATGTTCTTATGCTGTGACAGTCTCATAGTCTTACTTTTGGGTATTAACCCTTTGCCATTACACTTATGTGGCTGATACATTCTACACGGATGCTTTCTGCTCATGCTGTTGATTCTGCTCACGATACAGTCATTATCGGCTAAGGTATAATCATCTTCGTTAACCTCCACCTGATAGATGTTCTTCTCTGTTAATGGTATATTCTTGTACTTCAGTTCTGCTCTTGATGCCGACGTGACCGTCCTGTTGTTGTCGTAATTTTCTTCGTGCCACACTTATTTTTACTTAGCAAAGGTACGGCAAGCGGCATGCTGCAAGGGCTCGCTCTGCTTGCCTTCGAGATTTTTTTAAAATTATGGGAAAGGCTTTTCTAATCCATATTTTTTAAAAAATCTCTTGTCTTCCCTTGCATACACATGCCTTCCTCTTGCCGTTGTCTTGTGCACGTAAAAATTAAATGTTTCACAAAAAAAATATACAACTATGACAACTACAGTACAACATCACATCGCAACATCAAACAACGAGCAGAAGTGTAGAACAAGAAGAAGTTATCTGTTTTCACAGAACATCTACCAGGTGGAGGTAAACGGAGAAGAAGGCGAATGTCTTACTTACGAGATAATGGCTGACTCATGTGCAGAAGCCACTGCTACCGCAGAAAGTCTCGCATCCGACTCGATGGTTAATATCAGCTACATAAGTGTAATGCCAATGGATTAATGTCTAACTTTTAAATTATACGACTATGAAAGTATCACAGCACACAGAACAGGTTATTAATAAATTTGCGGAAATGATGATTAAGCGCATGGAAGAGATGAAAAATAATAAATGGGAAAAAGGATGGATCGGCAGCAATTACGGCGCCGGTCCGGTCAATTTGGAAGGAGTCGGTTACAGAGGTGTTAATGCCTTCATGCTTACATGGGGCTGCATGGAACAGAATTATGAGTATCCTATCTTCTGCACGCTGAAGCAGGCGAATAAACTTGGCGCCCGTATCCTCAAGGGAGCACAATCTCTGCCTATCATCTTCTGGGATTTCTGTTATTTTCTCCACGGTAAGAAACTCTCTTCTGACCAGTTCAGAAAACTGCCTGTTGAGCAACAGTCCGAATGTACTCGTTATCCCTTCTTGAAGTGTTACACTGTTTTTAATATCGAGCAGACCAACCTCGCAGAGAAGCATCCGGATAAATTGGCTAAGTTGTATTCTCTGTTCGCCAGTACAGCCAGCTCTGATGATTCCGGTATGTACGTCAACGCCGCACTCGATAAGATGTTGCAAGAGCAGACATGGTTGTGTCCTATACATTATAAGAGGGCATCGAATGGTGCATACTACAGCCCGTCCAAGGATGTAGTTGTGGTACCTAAGAAGTCTCAGTTCCGCACTGGAGCTAACGCCGATGAAGTATATAAGGACGGTCAAGAATACTACGCTACACTCATACATGAGCTTATCCACTCTACTGCACCCAAAGACCGACTCAATCGTAAGACTGGCAAGAAGTTCGGCGACGAAGGCTATGCAACAGAAGAACTGGTCGCAGAGTTGGGAGCTGCACGTTGTGGTCAGATTCTTGGCTTCGATAAAAGAATACTCGATAATAACGCTGCATATCTTGATGCATGGATCAGCTCACTTCGTAAAGATCCGATGTACATTATGACTATAATGTCGGATGTGGAGAAGGCGAGCAGGATGATACTACAGCATCTCGCTGCATAAATCCTCTGTCTGCAACCAAGGCAATTGCCATGGTTGCTTTTTTTTTGCATTTTGATAAGCCACACACATCCATAATGTTTATGAATGAGTATGGCTTATTGGTTTGCATGCTTGAGTAGGCTCGCTCGACCGCGGATGCGGTGGGGCTTTATCACATTAATCGCAATGGCTCTACATATTCCGCTATTTTATAAAATGGCAATTGCGCCTTTTCCGTAGGGCGGTGGGGGCTGCTTTCGCAGAATTTTTCGGCTTTCGCCGGCCGCAAAAGTCTAACTTTCTGGGCGTCAGACTTTTGCGGATTTTGATAGTGGAAAATATGTAATAAAACAGCTGTTTATGAGGTATCTTATTACATATTTATTGTTATATATATTTATATTTTCTATGATTTGCAAATCAATTATTTATACTGATGCACAATATTACAGACATGCAGATGTTGATTTTTTTAACATCAGTAGAAAAAAAGTTATTATTTCTTTTGCAGATAATAGTAATTTTACTATCTTTGCACCATGAAAATTATATTTGTTTTATGAAAATAATTAAAATTCGTAAAATCCTACGGGATTTAAAAAAAGATGGCTGGGTTATGGTCCGACAACGAGGAAGCCACAGACAGTTCCACCACCCGACAAAGAAAGGAACAACAACTGTCAACGGTGACGAAAATGCTGATGTTTGGGGCGACCTCTTGAAAAGTATTGAAGACCAGTCGGGGTTGGTGTTTTAACACCAACCCACCAACCAACTTTTAACGACTTTATATATATATATAATTATAAAATATACATTTTATTAAATATTTATTTTAAAAAAACTACAATTAGAACGCAGGATTAAAAAACGAAATTTATCAAAAGAAAACAACATTTTAAAAATTAATTAGCAAATAGATAATTATCTCTGTTTTTAATTTTATATCATTTTATCTACACATACAACATAATTTACACTCATATGGCAACAATTATCGTAAACACAGCTAAAACGGAAAAAGGTTATAGTTGCAATTGTAATCTTTTACCAGGCTGGATCGTAGCTTATACTGGAGATTTTGAGGATTTTCGTAATTATGTAAAAGAAAGTATTGATTTCTATCTAGAATGTGCGAAAGCAGATGGAACTTCTTATCCTAAAATATTAGATGAAGATTATGAAATAGTATATAAATTTGATGTACAATCACTTCTTGAATATTATCGAGGAATTTTTTCATTTTCAGCTTTACAAACTATTACTGGAATCAATCAAAAACAACTTTCGCATTATGCTACAGGCATTTCAAAACCACGTCCTGCGCAGGCTGAAAAAATTGCAAAGGGTTTGAGAAAATTGGCTCATGAATTACAAGTGGTGACTGTTTGAATTTAGATATTTGAAAATATAACACAATAAAGTCCGCAACGAAGTTTGCGGACTTTATTGTGTTTATATTAATAGAAATTCATAGATCCACTTTATATAAAACTTCCAGAGGCTCTATAAAAGAGCAGTGATAGAACTCAGAACGATAATAGAGTTGCTAAGCTGGAAGATAATAGAAAGGTATAAGAATAAGTGCTATAATCAGTCCAGATAATAAGCCGATTTTTTCCATCTTGTCGTTTACGCATCCTTTATTAAAGGCACAAGCGACAATTTGGAAAATAATTGCACTTATAGAAGTGATCGCTACAAAAGTGCTTGAAAACGCTAATATGTTTCTAATTAATTCGTACATTTATATTTTTATTGTTGCAAAGATAATAGCTTTTAGTACTTTTTATATCATTACAATAAGAAATGATTAATTTGAAAAAAAAATACGCAAAAGATGATTTTTTAACGCTGAAAATTTGCATAATACGCAAAAGATGATTATCTTTGCATTGTCAAAATAAAAATAAGTAATATGAATTTAACAGACAAAGAAGAAGAGCTTATCCAAGCCATAAGAAATTACAGGAGAGCTTATCCGAACGGCGAGAAAAACTTGGAAATCTACATTATGGACTTGGTTTATGAGCTTATGGAAAATGAATGAACAATCACCCTCCCCGAAAGGGGAGGGCTATTGAAAATATAACAGAATAAACTAAAAAAATATGGAATCACGTGTTGTTGTATCTAACGGTAGTGTTAGACAGGTGTTAGCAGACATTTATGAGGATATTAACTGGGCATATTTGGCCAAAAACTATTTCGGCAAATCACGTAGTTGGCTTTATCATAAGTTCAGTGGTATGAATAACGGAAAACCTGATGATTTCAGTGACGTGGATCGTGAGAAGTTGAAAGGTGCACTTTGTGATATTGCAGATCGTTTAAGACGTACTGCAGAAACACTTTAATATATAATTTTTATTTTGACAATATAGTGAGGGCATGTCTAAATCATGCCCTTTTTTATTTCTCATATTATTTGTTTACTTTTGCAGTGAGAATTATAATATTGAGTTTATGAAAAAACTTTTATTCATTTTTTTATTGGCTGTATTAAGCCTTAAAGCCGGTGCCCAGGCTTTGATTACTGATGCCGATGGGCGCTATCCGGTTTATTGCACTATTGTATGTTCTAATTTCTGGGGATTTGGAAAAGTAGATGCTACCATAGACTTTGGAGGTGGCAAGACATGGAGTGCCAGCTCTTCCACGTTGCTCGGTGATGACGGCAAAAAACTCAAGTTCACATCTACAATGGGTGCTGTCAACTATATGGCTAAGCGAGGATGGAAACTAGATAAGACTATTTTTCTTACAAAGGGAACTAGTAATGTGCTCCATTACATTATGATAAAGTATGTAAAGAGCGACGAAGAGATCACAGAGGGCATTAATATCAAAGTAAAAGAATCAACAAGGAAGAAAACCGGTGATGATATGTTTGATGCCGGCATAGAAGAATGATGGTTCCGGCGTTGTGATATAGTCTTTCTTGACAGTCAATACAGGCTATTTCGACTGCTGATATGTACTGTTTTGCATGACAATATGGTGCTTCTTGCATATTGATATTGCCCATCTTGTTTTACGTTTGTCAGTTCACCGTCATATACACTTCGGAAATAACAGTCTGAAACAGATTTATGATTGTTTTGATAAAATATATTCAGGATTGATGGTGGATATTTTAATGATTTTTTGGGGGAGATGTTCCTCACGGTGCATCTCCCATGTTTTATATAAATTCTTTATTCTTAATTTCTTTGTAATTATTTCCTTATGTTTGTTTTTTTTCTTACATTTGCATATATCTTTTGATTATTTTAAATCCTTACGGATGGCGCATAATCTGTTAAGGGTAAAAATAAAAATATACAGCTGTTAGAGTTCACATTGAAAGGATGCGCCCTGGATGTGTGAACTCAATTTTTATATGATAGATAACATTGATGCTTTAAACGATTATGTACATATTGTAAATAATCAATCAAAATACTGGATGGTGAGGGCAATGGGCGGTGAATATTATCATGATTTTATTGATGATAAATTCATAGCAATTGGATATAATGAAATTTTATTGAACACAATAAGACAACTGGACGAAGATAGTAACATTGCCAGAAGACAGCTTCGTGAAATTGTTAATAACGTTTATCATGATCGCGAATATAGCCGACCAGGACAAATTGTCTCTCAACTTCTTAGATTCTGTAGGGAAATACAAAATGGCGACATTATTATTATACCTAATAGCAATCAAGAAATAAGTATCTGTCGCGTTATAAGTGAAGCCTATGAAGACGCCAATGCCGAAAGAGGTGATAATAATTGCACCTTTATGAAGCGAATAAGAATCAATGTACTAAAGCGGACAAGAAGATATATGTTGCCACCCAAGGCCCAATTGATGTTTAATTCCAGACATCCTATTTCTGATATCTCACATTACGCGATGTATATTGACGATTCTGTATGTGATTTTTATAATAAGAATGAAGAAACTCACTTGTCTTTAGACATTAATACAGAAAATGAAGTTTCTGCGAACGTCTTTTATAATCTTCAGAAGCTTTTCAAAATTACAGAAGATTTCTGTGCGAAAAATGGAATTGAAGGAACAGCTGATGATGTTGTGATGAAAGTCCAAATGGAGTCTAAGGGTAAGCTGCATTTTATTTCATCAAAAAAATCCTATCTGGCTATATTAGCTCTTGGTATTTTATTTATAAATGGCGGTGGGTTAAAAATAGACTGGGGAGGTTTTCATCTGGATTTGTCTACTGATGGCTTATTCAAAAAATTTGATGAACACATGGACAGAGAGGTTGACCGTGAACTCCGCATGTCAATAAAAAATTCATTAGATTCGCTTGAGATAAAGACACCGGAGGACTATAAAAAAGCAGTGATAGAACTTTATAGAACTCAGAACGAAAATAGGGTTGCTTATTAAGCAGGAAGATAATAGAAAGGAATAAGGATAAGTGCGATAATTATTCCACATATTAAGCCGTTTTTTTCCATCTTGTCGTTTACGCATCCTTTATTAAAGGCACAAGCGACAATTTGGAAAATAAATGCACTTATAAAAGTGATTACTACAAAAGTGCTTGAAAATGCTAATATGTTTCTGATTAATTCGACCATCTATACTTTTACAGTTACAAAGATAATAGCTTTTAGATTTTTTTTGCCGTTTTTTTATAATAATTAAATTATTATTTTAAATAATTCAGTTTAAAAACTTGTAATTACTCATACATTTCCTTTGCCGATTACAAGATAATTCCTATCTTTGCCATCGGTTACAAGTCATGATTTATCATGCCGCATAGAGCATCGGTTATTGCTCAACTTTTAAAAACAAAGGAAGGATCTATAGGGTCCTCACTATATCGTATTGGCGGTTGCCATTCCGTAAATCAATATTGCTCCGTGCGGAGAAGTCGTGATTTGTAACCAGCGGGATGTGCAGCCGCTTTTCTGTATCTCTGCGCCACGCAGTTCGTGGTATGGTTACAAATTACGCAATATGCAGACAAATGCAATCCGGCGCACGAGCCAGCGCGCAACCACAGTCAGAGACCGGATGGTTGAAAAGGCTAATTATCTTAATACCTGGTATAACGAAAAGAGTGATTTCTATTCTGTGCAAGGAAATTTTTCATGTAATGATTTGCTGGCTCAAGAAAAATTCCTATCTTTGCCATCGCTAACAAATCATGATTTATCATGCCGCATAGAGCATCGGTTATTGCTCAGCATAAATCGCAGGGCTTTTTTTATGCCCTCACTATATCGTATTGGCGGTTGCCATTCCGTAAATCAATATTGCTCCGTGCGGAGAAGTCGTGATTTGTTAGCAGCGGGATGTGCAGCCGCTTTTCTGTATCTCTGCGCCACGCAGTTCGTGGTATGCTAACAAATTACGCAATATGCAGACAAATGCAATTCAGCGCAGTGCGCAGCGCCCTGTCGACATCAAGGCATGGTTGACAGGAAAGGCACAATCATTATCTAACTGGTATAACGGTCGTAGCGAATTCTATTCTAAACTTTGCGGCTTCGAGGTGACACGCAAGCTCGCAACACGGATTAATCTCTTGGCGGTCTTTGTCATGATCGCTGTTGTTGTCGCTTTTCAGCAGCCTGTTGTTACATTGACCGCAGCCGCCTGTTCGGCTTGGATAGTATATCGGATTAACGCTGACGACAGGAAAGGAGGCACACATGAGCAGGCGTAAGTATTTCCTCCAGGTGAGCTGTTTCAACAATACTACTAAGTTGGGCCATCTCCTTAATAAGAAAGTATATGCGAAATATAACCACACGCTCGTAACCGAGGGTGAGGAAGTGCAGAAAATAGTACAATACATCAGGGACGAGATGAAGGATGAACTTATGAAGAACAGGAGACTTAAAGAGATGCTCGTTACGGTTAACACTTACGATAAAAACTATCTCTATATCCTCTTGCATCCTCGTAAGAGTGTGGACTATGCCTTCAATATCAGAGGAATCTTAATAAAAAATGAATTCGTAGAAGATGAAAACGATTGACACAGCCAAGGCGGAGCACGAGCTGCTTGAGCCGTCATACATTGATACAAATATAGATCTGCTCACAGACACAATAGACTATGTCATCGAGCATTCGATTGACGATCCTGACGAACGGGCAAAGGACAACATGGAGTTAATCTATTGTTTGAGAGAGCTGAGAGAAAATTTTAAACGCATAAAAAAATAAAACACATGAACAACATATATAACGAATGGCTGAACAGCCTTACAGATGATGAGCGCGACCAGATAGTGATTGTCGAAGCATACTTCGCGACGCGCTCGCCGTTGCCCGGAAAATCGGCGGCAGGTAACGAATATGTTGCAGAGCACAAATCAACTCAAGACATCTCCGACGATCTGTCCTCGATGATGCCGGTATCTTGTAGAATAATATCTAAGTATCTTATACTCAAAGGCTATACGCCGATGACAGATACAGACGGAACACTGAAATGGGGCATCTGGCGTGATATGCAGATGTCCGGACTATTATGAATTTTTCTTAGAACATTTTTTTACATTTTTTTCTGTCATGGCGGAGTCGTTGTGAAACGGCTTCGCATTTCTGTATTTTTAGCCAGCGAATGTAGTATCTATCTTTGTTCTCATAAAATCACTAATTTTCTTTTTCATTATGCGTGTGGAGCCGTTGTGAAACGGCTTCGCTTTTTGTATTTTTAGTCGGAGAATGTAGTATCTATCTTTGTCGAAAAAAGAATATGATAGTAATCACTACAGGGCTTTCCGGAACATATCTCTCGGCGACGATACCAGATCTCACATTTACCATTGATGGATATCGTGCTTTGGTCGAGATAAAATCCGACGGTGATATCCTTTTTTCAGACTATCTTTTCCCCTTCAACGACGAGATTACGTTCGCCGAGCTCTCCGAACTTGTGCAGCCATACGTCCATAGGCGGCTCATGGCTGAGCTGACCGTCAACATTACAGAGGAATTTGAAGATAATGAACAAAAAAACACCTCTACACTTACGGCGACGGTGGTATATTGTTCAGCTGATTTTTGCATTTCCAACGCAGAAAGCTTTCTTGCAGAACACTTCCTGACGTTACTCGACGGCGAGAAAGTTACTGCCTTGGGAAGACTCGAGTTTCTGCACTACATAGGAGATGATGATGCATCCGCAACAGCAGAATATAGCGATGGCAGTACTTCCGATTTTACCATTGAGACTTTGACGGGTACCTCAGACTTCAAGACCATCGACGCATCGCCGGATCATTTCGTGACCGAAGGCAAGGAACTTTATGCCTATACCGTCAAGGCAGGCCTGCGATCGCAGCGGTTTGTCATCGACTTCGAACAACCGGATTGTGCGCCAATACTTATGTTCGAAAACTCTTTCGGTTGTGACGAACTCGTTTATTGTACCGGAACACACACGGTTTCGCCGGAATATACACGTAGCACAACGTACATTAACAAGATGAAGCGCAACTATCTCATTGAGGAGAACCGCGAGTTTAAGGCTGACACAGGTGTGCTGACCTTTACCATGGCAAACTGGCTCGATGAACTGTTCCGCTCACAAACGGTCAAGCTCGTAAACTTTTTTGACGGCGAAGCAACCGTCGGCAAGGATATTGTCATCACCGAATCGAAGTCAGAATACACCAACGACGATGACGAATTGCCACGGTTCACCTTTACGTATACCTATTCACAGAAGAATCACAATGTAATGGACCTCAGGCGTGGTGGCAGGATTTTCGACAACACGTTTGACCATACTTTTAACTGAATTTATGGACGAGAAGAAAATTATGGTAATGCACTTTACCGAGATGCAGCACTACATAGCTCTTGCCGAGGAACGCAGGCAGACACTTAATGTCAGAGCGTGGACCAGCGAGGGGAAGGTAAACCTGTACAAGGGGTGGCTCGTGCACCACCAATACTGGCGTAAAGGCTTCGTCAGACTGCGTAACCCTGTGAATAATGAGATACGGCTTATACCAGAGATATACATTATAGAGATTAACGGATACAGCATATACTTATGAACGAAGATATGAGATTAATGCCTGTTGGCAGGACAAAGGACACCACACGCTATACCATTGTGCCGTCTGGCGTCGGTGGCAAAGGTTTTCAGGACTCTGTCTCGTCGGAATACGGTAAGGATTCAGCCCTTGCCTTCGACGAGGATGAGATTCTGTCACCAATCGACATCGAGATAAAGGGTAAGCAATATAAATATGTGCCTTTCGGTGCAGACAACATGCTGCCTTTCAACATTAAAAATATGATAGGTAGCAATATGGTCACAAGCCAGTGCCAGCAGTTCAACATCCTTGCTTGCTATGGCCAAGGAGTCAGATTTATTGACCGCGAGACCAAGCATGACGTTGATGACGAGGAGATACTTGATTTTTGCCTGCGAAATTCGCTGCACGACTGCTTCATGGAGCAATGCACGGATATGAAGTATTTCTTCTTCAGCGTGACCGTAATCATCCTGAACAGGAAGGGCAATAAGATTGTGACTGTTCGCAACAAGGATGCGTGCTATTGCCGGTTCGAATATGCTCCATCAACTAAGTCTGGTAAGATTGAGCATGTCTTTTTCGGTGATTTCCGGGTTGGCTCGCTCGACGAAAACCATATCGAGGTCATCCCTTTGCTCGACTATTGGGATCCGCTCGGCGATCTGATGGTAAGGATGGGAAGGAAGCGCGACCCGAACACCGGCTCTAACCGCCCGATGACAAGAGACCGTAAGTTTGCCATACTGTGCAAGGTGCCGACGCCGGGCACACAGTATTATCCTATACCTTACTATATGAGTATTTTCCGCGACGCCTGGTTTGACATTTACCGTCTCATAGGCATCGGCAAACGCTTCATGATAAAGAATACCTCTGCGCCTCGCACACAGATAGAGGTACATAACGATTACTGGGACAACGTGTGCGACATGGAGGGTATAACAGACGAAGCTAAACGTATCGAACGTAAGGAAAAAGAGAAGCAGGACATAATCAACTTCGTAACAGGCGTCGAGAATGCCGGCAAGGCTATAGTGTCCGGATATTACATTGACCCGAACGGAAAGGAGAATCGTATGGTCAGAATTTATCCGCTTAATGACGCTTCGAAAAAAGAGGGCGGCAACTGGAGCGACGATATGAGCGAGGCATCCAACGCTCTGTGCTTCGCTTTCGGAATACATCCTAATCTCGTCGGCGCGACTCCGGGCAAGAGTCAGATGAACAACTCCGGTTCGGACAAGCGCGAACTCTTTACGCTTAAACAGGCTCTCGAGAAACCTATGCACGACGTGATGTGCAAGCCGTACCATGTCATCCTGCACTACAACGGGTGGAATAAGAAAGCATCCATTGATGTGCCGATGATACAGCTTACGACGCTCGACGAAAATAAGGATGCAAAGAAAACAACAGTGGCTAATACTAATAAAAAAGATGATGATAACGACAATAACGAAGAATGATCTGGAAAGGGTTCTGCCGATAGCGATGTCATCGCAGAACGGTATATATGAGATGGCGCAGCCGGAGATGATGAATCAGCTCTGCATATACAATATGGAACTGCTTGGGGAGGAAGGTGATAAATTAATAGAAGAATCTGGCACCAACAGCATACTTTATTATAACTATCTCAGACTTGTAGCTTCAAGTGCGTTTCTTCAGCTTATGAGGCAAATGGACCTCGTACTGACTCCTACGGGATTCGGTGTCGTGTCAAATGACAACCTGTCGCCGGCGAGCAAACAGCGCGTTGATGCTTTGGAAGACCAGCTGCGCAAGACACAATATATCAGCAAGGCTTATGTTATCCTTTTCCTGCGGGGCGAGGCATGGGGCAATACTCAACAGGCCAAGGACAACATACCTTATATGTATGATGAGTATGATTACTTTGTCCGGCACGATTACAACGATAATAATGATGTGGACGGATGGCTAAAGGTGCAACAGGCACTTAAGGATGCTGATATGTATCTTCGCCAGAAAATATCTGATGAGCAACTCGATATTATACTTTCGGCTTACAGGACAAAGGGGACTGCAGACTATGACAATTATTACAGCATCATCGGCAATATAAGGTCGTTCTACCAAGTTTGGGCGTTCCGCAGCCCGGAGATTGCAAAGCAAACTCCAATGAGACTAATTCTCTCTAAATTGGAGAATGTCAACAACGCGGAACTTTATAAAACATATCTTGAGTCAGATGCTTATAAGATTAATCATCATGAGAGTTTTCAAAACACTAAGGACAGCAGTGCCTTCTTTTTCAACGGATAAGAAAAGTGTCAATTTCGACGTGCCTAAATCATGGCAGGAGATGACCACAGAACAGTTGCATTATACATTGTTTCTGCTCGCGACTTTCGCCGATACGACAGTTGTCAAGACTTATATGTTTATCAGGTTCACCGGTTTGCATGTTGTAAAAAGAGACAGGTTCGGCTGGCGATGCTATGTGCGTACAGGCTTCTGCGGCATGAAGAGGGTACCGGTGACGTTGGCAGCCTGGCAGATAGAATATTTCCTGAAGATTTTTGATTACATCGACTCGTATGTGGACATGGGCGTCAGGTTGGATGACGTCCGTGGCCTGCATGCGGTCGATGTTAATCTTCATGGCGTAAGATTCATCGATTATCTTAACGCCGAAAAATATTATCAGGCATATTGCGTCAATCAAGATGATCGGTTTTTGTATAATATTGCTCTCGAACTTTACCGTAAAAAGAATGGAACCAAGGTAAAAAAAATAAAGCTGGATAAGGCACAGCTTCTTGGTGTGTTCCTTTGGTATTCATACGCTAAGGATATATTCGCTAAATCATTTCCACACTTATTTAAGAGAACTGATGATATGGCAGAAAATGAGGAATACAATTTCCTCGCGTCAGTGAATGTACAGATAAGAGCACTCACGGATGGTGACGTGACCAAAGAACAGCAGATCTTTGACACAGACTGTTGGCGTGCTCTTACCGAACTCGACGCTAAAGCACGAGAGACAGAGGAACTCAAAAAACAAATGAAGAAAAAATGAACACACACGACACGTTCAACGCACTTGCGTATTTCAAAGACCTTGCCGACCATAATAAACTGGCAAAAGAAAATGGTTTTAAATCTTGTTATTGCGCCGGGGTAGAGGGCATTAACGATGTTATTCAGGAATTCCGGAAGACATCGAACTTTATTATGATTGACGACACCGCGTCGCAGAACACTTACAGTAAGGGTGTAAGTTTTTTTGACCGCAATGTATATACTGTGTTTATCTTAGCGTCATACAGATATGATGACATGGCAGATCGCGAGGAGAAACTCAAACTTTGCCGACGGATATTCCGCCAGATACACAGTAAACTGCTCCATGACAAGGAAACTCTCGCTTATGGTGACAGCCTCGAATACATGGATATGAACTCGATATACTCGAAGGAACTGCCGAAGTATTCGATGAATGGCGTCACCGGTTTATATTTCATGGTCAACAACGATGAGCCGGTTGACCTTACTTATAATGCAGATGAGTGGGAGTAATGGAAATATTGGGAAATTTTCGGATATTTTCCGCTAAATGATATGATATGGATAAAAATACCGGAAGACGCAACCAATCGGACATAGATGCTTTTAACAGAGGATGGGCGAGGTTTCTCGTGGACATATTGCAAGAACAGATTGACAAATTGTCTGTCGGCGATACTGGAAATTTGAGAAGAAGTATTGACCATGCGCTTCACGGCACAGATACCATTGAGCATAAATTCCTGTTGTATGGTATATATGTTGCCGCTGGTGTTGGTAAAGGTTTTAAACATGGCAATGGCGGTAACCTCTTGTTTATGGATGATGCCTATCGTGCAGAAAACGGCTATGGTCGCAAACAAGTCGGTGCCGGACTTTCCGAGGACGCAATGCTCGAGCCAAAGTTTGAGCATATCACTGTCCAACATGGTAAGAATGCCGGTAAGAAGGCAGCCCTGGTCAGGGGAAAAAGAAAGCGCGAAGACTGGTTCATGCGCAAGTATTATTACCAACTGCAGCGGTTTAATGAAAAGCAGGCAATGATGTATGGTGAAGCATACCAAGGTCTTGTGTCATCATTTCTTGAGGGACTTTTCAGTGCTCTCAACGCGAAGAACCGCATCAGGTCCAACCGGTTCTGATGTATTTTTATTATCACATCTTGATTTTTATTTTTGCTAATAACTAAAATTGAGCATGAGTACATTTGAGAACTTGAAGAAATTATTCGAGGAAATTCGAGATGAACACCGGAAAAACTCGAACACAGCGGAGAGGATTGGCAATGCCTTCCTCTCCCTCTTATCATTTTTCAATATAAATACAGATAAATTTCTTCGGAAAGATATTGAAGACACTGCTCAAAAGAAGATAACATTTCTCGATGGTGCTCATTTCGGCAAGAATGGTGGTTCTATTGATAAGGATGGAAATGCCGCATTTATGATCGCTGTCATAAGCGAATTGATGCGTTCTGTTAGGTTTGTCGATGGTATTAATGGCGAAGGATGGCAACTGTGGATAGATTCACTTTCAGGACTAAGTAATCTGACTATAGATAAAGTTACGATACGGCAGACTCTTGTCGCTATGGAATATCTTATCGAAAAGGTGCGTAGTACAAATGGACAGATTGTCGTCAGTGCAGCAAATGGTAAGATTAAGGATGTGCGCAAAAATGATGATTATGTTTATATAACATTTGAACAGGGAAATGAATTTGAAGAACACGATCTAATTCGTTGTGCAGAATTTACAGGAACACAACGCCATGAATATTGGGTAGAGATCTCTGCAGTGGATGGGGATGTTGTTGTAATCCCGTTGACTGAATTCGGGGGTATAGAACCTAATATCGGTGATGAATGTGTTTTGATGGGTAACACCCAGAACTGTCTTCGTCAAAACCTTATTTCCATAGCAGCAACCGAAGACGGACAACCGAGAATAGACGTATTGGATAAAGTCAGCGCGAAGCATTTCAATGGTTGTCTTCGTGTACGAATTGGGTGTTTGGATGGTATCAGTGACAGTAGTTTCCCGGCAAACAAACAGCCGCAAGGTTATGGTTTGTATGGTGACAATGTGTATCTTAAAGGAACATTCTTACTGGAAACCGGTGAGGATATCCTTACAAAATTCAGCATAACGGAAGGTAAAATAGAAAGTGCTGTTGAAAGTCTCAGAAAGGATTTATCCGAAGAAAAGAGCTATCTGGCAAATTCATCATTTTCTGATGGCTTATCCAAATGGGAGACAGAAGCAAGTGCCCTTTTGTTTATGCGAGCAGGAAAGTGGTTGCTGGCTAACGGCGCACCTTTGGCCAAGAAATCTGATTATGCGACCGTAAAAACCGATTCTGGCAGAACAACATTATATATCAACAATAAGTTTGTTTTGCAGAAAAATGAGAACTTCAGGTATCATCCGGAGTTTGAGGAAAACGAAGAAGGATTGAAAAAGGTAGAACCGGTATATATATCATTTTTCTACCGTGTGGCAAAGAAAGGCGTGCTGACAATATCATTTGAAAACATTGATAAAAGCGGTTTCGAAGACTTCGATCCTTATGGGTACAGCTCAGAGATGGATGTTACCGACGGATATCAGACTTTCAATACATCTTTGATTTGGAACGGCACCGGTGATTTTAAACTGTCATTCACTGGCGAGATATACATATATATGCTTGTGCTCAGTACAGACCGTGCTGATGCTTTGGCGTACAGATACAGAACGCTGTTTGAACAATCAGATACGCTGGTAAAGATAGTTGCAGAGAACTTCGACAAAGATGGAAATGTTATTGAGTCTTCAAGCATCATCACAAACGCGAAGTACAACCATTTAATGTCTAAGTATTTCGATGAAGACGGTAGGCTTCTCCAGACCGCAGGGCTTGTCACGACAGCAGAAATGAACAAGCTGTATGCCTTTGATGCAAACGGAAATCTTGTATCAATGATAGAGCAGACTGCCGCCGATATAAAGATATCTGCGAAAAACATATCACTCGAAGGACTTGTGACGGCAAATGACAACTTTAAAATTCTCGAAGACGGTAGTATCGAGGCAAACGGTAACTTTGTTTCTAAGGATGATAAATATGGGAACTCAATTATAATCAATGCGTCGTCAGGATCATTTAAGATGATAGGACCCTCAGCTGTGGACGCTGGCGACCTTCCTGCTGACGACAACAGGAAAGATCTTTACGCACTGGAGTTTCTTACAGACTCTGAATCTTCTCAAAGATATGCTTCTATAAAGTTATGGGGCGGTGACATCCTGACAATCAACCCCTACAATGGTTTTTACCTGGTAAATCCATTAGGTAAGGCTTATTGTCATCTGACAAAGGAATCCCTGGAGTTCAGAAATGAAGACGGTGAGTATGCTGTGTTTGATATAACAGGTTATCACAAATGATTAAGATATGAAAATTGATTTTAAAAATTTTTCCATAAAAAAAAGCGTGGCAAGCGCTGAATTTATCAAGTGTGATGTACGCGAGAGGTTTGCAGACGTATTGTATATGGCCGTCAACGGAATACGTGCGCATACGCTTGCAATGAAAATATTCAAAAGTGACGGACCGACAGATTACACATACGAGGAGGTTATGATGATTAAACGTACAGCTGAAAATTTTTGCACTCCTGCTTTCATCGACGGCTTGCGTGCTCAGATTTCAGAATAATAAGTAAATGAATTGCTATGACTGACGAAGAAAAAAATGAGATTATCAACGCAATTAGAGCTGAGAGCGTTGATGTGAACGACCTCGAGAAGGTGGAGACGTTGGATGATGCAACATCTCTACCGGCAACACAGAACGGCAAAGTTGTTACTGTGCCAATCAGCTTATTAGCAAAACCAGCGATAGATGCAGCAGCGAATGCCGATGCTGCGGCAGAACATGCAGAAGAAGAAGCCAATAAGGCTACAGAAGCTGCCACATCAGCTAATGCGGCAGCAAAAGAAGCACAGAAAACAGCCGATATGAATGTGTTCTTATCGAAGGATGAGTTTAAAGAGATTGAACCGGAAGATGATAAATTGTACTTTGTTTTTGAGAATGAGGAATGATTTTCAAGGGGAATAAAGAAATAACTGAAATATATCAAGGCAAGAAAATAATTGCCGCAATATATAAAGGAGCTACACTTGTATGGCAATCAGTTAGAAGTTGCTTTGGAAGTGGTGCCTGGGATAATGATAAACCCTGGAATAATGATGATGGTTGGAATAATGGTTAAAAAAATAAATAAAGAATATGCCAAATAAATCTTATAACGATATAAGGAATTTACAAGAAGATTGGAATAACGACGATCGCAACGGATTACCCTATGCAGGTCAATCTGTCCAGAAATTCCTAAAGAAATATTGTCAACTTGCCGACGACAACAACACGACTAAGGCAGGTGCGTTCTATTTTGACACAGCCAATATGAGGTTTTACTTCTTCCGAACCGAGGAGGATAAAGCTGAATATTTGCTGACAAATGATGCTTCGTTGGTGTTGTCGCAGCAAGATATAGTATTTAGTGGTACTCAAAAGAGAATCACTATTACTAACGGTATGCAGAGCACAAATCTGTATTTTACAACAAACTCAGGCACCGCTGAAATAACTGTTGGTTTTAAGTCTGAAGAAAAAGAAATAACTGCTTCTGACTGGAATACAGTTGTCGAGGATGCGTACTTTACTGTGTCTGTTGATAAAGGATCCACCGGTAAATATATCAATATAATTGAAAACCAACTTGTAAAGGATGGCGACACACTGACCTTTGACGTATTCAATTATCTTTCCTCTGGTGCAAACAGAGTAAAAGTTACTGCTGTTGGTGCAATATCTGAGCAGACGGCCAACCTGGGATATACTGTTACATTGACTTCTATGTATCTATCACCGGCCAACTTTAACTGGTATGTACCATTTGTAGAAGGCTCTCCATACAATCTCGGAGGAATGAACATCGGCGGTGCACTTAATAAGAAACTTGTAATCCGTGTTACCAACGAAACCGGTTATAGTGCACAGTACGAAGAAAACTTAGGTACCGCAACCTATGTAACAAACCCGTACTATTATACCGCTTTGCCATTTCCAACTGCGGGCACAGGCATTTATAATGTAGAAATATGGCTGGATGCCGACGGCCTACAATCGGAACACCTGAGCTACAACATGATGTTTGTAGCCCAAACAGATGTGCATACAGCGCAGTTGTGCTGCATATCCAATGAAGCCGACAAAGTTGTAAACTATTCTGATAACACCCTGTTCAGTTATGCCGTTTACAACGGCGGTGCCACAACCGCTTCACCTAAAATCACATTAAAGTCTATCATCAATACAAATCCGACCACAATTATTGATGAATATCTGTATGACGTCGCAACGGCAACAGAGTTGCAGTATAAGATAAATCTTGAGATTGAAACAGACGAGTCTAACGTTAAGCTGGACTCACAGTTGGTTTTTGGGGTCGAGCAACGTGTGATTTTCACCGTAGATAACTCTAATTCATATCCTGCAGTTGGTGGAGCATTATTCTATCTTAATGCTGCAAACCGAAACAACTCGCAGGATAACAAGACAAATATTATCAACGAGGCCAACAAAGAGACTATAAGCGCAGAGTGGACCAATATGTCGTGGGTATCTGACGGATGGACCACCGATGAGGGAGGAAGAAAATGTCTTTATCTTCCTGCAAGAACGGGTGTTAATCTTAACTATTCTCCGTTCAGTTCTTTAGGGCAGGGAAAGACAATAGAAATTACTTTCAAAGTCAAAAATGCTTCTGATGCTAACGAGAATATCATCACAATATGTGACGAACCGGATTCACCAACATTTAGAGGTATTCGGATCCGCCCGAATAATATCTTGGTACATTCCCGTGACTTGAATATTGACAATGATAACCAGTCTTATGACATACCGGAAGACACGCTTATAAATATGCAGGTTTCTGTGGTTAGAGATTATAAAGTCAATTACGGAAATCTTTGCATCATTTATGTCAACGGCGTGCGTAAGAAAGAATTTGCGTATTCTACTGCTGATAGCTGGATAACACAGGCTAATATTATCCTCGGCTCTCAGACTGCCGACCTTTACGTTTACAATATCCGTGTTTATTCAAAAGGTTTCGGTACTCAGGATGCGTTACAGAATTACGTAGCATCACTGCCTACATCAACAGACAAGAAAAAGGCTTATGACCTATTCAGCAGCGTAATTGACGATTCTTATTCCGTCAACTATGAAAAGACAAAGAGCGTAGCCAATGTCGTTACTATAGAGATGTTGAATGGTTCGGAGCTTCCGCATTACGGCTTGAGTAAAGACTATTCGGCAAAATGTAATCTGTCTGTTTTTTGGAACGGGCATCCAGAATGGAACTGGAGTATTGACAATATCCCGGTTGAAGGACAGGGAACAACATCTATGAACTACTTTAGATGGAACTTACGTTGGAGGCTTGACAAGTCTTCCGGATATACTATACATCTTGCAGATGGTACGACTTCGCAAGAAAATGCCCTTTGGTTTGACGGAGAAAACAATCATCCGAAGGTTTCAAGAATGACTGCAAAGATAAATTATGCTTCTTCTATGCAGTCTCATAAGATTGGTGCAACAGGAGTTTATAATGATGTGCACGAGCATCTTGGTCTTAACAATGAAGTAAACGGTAGAGTTGCCGTTTATCAGGAACCGTTCTATTTCTTTGAGAAAACATTGATAGAAGGGTCTGATAGCCAATATACATATAAGTTTATAGGCTTATTTACTTTTGGCGCAGATAAAGGCGATAAAGTGACTTTTGGTTATAAGGAACCGGAAGTAAAAGATAATCTTTTGGTTTTGGAAGGTCTTGACCACCCTATTAAAAGTGTGGGCATGGATTATCCTTGGTCTGAATTGAAATATGTAGCAGATGAAGAATCTCTTTGTGTTGATAAGGGAGCTGACACCTATGATGCCGCTTGGGAGGTATCTCAGTCGGGTAGTGCAGAGTCTGAAGAAGAAATCCAGGCAAAACTTGATGCCGAATTTAAACCGGCTTATGAGGTTGCATATAATAACTCCACAATGATTATCGGTACAGACGAAACTCTCGAAACAATAAATGCTGATGTGGATGCTTGGGGACAGCGTACCGATGAAAACGGAAATGCTTATCAGCGTTATGAGTTCTGGATTGACGGTGAATATGAGCTTTACTATCTTTCCAAAAAGACAAATAAGTATGTCAAGAACGGTGTGAATTTGTTAACACAGCTCGGACTTTCTACTGAGGATTTATCCGGACTTGACATAAAGGCAAAGAACGAGTTGTTTAAATCCAAACGCAGAGAAAAGTTCAAGGCTGAGATGCAGAACTATTGGGATTTGGACGACTGCTTGTATTGCTTGTGTATGCTGCTGCTTCTCGGAGCAACTGATAACTTCAAGAAAAACTCATATCCATACAAGCTGAACACCCTTGCAAGCGGTTCCCGTTGGCGTTGGAGACAAGATGACCTTGACACTTTGTTTGACATTGATAACCAGGGATTGGCCGTCAAAGGATATTCAATCGAAATGCACGACTGGACTGATGCCAATAAGACTGCATACGTCTTTAAAGGTGAGGATTCTGTATTCTGGACTCTTTTGAACGAGTGCTTTGAGGTTGAGGAAAAGGCTATGGGTAAGAAAATCCTGCAAGCAATGTATGAAATGAGCGATACAGGAACCACAACCATAGACCGCCTTATGGGATTTTTCAATAAGTACTTTTGGAATAAGGCACAAAACTACTTTACGAAGTCAGCGTATAATGCTGATGCTGAATTTAAGTACGAAGAAGCGTGGCCGAAATATACAAGCGGTGAATATGATGTTGACGTTCATCCTTTGGCACAATCTTTGGGTGACCACTTAGAGGCTGAAATGCTTTGGGTGCGTCAAAGACTTATCTACATGATGAGCAAATGGGGCTTCGGACCGTTCGCTCAATATACAGATTCCTGTCTCGGTCGTATAAACTTCCGTACACAGCTTGCACAGTCATTTAAGCTGACACCTTTCATGGATATGTACCCGTGCATACTCAGCGGACAGGGTGCTGTTCATGCAAGCCCTAATCGTGTCTTGTCCGGAGAGGAAGTAACTATTGCAGGTGCAGGTGGTACTAATACCAACGTGTATATAATGGCTGCCGACGAACTTGAGAGTATAGGTGACTTGTCAACGCTTACAGTTGATGCAGCAGGTAACGCAGGTATCACAATAGCTTCCAAACGACTGAAAGAAATTAAGGTCGGTGATGAAGTTGCGGAGAAAGTAACATCTAACTTGCAGCAGTTGAATATAGGTCAGTGTGATAGTCTTATAAAGGTTGATGCGAGAAATCTGAAAGCGTTAACCGGAACAGTTGACTTATCACGTTGTCCTCGTCTTGTTGAAGCATATTTCGCAGGTACTGATGTCAGAAGCATAACATTTGCCAATGGTAGTAAGATTGAGAAAATACAGCTCTCTGACGCTACAACAGTGTTGGAGCTTCTGAATTTAAGTATGCTTAAGAACCTCGAATGGGGTAATCTCAGTAAGGTTGAGTTCTTTAGAATAGAGAACTGTGGAGTGCTTGATTCTTTTGCAAAGTTGAAAGAAATCTACAATCAAGATAATACTGCACTCACTAACATAAGACTTTTGGGCTTTGAGTATAACGGTGTATCACAAGATGTGGACCTCCTTGCAAATCTTGCTACTGATAAGGACAAGAATGGTGAGCCACATGACTTTAGAGGTATAGACTCAAATGGTGTGCCATCTGAAGACTTGCTGCCCGTCCTTGAGGGTAAAATGACCCTTGAGGGTAACGCTTATGAAGACAGCTTCAGAACAGTGGAAAGTTATTTTCCGAATGTTGTGTTTGACTTACAGGGTGTTCTTTATGTTAGATTTGCTGACTCAGAAGTTGATAGAATTTTAAGAGAAACAATCGGAGACGGAACAGGTACATCTATTGATGTAGTTGAATCTACAGAAGCTTTAACCGGATGGCCGCAATCAAATAACACTGTTGTTACTTTTAACGAGTTAGAAAAATTCAAGAGCTTAACTAAATTGCCAGGACAGATGTTTCGTTATAGTACAACATTAAAAGAGATAACCTTACCACCCAATTTATTGGAAATGACAGACTATTGTTTAAATTTATCAGTCTCAAATAATTTGGAAAAGATAGGGTACTTACCTAAATCAATAGAAACATTGGGTGCTATGGCTCTTGCTAATATAAAATGTTTAGAAGAGGAAATAAGCCTACCTAATTTACAGAAAATTGGTAATAGCGCATTTGGTAACACAAATATAGTTAGATGTATTTCTTTAGGTAAAATTACCACAGGAGAGATACCGACAGGATGCTTTGATGGCTGTCAGGAACTTACAGAAGTCATTTGGCCTGTAACAATTACATCTATAGGTGCTACAGCATTCAGAAACTGCTCAAAACTTACTACAATAGAACTTACAGATAAGATATCATCTATAGGTCTTAGTGCATTTGAAGGCTGCTCTTCGTTAGGAGGAACTATAAACTTTCCACTATTAACTGGCGTTCTCCCTAAGGGTGTGTTTCATAATACTGCCATAGAGCATATACAGTCTTTAGGTAATATTACTGAATTACAGGGAGCACAAGGAAATGCAACTGCTTGTTTTTCCTCATGTGCTAATTTGTTAAGTGCAGTATTACCAGAAACTCTACAGATTATAGGTGCTTACTCATTTTATAATTGTGCAAATTTATCTTATGATGTTAGCAGTTTACCTAAAGCAATTACATCAATAGGTTCGCAGGCATTTTACAGTTGTAGTAATATCAATGGGGTAATAAATCTTCCAAATTTACAATCTTTAGGTGACAGAGCATTTTATAACTGCTTAGGAATTACTAAAATTGAAAATCTTGGCAGTAGTATTACCTCAATAGGTATGCTTACTTTTAAGGGTTGTGAAAATGCCTCAATAGATGTTGGAATAATCCCTAAAACAGTAACTATGATTGATAAGGAGGCTTTCTATGGAACTTTGTCCTATGGAGAACTGAATCTCCCAAATCTTACTGGAACATTTTATGCTAATTCATTTATGAATAGTAATATTACAAAAATAAATAGCTTAGGAAAAATTAGTGTCATAGATGCACCATTTATGAGTAACTGGGATTATAGATATTTCAAGAATTTGAAAAGTATAGTATTTCCAGAAAGTCTAACTAACATTAAGGGTGGGTATTTATTATACACAACAGAAACATTAGAACCTTATGACTTAGGCAATTTACCAAAGTCTTTAGTAGAGTGTAATATCGGTTCTTTTTATAATTCTTTCGGAGAAATTAGTCTTCCAAATTTAACGGGCGCCTTTGCTATAAACAACTCTAATGTAACTAAGGTAAAAAATTTAGGTAAGATTACCACATTACAGAATGGTTGCTTAAATAATTGTGGAAAACTTACATATGTTTCTATTCCAGAAACAGTTACGAGTATAATATATGGCCCATTTTTTAAATGTGATGCTCTGAAAGTTTTAATAATGAATAGTAGTACACCTTTTAATATTAGTAGCACTCAACTTTTATCTCCAGAACAGAGAGAAAGGGTTAAGATATATGTTCCAGACGATAGTGTAGAAGCATATAAGCAAGCATCAGGATGGATTGACTTGGCGACTATAATACACCCAATGTCTGAATATGTAGAAGGCGAAGAAGATGAAGTAACTGAATAATATATTTAAGTATGAAATTAGAACAAAGAACGGTAACAACGATTGTGGCTGATGAAGGTAAGTTGCTCAGACGTAAATCTGACGGTTGGGTTGCAGGTGAGCAGCTTACCCTCGGTTACAATTACTATGAGTCAGGTGTAGGACTTGCTGCACCTAAATTGGAAGTTCCGGATGATTATGAGGAGATTGATAAACCGGAAGACTATGAAGAATCTCAGATAATCAATCATGTTGCCCGTATCAGAAACACGCAGAAATTATGGCAGGAAACCTTGGACAGCATCAACACACTGGAACTTTCAGACGACGAATCTTTAGAATTACAAGATTATTTCCCGGAATGGAAAGAAGGTATTGATGTTGAACAGGGTGATAAATATCAGTACAACGGAAAGCTGTATGAGGCTGACCAAAGTCATAAGACTCAAGAAAACTGGGCACCAGGAAGACAGAGTTCATTGTGGCATGAAGTTGGTAAACCAGGACAAGGTACTCTTGAAAATCCTATTCCTTACAATGAGGAACTCAATCCGTTATGGCAGGGTATGATTCTTGAACTGGGTAAATATTACACTCAGTCCGGAGTGGTTTACAAGTGCACAAGAGGCAGTGAAATACCTTTAACTCACAATCTTTCGGATTTGGTGGGTCATTACGTAGAATTAGCTTAATTTATTTCTTTATTTATTTTATTATGAAAGAAAAAGTAATCAGTTTTATCACAAGTAAGTGGTTTAGCCTTATTGTAGGCTTAGTATTAACAATTTTGGTTATGTGGCAGGAGAAGTCATTAGGTGACATGATTAACTCATGGGCACTTGGACTTATAACGTCTTTGCTTTTTGGCTGTCTTGCAGAATGTTTCAGACTTGTAATCATGAAAAAGTTTATTTGGACAAACATTCTGTATTACCTTGGCGGAAGCATTATTGGTATGATAATAATGTTTGCCATGTGACATGGACAAAAACGACATTTTAGGAATGTTGGTCTATTTCTTGACGGCAGTAATATTCGGTGGCGGCATAGCGCTGATATTACTTGCCGTTCATGAGGATAATGACCGATGCCACTACTACAATGGAAAGTGGTCTAAAAAAGATATTATATTAGGATTAATAGCTATATGTTCAGGATTGATATTACGTGTTACGATCTTACAATTTAAATATCCTGGGATAACAATGTTTATTGAATTTATTCAATAGGTATTAAAAGGAGACTACGAAGCCTCCTTTTTGTATTTTTACGATCATTGTCTTTTATTTAATTTCGCATAAAAGACAGACAACGCGCAAAAATATTAAAATGTTAGAACAAACTTTCAATATGAATAGTGGCACACGTGCCTTTACTATCGCTATGATTGGTCAGGAATTTGTACCGATTATATATGATTCGCGCTGGTTACTGGGAGTAATATTACTATGCGTCGTAGCTGATTTCAGATTCGGATGGGGCGAAAGCCATAAACGTTACATGATTGCGAAAAATGAGAATGATAGGATTGCAATGGCTCAATGGAAATGGCGCACATCACGCGCTATCCGAAGAACTATTAATAAGTTGATTGATTATCTGATGTGGGTTAGCATAGGTGTGTTCATCGGTCTCGCACTCTTACAGCCAATAGGAATTCAATATATGATGGGTGGTTGGGCTGCAACATTCATTGCCGTCTTCTGTGAAGGTAAGTCTTTTGTAGGTCACTTTCTCTGGTTGCATGGTATCAATATAAAGAAAACATCAATAAAGGCCTTTCTGAAGGCTTTTGCTGTTTCGTTCGCGAAAAGCAAAAATCCAGAAATAGGAGAGGCTATAGAAGATGGATTTGAAAAAATTAATGGAAAGGAGAAATTATGAAGTCTAGTGACATTTTAATTGACAAATTAAAGGAGTTTGAAGGGCTCAGGTTGAAGTCTTATCAAGACTCTGCTGGTGTATGGACAATAGGATATGGGCATACAAGAGGTGTTAAGCCTGGTCAAATTATAACCGAAAAACAGGCTGAGAGTTTGCTCCGAGGCGATCTTCTCTATTCAGAGAAGTATGTCAATGGTTTAGGTTTTTCATTCTCGCAAGGTCAGTTCGATGCCCTTGTTGACTTTGCATATAATCTCGGTACAGGTAGCTTGGGTAGATCTACACTGCTAAAAAAAATATGTGCTAAAGCTCCCACTTCTGAAATTCAGAATGAATTCAAAAGGTGGGTTTACGCTGGCGGTAAAAAATTACCGGGACTAGTAAAAAGACGTGCTTGGGAAGCTCTGCGATGGGTTGAATAAATTGAAACCTTTTGATATATGAAAATATGTAATTTTTTCATCATAATTGTATCGGCGGCAGTTGGCCTATTTTTAGGACAGCTGCTGTCCCCTTTATTGCCTAATAGTCATAAAGGGGGCATCGATGAGCGCATAATCATCGATACAATACCATACAAGGTGCCAGTACCAGTCGATTCTACGGTCACAAGGTATGTGACTGTTACTTTGCCTATAGTAAGGGACACTCTCTGTGATACCATCACATATGTTGACTCTGTGCATCACGATAGTACAGATGTCGTTTTACCCATAACGCAAATCGAGTATAAGGATAGTACATACCAGGCATGGGTTAGTGGATTCCGCCCACAACTGGATTCAATAAAAATATATCAAAAAATGATAACTAAGACTGTTATCAAAAACGACGGACGCTTCGGAATTGGAATTATGGGTGGATATGGGTTGGGAATATCAGGTCTTTCTCCGTTTGTCGGAGTTGGTTTTTATTATAGGATTTTTAATTTTTAAATAAAATTGCCATGCCCGGGAATAGTCAGGAATTCATTACGATAATCAAGCTTAACTCAGAAGAAGCCAAGAACAATCTTGAGCAGTTGAAGAAAAGAGTCGATGATCTTACAGCTGCTCGGGATAAGGTTCTAGCTGCTAAGGGTGATGTAAGTTTTCTGAAGGGTATCGACAAAGATCTTAAAAAAGCAAGGGCGGAGCTGAAGGCATATGATACAGATATTAATAAGACTATATCTACGATAAACAATTTGTCGAAGGTTTCTGTCGGAGAAATTGAGACAGCCATGCGTGCTATTCGGCGACAATTGAAATTAACGTCAAGTCCAGAGGAATGGCGAGAACTCTCGTCATATCTTGACCTGTGTAAGGAGAGACTCGATGATATAAAGTCTTCGGCAACGCAGACTGACGCTATGTTTGAAAAACTGTCGTCAAGTGGAAGACTTGTTGCTTCTGTAATCAATAATATAGATAATGCATCTATATCGTCACTTGAGGCAGCGCAGGCAACGATTGAAAAGAGGTTGCAGACACTGAACCCAAGTTCCTCTCAATACAAGGAGCAAAATCAAAACTTGCTAAAAATAAAGGCTCGACTGAATGAGATATATGGTAAGCAGAAACTTGTTAATACAGTAATTGATCAATATAATATCGAGCTTGAGAAGGCAGGCCAGCAGACAATGAAGGTTGCAAGTAATACGGAGCTTGTCAATAGGACTCTCAAATCTTTGGATAAGGCATCCATACGAGACCTGCGCTACTCTCTTAAGATAATCAATGATGAGATTAATGGCATGGAGCGCGGTACCGTCGAATTTAAGCATATGACAGCCCAAGCCAAACAATTAAAAACGCAACTCAAGGCTATAAGTGACGAGGGAGCGGCACAAGAATCTTGGATAAACCGATTGGCCGACAGGTTTAACCGATGGCAAACATTAATTTTTTCGGTGATTGCCTCGCTTACCGGCCTTACGTTAACAATGCGCAAATCTACTCAGGATTTTTTGGATATGGACTCGGCCATGGCCAACGTCACCAAATACACCGGGCAGACACAGCAGGAGGTCGAAAAAATGAACGAATCATTTAAAAAAATGGACACCCGAACATCTCGCGAACAGCTTAACGGTTTGGCGGCAGATGCTGGCCGTCTCGGTATAACAAACGAAAAAATGATAAAGGAGTTTGTTGATGGAGCTGATAAGATACGTGTGGCTCTTGGTGATGACCTCGGCGAAACGGCTGTGAGGGACATAGGTAAACTTGCGCAGATGTTTGGAGAGGATGATAAACTTGGTCTCCGTGGCGCTATGCTCGCGACAGGCTCAGCTGTCAACGAGCTGTCGCAGAACTCGTCGGCATCGGCCAACTATATGGTGAATTTTACATCCCGTCTATCGGGTGTAGCTTATCAGGCCGGTATGGCTCAGTCGGAGATACTCGGCCTTGGCTCTGCGCTCGACCAAAACAATCAGGAGGCCGAGACATCGGCGACAGTTTTTTCACAGCTCCTTACAAAGATGTTCCAAGAGCCAGCACGTTTTGCAAAGTTGGCAGGTATTGAAGTAAAGGAGTTTTCGCGCATCCTTAAGGATGACGCCAACACTGCTCTCCTTATGTTTTTGGAGTCGATGCAACAACGTGGTGGTTTTGACGCTTTGGCCCCTATGTTTACGCAAATGCAACTCGACGGAACCCGTGCAGTTGGTGTGCTCTCTTCTGTAGCCTCTCACCTTAACCAAGTAAAAGAGGCTCAGGCCTTAGCGTTCCAGGCCTACAACGAGGGCACGAGTATTATAAAAGAGTTTAATGTGCAAAACAATACCGAGCAGGCAAGGATTGACAAGGCAAAAAAACAATTCCACGACATTTCCGTCGAGCTCGGCGAAAAACTTTTGCCGGTGATGCGCTATGTCGTGACATCGGGCACTCTGCTTGCAAAAGGATTGTACAATCTGATAACTTTTGTCGCTAAATACAGGGGCGAGATTGCGTATCTGGTAACGTCATTGCTCTTGCTCACCGTAACATATAAGGCTGTATCCATCAGTGCCGGACTATGGTATCTCAAAGAAAACGCATTGCTCCTGTTGCACCGTGCGCATAATGTTATCATCAAGGCGCGCGTGGCTCTCATCGGTACGCTGCGTGTCGCAATGGCTCTCTTGACGGGTAACGTAACAAAGGCCGTTAATGCGATGCAGGCGATGAAAGCCGCCAGCCTAACTAATCCTTATACCGCCTTGCTCGCCGTTGTTCTGGCACTTGGTTATGGCATATACAAATTGTATAATTACTTTAAACAAAACAACGAGGAATCTAAACGAAACGCTGAAGCGATACGGCAGATGCGCAACAGTTACAATGACTTAAGGAATATACAGAAAGAGGCTGCATCCAGCAATTCTGCAGAAATCTCACAGATACGCGTGCTTCGGAATGTCGTAGACAATGCCAATAACAGCCTCCGAGAACGCAGAAAGGCCCTTACCCAACTAAAAGGCATTGTACCACAATACCATGCATCTCTTACAGCTGAGGGTAAACTCATTAATAACAATACATCAGCACTTGATGAATATATAAAAAATCTTCGTAAGGCAGCCTTAGCTCAGGCTGCGATGAATAAAGTCGCCGGCTTTGAAAGTGCACTCATGGATAACGCTAATCTTAAGAGTAATCGTGAGCTAAACCAACAGGTGATGCTCAAAAGGCTCAGAGAGAGGGACTTTGATCCACGAACTCAGGAATACCGACGTTATACGACGGGTGGAGGTGGATTTATTAGAGATAAGGAGACCGGCACATTTTTAAAGCATCTTAATGATAAGCAACTCGATGAGTTGGATGCCATTATGAAAACATATAATTACAACATCGAGCGCATTGAAGCATATACAAAAGCTTCAGAAAATATAAACAAACGTATAGACACCGTACTGGATCAAGTTGATAAGCAGGGTGCATCTTTAGTTGATGCCGCCGCATCTACCGGCACACCCACAAGTTCAGCGCCAGCAACATCAAGCGTTGATGATAAGGAACTGAAGAAACAAGAACGTGAACGCGAGAATAGATATAAGAAGGCTCTGAAGGATAGAGAGACAGACCTGAAAACATCATTGATTGCCCTCGATGCGCAATACACATCGGGCGAAATCAAATATACGGAATTTCTTGAAAAAAGATACAAGGCTCTGCTGGATGGTTACGATAAGCAACTGGAGCTGATGCGAAATTATAATAAGGCAGACACCTCGGAATACGATAATGTTATCGCAAAAAAACAGGAGGCTGACGCTGATTATCTTAAGAGTAAAACTGCACTCGACCTAAAGGAACTTGAGCGGCAGAAGACCATTGAGCAGGCAAAAATAAAATCTCAATATAACGATTCGTCTAATGAGATGTATCTCAATGAGACGGCTCTTAACGAAGCTCTGTTTCAAAGCGACATGAATTATCTTAAAAAGAAACAGCTGTTGTACAAAAAGTCGGCCGAAGAATACCATCAGATAGAGTCGGAAATCAACGATGCTGAAGAAAAACATAAACTTGAGCAGGAGATGTGGTATCAGACCACATTCCAAAAGATGCAGCAAGAATATCTCAGACAGAGCTCTGCAACAAGACAGAATATTGAATTAAGAAATCTTGAAGAAATATATCGCAAAGGACTTGTAAGTGAAGAAGAATATCAACAGATGCGTCTCGCTATCATTGCCAAATATTCGGAAAGGGCTAAAACGGAAGAAGAAAAGACGCGTGATGCCGCTAATCTTGCATTGTCTATCGCGAAAGATAGAGTAGGGGTGAGTGATAATAGCACAAACCCTACTAATGCCTTTGCTGCTGTTAACGATATATTCACATCTGTTGAGCAGCAGAAAAAAGTGAATGAGGAATTAAAGAAGCTCTATGAGGAGAATGTGATTAATTATGAGCAATACCAACAGGCTATAAGTATTAACGACGAAGAAAACTGGAAAAGACGATTGCAGAATGCCATTGTAGTCTTAAGCGGCATCAATAATATGTTATCGTCAGTATCATCATATGCACAAGCTTGCGCTGATGCTGAAACCGCTAAGATACAAGCAGAATACGATAAGCAGATAGAGGCAGCGAAAAACAACTCGTCGAAGCGTGAAAAACTGGAAGAAGAACGAGATGAGAAGATACGAAAAGCAAAAAATGCTGCAAACAGAAGAGCAATGCCTATACAGATTGCACAGGCATTGGCAACTACGGCAATGAACGCATTGGCTGCCTATGGTGCTGTTTTGCAGCCACTTCAACCGCATACATATCCTCTTGCTTATGCAGCCGCTGCAGCCGCAACCGCTGCCGGTATGTTGCAAGTCGCAACAATAAAGAAACAGCAGGAGGCACAGAGTGCCGGTTATTACGAGGGTGGTTTTACCGGAGGTAATAACTATCGCCGTGAAGCCGGCGTCGTCCACGAAGGCGAATTTGTTGCAAATCATAAAGCTGTCAACAACTCCGCCATCCGTCCTGCTTTGCAACTCATTGACTTGGCTCAGCGTAATAATACTGTCGGCAGCCTGACTGCATCCGATCTGTCAATGGCATTGAGACAAGGTAATGGCTCTGTTGTCGCAGCACCCATCGTTAATGTGACGACAGATAATGCAGAACTTAACACTACGATTAGTGCCTTGAATGAAGTATTAGGAACGCTCAATGTTGTATTATCTTCCGGAATCCGGGCATCAGTCTCAATCGATGGTACTGATGGTGTCGCTTATAATCTCAACCGCTACAACAGAATGAAAGGTCGAATATGATTGAATTATACCTTAACAAACAGAGGGTCTATACAGACACCTCTCAAGACATTAAGCTGACAAAAGAAAATCCGTTTTTTACACAATCAGGCAGTTATACACTTGATGTAGTACTGCCTATGGATATCCTTGAAAACAGACAGTTTTTCAAGAATTTACAGCTTTTGCAGACATCAAAAAAAACAGAGAAAATGACGGCCACACTTGTTGTCGACAACAATCTGCTACTGTCTGGTTCGGCTGTTGTCAACTCTATATCGGACAAGCAGGTTAAATTACAACTGTTGGGCGGTAACTCGGATGTAAATTTCATCGCAAAGAACGGCGACATATACATCGACGAAATAGACTATGGTGAGATAGAAGTATATGATGGTAAAGGTTACACGTTCGCAGGTGAACGAGGAGGAATACCATACAAAGGATATACCTATATTGCCGGTGAATGGGATTCTTATTCCAAACCAGCAATGGGTGATGTGTCCGAGTATGTCCTGATGCCGGTATATGATGAGTCGAAAGAAGAAATTAAGAATGTGACAAGATTATCTCTTGATAAGGGGGATTCAAAGCCGTACATATACACGCATGGCGATGCAATTATGCCGAATCTGATGATGATAATCCGTAAGGTGGTTGAACACTTCGGGTACAGACTTAGCATTAATGATGTCGATGTATCTCCATGGAATAGACTTGTCATCTGCAATGCGCGTAAGACGCTCATAATTCAGGAAGCCTTACCGCATTGGACGGTTTCTGACTTCCTGACGGAAGTACAGAATTTTTTCAACTGTACATTTGTTTTTAACGAAAGCGACAAGACCGCAGAACTAATAAGCAATATCAGCTACTTCGACAAAGGCATACAAAGCTATGAGCCACTTGATGAATATACATCAGACGTTTCAGACGAAGACGAGGAAAAGACACAGTCGTTAGGATCCTCAAATATTAAATTCGACGTGTCTGATTCCGGCACACACCTTTATGATTGTCTTAGCGATGATGTACTGTCTGGTTATGAGCGGAAAAAATATGATTCGTATGACGAACTACTGCGTGACTTCAACAGCTTGAGCGAGGATGATAAGAAGAAGTATTTTTTCGTTTGTCCGGAAGGATTCTTTATTTATAAGACAAACGATGCGCCTGACGTACCGACGGATTCTGAAGGAGATGGCAGTTTTGGGGGTGGTAGCTCGTCAGGATCATCCGGTGATGACTCAGATGATACCTGGTATATCGGTCAAGTTAATCAGTTCGGAGCAATTATACGAAATGAAAAGATTGACGAATATATCTCACTTAAGATATGTCCTGTCGGAATTACAACTGAACAGATGGCTGGTTATTATGTGGAGGCATCTCCATCAGGTTCAACGGGGCATGGCGCAGTTTATGAAAAAGCATGGGAGACGGAGGTGCAGATGCCATCGTTGAAAAATGAAAAAGGAGATATCCCCACCCGTGATTATACTAAGGTAGTCTGGGCTGGTATATCCGGAACACAAGACATCAATGAGGAGACAACCGCGGAAGATCGTATACAGGTGATGTTCGTAGGTACACAACTACAATACATCAACAAGCCTGGTTATACGGATGCGTCGAAAAAAGTGCCATATCCGATGCCATTCACGGACTATCGTGACAAGGCAATAAATCTTGCAGATTGCGGATATCAGAACGTGCACGACTCTTGGTCGTTGGCATTGTCTAATTGTAGTGCGGATCATTTTCTCGGACAGTTGCATCAGAACAATTATCTCGTTAATACACAGACAGAGATTCAGATACAGTTCGAGACAGATTCCATCCCAGACGTGCGTAAGATTTTCATCTTCAAGAACCGCAGATATGTCTGTGAAAAGCTGGAATTGACTGTCGGAGAGAAAGGCCTAGATAAGCTCGTCAAAGGATATTTCTTCGAAATGCTATAGTGCTCCCTTGAAGTGCTTCGCCTTATCATCGACCCGGCTCGACTTAAGGTATCTGTTGGTAACAGACACATCTGAGTGGCGGGCCTGGTCGCGAGCGATTACGATTCCCTCAGCGTTCGCTAGGTCTCGGATACCGGCATCCTTAAGGCTGTAGAACTGGTATGCCTCCGGAAACCTTAGAGCCGAGCGGACCTTCTTCCATTCCAAACGCAGCTTATTAAAATATATCTGTGTATTTCCTGGCTTCATTCCATCACTAAACAGATAATCTCCGGAAGGGTAATCAAATACATGCTGCCTAATCATCTCCTTTATAAGGACATCATTAAGGGCGACTGTCTGTCCTTTCCGGTTTTTTGAGACCGACGATGATACATATACAGTCTGTTCATTCACTCTTATATCACCAATCTTTATATAGCGCAGTTCATCCGGACGGATAAATGTGTAATATTCCATCATGCATGCAAGATAAAAGGGCGGGTTTTTCTCTCTTAAATAATCGCCGAGCTTTTTAAGGGCTGCTGGTGACAAAGGCTCACGAAACTTGTCTGTTTCGCGTAGCATATGTATATCCTCGACAGGATTGTCTGATATATACAATCTTTCTTTTAGCCATGTGCTTAAAGTGGATAGCCATGTCCTGTAATTGTTACGCGTTGTAGCAGATACGTTGTCGTCAAACATCAGGTAGTCCAGAAAGTCGATTATCAGTTTTTTGTCAAACTGATAAACGTATTTTACCTTGACTGTTCCAACTTCTGAAAGGAACTTATTAAGTTTCTTTAACCGGCTGAGATAATCGATGCCTGTTTTCTTCTTCATCACTCCCTTATCACATTCGGCCGATATATAACTCTTATATCGGTCGAGCACTACGGATAGCTCTGTGTATTGCCTCGTTCTTCCGCCTTGGGTGAATGGATTCCAACCGGCTATCAGTCGTTCGTATATATTATGTATAAGGATAGACGCCATTGCCTCCCGTTCCTTGTGTGTCTTGTAACGATTAAGCATATATTTTTTCCGGCGCATCCCATCTTTGGCCGGATCGAAGGCGAAAAAATCTACATACCAAACTTTTCCTTTATGAAGCTTTGGAAGAGTGAAAGATACTATATCTTTACACGTGAGGCTTTTTGAAGTGTTAAAAAACATTTTTTTTACATTGTCCGGAGAAGCAGCCAATGTAACATTAATATTATTAGATTCCTGATTTTGTCCCGTTATAAAATCGGGAAGTGCCCGAAAACCTATGATATCAGGTGTTTCGGACACTCTTAGTTGCGGAGGCAGGACTCGAACATGCGACCTCCAGGTTATGAGCCTGGCGAGCTACCAACTGCTCCACTCCGCGATGTAATGTTTTGTTTGTTGCAATGTCATTTCTGATTTGCGAGTGCAAAGGTACTGCTTTTTGTTGAATTATGCAAATTATAATGGCATTATTTTTTATTTTTATGCAAAATATCGATATGAGAATAACGGAATACTTAATGCTATTTTACGGATGTTTGTATAGATTCTTTTTCATATTTTGCTGTTTATCAGTGTGTTATGAAAAGCAATAACGTAATTTATTCGTCTGTATGTTCATTATATTCTTGGGGTATACATTCTGTGCAGATCTGTATAAATGTAGTTAATGTCAGCTGCCTCTTTGCCAGATACCATCAGTTTGCTCGTATTATTTAAAATGCATTTCCGACATTTTTTATGTATTTACAGTCATTCCAGGTGTATAATGAAGTTAATGTTTTTCATTTTGTTTTTCTTCTTTTTATACTGTTACAGAGCTTAGCTCTTGGCTCTCATATGTCGTTATAAAACATGTGTCAGCAGTTTTGTCTGCGTTTTCTGTATGATTTAATGCATGTTGGCATAAAAAACATAAAACCGCATATATTTATTTGCATATATAAAATTAATATTTTATTTTTGCACATGTAGTCCAGTATGTGCATACGGATAAAACGAACGAAATAATAATGATGTATGTCAGTATCTAAAACGCGACAGAAACTTGTGGATGTGGCCCGGCAGTTGTTTGCAAAAAACGGAATTGCCAATACGACAATGAATGACATTGCTGTTGCTTCGGGTAAGGGACGCCGTACGCTTTACACATATTTTAATAGAAAGGAAGATGTTTATTCGGCAGTTATAGAGTCGGAGTTGGAACGTCTGTCCGACAAGCTGGATGAGGTGGCTGCCATGAAGATACGACCCCAGGACAAGATAATCAAACTCATTTATACGCATCTCTGCATGATCAGGGAGACTGTAGTGCGCAATGGCAATCTGCGTGCGGAGTTCTTCCGCAATATTTGGATGGTAGAGAAAGTGCGTAAGAATTTTGATGAGGATGAAATAGAACTTTTCCGTAAGGTATATGCCGAAGGTAAGGCAGACGGAGAGTTCGATATAGAAGACGTGGATCTTGTTGCCGACATCACACATTATTGTATAAAAGGTCTGGAAGTACCGTTCATATACGGTCGACTGGGGCACGGCATGACAGAGGAGGCAAGCAAGCCGCTTGTGGCCAAGGTGGTGTATGGTGCTCTTGGGAAAAACACTGCAAAATGACAATTCACAGTATAGTTTATTTATAAATAAAAAGAAAAATGGGACTTTTAACAGGTAAGACGGCTCTTATTACAGGAGCTGCGCGCGGTATCGGAAAAGCAATCGCGCTGAAATTTGCATCAGAAGGTGCAAACATCGCATTCACCGACCTTGTTATTGACGAGAACGGAAAGGCTACAGAGGCTGAGCTTCTGGCGCTGGGCGTCAAAGCAAAGGGATATGCAAGCAACGCTGCAATCTTCGGTGAGACAGAAGAACTCGTGAAGAAAGTACACGAAGACTTCGGCAGCATCGATATCCTCGTGAACAACGCAGGTATAACCAAGGACGGTCTGATGATGCGTATGACAGAGACACAGTGGGACGCAGTTATCGCCGTTAACCTCAAGTCGGCGTTCAACTTCATCCACGCCTGCACACCTATCATGATGCGTCAGAAGAGCGGTTCCATCATCAATATGGCATCTGTTGTAGGAGTTCATGGCAATGCCGGACAGAGCAATTACGCTGCCTCAAAGGCTGGTCTGATTGCACTTGCAAAGAGTATCGGACAGGAAGTGGGCAGCCGCGGCATACGTGCCAACGCCATCGCTCCGGGCTTTATCGACACTGCTATGACACAGGCTCTGCCAGACAACATCCGTGCCGAGTGGATCAAGAAGATCCCACTGCGCCGTGGTGGAACAGTTGAGGACATCGCAAATGTTGCTACATTCCTCGCATCCGACATGTCTTCTTATGTTACCGGTCAGGTAATACAGGTTGACGGCGGTATGAACATGTAATTGCTGACACACTCATTATGCATGATCCGTAAGATAGACGCTGGACGCATCTTATGGATTGTGCATAAATATTTATTATAATAAATGAAGGTTTTATACGAAGACAATCATATCATCGTTGTAAACAAGGACAGCGGAGAGATAGTGCAGGGTGATAAGACCGGCGATACGCCGTTGTCGGAGACAGTTAAGGAATACATCAAGGTCAAATATAATAAACCCGGCAATGTGTTTCTCGGTGTTGTCCATCGCCTCGATCGTCCGGTGTCGGGCGTTGTGGTGTTTGCCAGAACATCGAAAGCATTGTCACGACTCAACGAGATGTTTCGCAATGGTGATGTCCATAAAACCTATCTGGCGCTTACTGCCGGCCGTCCTCCGAAAACAATGGATATACTTACCGGCTGGCTTGTGCGCAATGAAAAACAGAATAAAAGCTATTGCTACGACCACGAGGTGCCCGGTTCGAAGAAGGCGGTGTTGTGCTATAAAGAAGCCGGCCACACAGACAATTACACATTGCTGGAGGTGGAGCTGAAGACAGGGCGCCATCATCAGATACGCTGTCAGCTTGCTTCAATAGGATGCCCTATAAAGGGCGACCTCAAATATGGAGCGCGACGCAGCAATCCGGACGGAAGCATATCGCTCGTCTCGGCCAATATCACATTTGTACACCCCGTATCCAAACAGCCTATGAGCTTCGATGCCATACTTCCGGATGAGCCGTTGTGGCGTGGAATAGTGCGCAAGGACTGATGCGGCCCTCCGGACTGTACTTGTGCGACAAATGCCTCTGAATACGATGTCCCCGACTTACAGACAAAGACATGCCAATGAAGAAAATCTTTAAAAGGATACTGATAGTTTTGCTCATACCGGTCATGATGTTTTTCATTGTGGCTGTGCTCTTGTATATACCTCCGATTCAAAACTGGATTGTAAGGCAAGTCGTATCTTCTGCGTCGGAAAAAACAGGTTTTGACATAGCTGTCGACAATGTACGGTTGGCATTTCCACTCGATCTGAGCGTCAATGGTGTGAGCGTTTTGCAGCCTGTTGACTCGCTCTCAAATAAGAAAGACACCATCGCAAGTGTACGCAATATTATTGTGGACGTGAGACTTCTGCCATTGTTCAGAAGTCAGGTCGAAATTGATCGCCTTAGTTTGAGTGATGTCATTCTCAATACAGCCGGACTTGTTGAGAGTGCACGCATACGCGGAACGCTCGGTTGTCTTGAGCTTATGAGTCATGGCATAGATCTTAATAAGGAAACTGTGCGTATAAACGATGTGTCTCTCGCCGATGCTGTTGTGGACGTGGCATTGAGTGACAGTGTGCCCGAAGATACCACTAAGAGCGAGAATTTCTGGAAAATATGTGTCGACAATCTTGACATATCGCGCACTTCTGTCACTGTGCACATGCCAGGCGATACGCTTCGGGTATCTGCTTACATGGACAGTATGAATGCCGGAAACGGCAACTTCGATCTTCATGACGGCAAATATACTGTTGGACGTTTTGGCTGGAAGAACGGAAAAATTACCTACGACAATAAATTTGAGAAGCCGGTGGCCGGTCTTGATTACAATCACATAGCGCTTTCCGGCCTGAATCTGTCTGTAGATTCAATTTATTATCATGATTCTGCATTAAGCCTTCGAATGAAGGAGTGCGCTTTTTACGAGAAGAGTGGCATACGTCTGAACGAACTGAGTGGATCCGTTTCGCTTGATTCTGTCCGACTGAAGGTACCTGATTTCCGCCTGCGCACGAGTGAATCATCATTACGTGCACGTGCAGATGTAGTGTTCAATGCTTTGTCTGGCAAATCAGCAGGCAAACTCAATGTCTTGCTTGATGCTTCGTTTGGTAGGCAGGATTTGTCACGTTTTATGGCTTCTATGCCTTCCGCCTTCATGCGTAGTTGGCCAAATTATCCGCTTACGCTGAAAGCTTCAGTGACAGGCAACATGAAACGTGCGAGTCTTGACGGTGTCGTAATCAATCTTCCTACGGCTTTCAGTGTGAGCGGTAAGGGACGGTTTACGAATATAAATGATAACAAGAAATTCGGAGCAGACCTTAACATGAAGGCCAAGACATATAATATGGACTTCGTGACAGCTTTTGTCGGCAACCCTTCACTGCGCATTCCAAAAGGCATATCCATTGACGGACGTCTTATGGCCAGAGGAACAAAATATGATGTGGATGTTGTAGCATCTGAGGGGGGCGGAAAACTGAAACTGTCGGCGGCCATGAATACAGATGGTATGTCTTACGAAGCCAAGGCCGAAGCCGATAAATTGAACATAAGTCACTTTCTGCCATCTCTGGCTTTCAAACCGTTCTCCGGCAATATCAGTCTTTCTGGAAAGGGTACGGATATTCGTTCTTCACGCACACGTTTGAATATTAATGCAGACGTGTCTGATTTTGTTTATTCAAACTACGATCTCTCGGGCATGACATTCACTGCCAGTCTGGATAAAGGCAAGGCTCGCGCAACTCTTGACAGTCATAATAAGTTGCTTGACGGAAATGTGGCTCTTGACGCTATGATGAGTCATAAGAATCTGCAGGCAAATTTGTTGTGTGACATAAAGAATATCGACCTTTACAGACTTCAGGTGTTCGATGTTCCTGTGGATTTGTCTTTAAATGCGGACATTAATTTTGCAACCAATTTCAGAAAGAATCACAGTGTAAGCGGAAGCATACGCAACATTGCTCTGACGGACAGTGCGCGTGTATATACGCCGGAGGATGTACTGATAAGAGCATTCACCCGCACCGACTCCACTTTGGCTATAGTGAAAAGTGGTGATTTCGATATGATGATAAGTGCTTCTGGTGGTTATGAGAAACTTATGCGCAATGGTAAGGGGCTCTTGGGTGAGATTGGCAAACAGTTGAAAGAGCGTTATATCGATCAGGTGCGGTTGCGTGAATATTTCCCGCATATGAGATTCCATTTCTGTGCCGGCCGTAACAATTTCTTCAGCCGTTCGTTGAAGAAGTTCGGCTATGACATGAAACATGCGCAGATGGATTTACGTTCATCATCGTTTGATGGAATAAATGGAAACATTGCGGTCGATTCGCTTGTTGTTTCAGGTGTGCGGCTTGATACAATAAGGTTTGCTGTAAATTCTGATTCAGTCCAGACTGATTTTAATGGACAGGTTCGCAACGGACCGGGAAATCCACAATACGTGTTCAACACTCTTTTCCGTGGAGCATTATATGAACGTGGTGTCTATTTTGGCGTACGCATGTACGACGACAAGGACAGGGTGGGTGTGTCCATCGGTCTTGATGCGGCAATGGCAGAAAATGGAATCCGTATCCGCTTTGGAAGCAAAGGAACGCCAATACTTGGTTTCAAACCGTTTGAGATAAATAAGGACAATTATCTGTTGTTTGGCGACGATCGGCGCATATCTGCAAATCTCAGTCTCAGGGCCGAAGACGGCATGGGTATCCGTGTTTACACAAACGACAGTACGGAAGCTCTGCAGGACATGACCGTGGCTTTGGTCAAGTTCAATCTAGAAGAAGTGCTTTCTGTGATACCATATATTCCGAAGATGTCCGGAATAATGAACAGTGACTTCCATATTGTGAGCACGGTTGATGAGAAAAATATTTCATCGTCTGTCACTATAGATGATTTTGTGTATGAAGGGAACCGCATAGGCAATATTGCGAGTGATTTTGCATATATGCCCAAAGAGGACGGCAGCCATTATGTTGATGGATTCCTGTCTTGTGATGATGTGGAGATTGCGACGTTGAAAGGTAATTATAATTCGACTGGTAATGGTTATCTTAATGCAGATCTTACCTTGAGCCGTGCCCCGCTTCGTGTTATCAATGGTTTCATACCCGATCGCACTTTCGGTCTTAGAGGTTATGCCGGAGGAAACTTGTCTGTTAAGGGTTCTTTATCATCGCCGGTTATAAACGGTGAGGTGAGGTTTGATTCGGCTTATGTCGTAAGTGTCCCTTATGGTGTCAAACTGCGTTTTGATGAAACTCCTGTTGCCATATCAAAGAGTCATCTTGTTTTCGATAAATACAAGATGTATGCTCAGAATAACAGTCCGCTGTCGCTTACCGGATATTTCGATTTCTCAAATATGAGCAACATGTATCTTGATCTTGGTGTCCAGGCAACCAATTATCTGCTCATTAATGCAAAGGAGAACAGACGCTCCGAGGCTTACGGCAAAGCTTATGTGAATTTCTATGCAATGCTCAAAGGCTCTCTTGAAAGTATGCAGGTGAGAGGTCGACTTGATGTGTTGGGCTCAACAGACATGACATACGTTCTGCGCGATTCGCCTTTGTCTACTGACAACCAACTCAATGATCTTGTTAAATTTGTCAATCTCAACGACTCCACTGAGGATGTTGTTACGCGACCTCCACTGACTGGTGTTGACATGGACCTGACCATGAACATTGACGAGGGCGCGCACATAATGTGTGCATTGAATGCAAGCCATTCTAACTATGTCGACCTGATAGGCGGTGGCAATCTGCGTATGCAGTACAATGCTGTTGACAACCTGCGTCTTACTGGACGATATACTCTGAGCAATGGAGAAATGAAGTATTCGCTTCCGGTAATCCCGTTGAAGACATTTGTCATACAAGATGGCAGTTACATCGAGTTTATGGGCGATCCTATGAATCCGAAGCTCAATATCACGGCAACTGAGCAGACAAAGAGTAATGTCTCCACTGATGGCGGAACAGGCCGAAGCGTACTGTTCAATTGTGGTGTTGTCATTACCAAGACGCTTAATGACATGGGACTTCAGTTTATCATTGATGCTCCGGAAGACCTGACCATCCATAATCAGCTTCAGACCATGTCGGAGGAAAACAGAGGCAAACTTGCCGTGACAATGCTTACCACTGGTATGTATATCGCCGACGGCAACACAAGTTCATTCTCAATGAACAACGCATTGAGCGCCTTCCTCAACAGCCAGATAAACTCAATATCAGGAAATGCTCTGCGTACGCTCGATCTGAGTTTCGGTATGGATAATACTACGCTCAGCAGTGGACAGGTGCAGACGGATTATTCGTTCAAGTTCTCCAAACGTTTCTGGAACAACAGACTTAATATTGTCATTGGTGGAAAGGTGTCCACCGGAGCCGAAGTAGAAGATCAGAACGATACGTTTTTTGATAATGTGACATTCGAATATCGTCTCAGCCAGAACTCAAACAAATATCTCAAGTTATTCTATGAGCGTGACAGCTATGATTGGCTGGAAGGATATGTAGGCAAATATGGCGGAGGTTTCATGTGGCGACGCAAGTTACAGCGCCTCACAGACATATTCAGATTCAAAAGCAAGAGCAATCAGGAGATAAAGACACCGAAGGATTCGGTTACAGTAAAGAAAGATGAAAATAACAAATAGTTTCTCATTATACATCATTCTGATAATATCGGGAGTGTTTGCGTCGTGCTCAAGTACAAAGAACATCCCCGAGGATGACCAGTTGTTTGTAGGTCTGACGAAGATAGAATATAAGAACTACGAGAAGAACGACCATTTTGTGGCTGTTCAGGAAGAAGTTGAAGCCGCACTCGCCACCGCTCCCAACGGTGCATTGTTCGGCAGTTCCTACTATCGCTCGCCGTTCCCTTACGGTTTGTGGATATGGAACTCTTTCTCCAAATCGCGCTCTGTTTTTTCAAAGTGGATAACCAAGTCGTTCGGAAAACCGCCGGTGCTTATGAGTTGGGTAAATCCGGAACTGCGTGCCAACGTGACCAGAGAATTGCTCCGTGCTAACGGTTACTTTGACTCAAGTGTTGAATATAATGTCATCACGCAGAAGAATCCAAAGAAGGCGAAGATAGGTTATACTGTCAATCTTGGTCGTCTTTACAGAATTGATTCTCTCAGATATGTCAATTTCCCGCAGCGTGCTGATTCTCTGATACGTGCCACAATTGGTGAGACACTTATACATCCGGGCGACCCGTTCAAGGTTTCGACACTCGATGCCGAGCGTACACGACTGAGCAATGTGTTCCGCAACAACGGATATTATTATTATCAGCCGGGCTATGCGTCATATCTTGCTGATACTATCTCTGTTCCAGATACGGTGCAACTGCGTTTGCAGTATGCCGACAGTGTTCCTGCCAATGTGCGCCGCAAGTGGTATATAGGTAAGGTGAACCTCGAATTGCGGAAGGACTATATGGAAGAACTCAGTGACTCTCTCGAGCACCGATACTTCACAGTACGGTTCAATGGTCGGAAACCACCACTCCGCACGCGTGTCATACTGCGTGATCTGAAATTGCGTCCGCGCAAGCTCTACAGCTACGACGACTATCTGCAGTCTGCCAACAAGATAACCGGTACAGGACTTTTCAGTTATGTTGATTTTAAATTTACTCCCCGTGATACTACCTTAAGGTGCGATACGCTTGACCTTACGCTAAGTTGTGTGTTCGACAAACCTTATGATTTCTATGTGGAAGCCAATATGGTGGGGAAGACGAGTGGCAAACTTGGTCCGGGAGCAGTGATCGGTATCAGCCGTCGTAATGCTTTCCGTGGCGGTGAAAAACTTGATATCAACATCAATGGATCGTATGAATGGCAGACCGGACATAACGCTGACGGCAGCAGTTCGGAGATGAATTCGTATGAATATGGCGCCAATGTTTCTTTGGAAATACCACGTCTGCTGCTTCCTTTCTGGAGTCGTGTGCGCTGGTACAACACGCCTTCCACAATTCTGAAGGCTTCGTCGAGCGTAATAAACCGCTCGGGATATTTCAAGAGACATATTGTCTCAGGTGAGCTGACATACAATTTCCAACGCACGGCAACGTCTGTCCATCAGTTCAGTCCGCTTATCCTGCAGTATGAATACATGACACGCATGACGTCTGCCTTCTCCGACATACTTGAAGAGAACCCTTATCTGCTCGTGACGATGGCTGATCAGTTTGTTCCGAAGATGCGTTACACATACACATATTCAAGTCCGACAAACTATCGTAGTCCGATCTACTGGCAGGTGGTGGTCAGCGAGGCTTCCAATCTGCTTTCGTTGGGATACATGATGGCAGGCAACAAATGGAACGAGAAGTCTAAACAGCTGTTCAAGAATCCGTATGCACAGTTCTTCAAGATAGAGACCGACTTCAGAAAGACATGGGCAGTGGGCGATCACAGCCAGCTTGTCGGTCATGTGAGTGCCGGATTTATATGGTCGTACGGCAACTCCGTGAGCGCACCCTACAGTGAGCAGTTCTATGTGGGAGGTGCCAACAGCATAAGAGCCTTCAACGTGCGCAGCATCGGTCCCGGTGCATACCACACCGACAGCGAGCACGCATCATATATGGATCAGACCGGTGACATCAAGTTGCAGGCTAACCTTGAATACCGTTTCCGCCTGTTCGGCAATCTATATGGAGCGACATTCCTCGATGCAGGCAACGTATGGGCTCTGCGTGATGACGGTTATCGCACAAACTCTGTGTTCAAAGTGAAGAATCTGCTCAAGGAAACTGCGCTTGGCACAGGTGTCGGTCTGCGCTACGATCTTGAGTTCTTCGTGTTGCGTTTGGACTGGGGTGTCGGTCTGCATGTGCCATACAAGAGCGGTTTCTACAACATCTCTTCGTTTGGTGACGGACAGAGTCTGCATTTTGCCATCGGCTATCCGTTCTGACGGTTGTCGGTAGGCATTATGACAGCGTGCGGGAACAGAGTGGTCTAATCATGTTTGATGACGCCAAAAAACTATGCTGCACGTTTCGTATTCTCGTTCTTATTTGCTACTTTTGCAATCAGAATTATTAACAACATAAATAAAAACTTATTATGAAGCCTACATTATTACTTCTTGCAGCTGGTATGGGCAGCCGCTACGGTGGTTTGAAACAGCTGGACGGTTTAGGACCGAATGGTGAAACAATCATGGATTATTCCATATACGATGCCATCAAAGCCGGATTCGGCAAGATCGTGTTTGTAATCCGTAAGGATTTCGAGCAGGACTTCCGAGAGAAGATTCTTTCCAAGTATGAAGGCCACATCCCGGCCGAACTCTGTTTCCAGTCACTCGAGGATCTGCCTGAAGGATTTTCAGTGCCGGAGGGTCGTGTTAAGCCGTGGGGTACAAACCACGCCGTGCTCATGGCCAAGGACATCATCAAGGAACCGTTCTGCGTTATCAACTGCGACGATTTCTACAACCGTGATGCATTCCAGGTGATAGGCAAGTTCCTCTCCGAACTGCCAGAGGGTTCTACAAACAAGTATGCTATGGTGGGCTTCCGTGTAGGCAACACACTGTCTGAGAACGGTACCGTGGCACGCGGTATCTGCTCAAAAGATGCTGATGAAAACCTCACAACTGTAGTGGAGCGCACAGAGATAATGCGTGTGAATGGTCCTGTATGCTACAAGGACGAACAGGGTGAGTGGGTTGCTGTTGAGGACAACACACCTGTATCAATGAACATGTGGGGATTCACTCCTGATTATTTCGAACACAGCGAGGCTTACTTCAAGGAGTTCCTTTCTGATCCGAAGAACATGGAGAACCTCAAGGCTGAGTTCTTCATCCCGCTGATGGTGAACAAACTCATCAACGAGAATACTGCTACTGTTAAGGTGCTTGATACAACCAGCAAATGGTTCGGTGTGACTTATGCTGCCGACCGTCAGTCTGTTGTAGACAAGATTCAGTCGCTCATCGACGAAGGCGTTTATCCTTCAAAACTCTTTTAACAACCCATTGTCTGGCGGTCGCGTCGATATGTTGTGGCCGTAAAGACTGTGAAATAAATATCCGTGATACATCCAGAGGGTGTGTCACGGATTTCTTTTATTCTGATAGTCAGAAATACGGCATGTCATAATATGTGTCTTGCGCGACCACGTTTTGCACTTTCTGTACTGTTTTCCGGAATGTTATGGTGCGGAATATTCTGGTTTTTCAGTTCTCATTCACTTTTTCCTGTTTGTATGAGAATCTATATTAATTGTTGTAAGTTTCTGATTGTCAGCTTTTTATCTTTGTCTATCTAAAAGACGCAGTGTCTGTATTGATTCAGAATGTGCTTTTTCGGCTTGCGAAAGAGCCTGTTTGAGGGGCTGAAACGGCCCATTTCATGCCCTAAAACAGCCTGTTTCGCACCCTGAAACGGGCTGTTCCGTAAGCCCATAAAGCCTATTTTGCAGCGGTAGGATTTACTTGTCGCATGTTTGTTGTATTGTTGAGGCCGTACAGTATTGGCAAAAGGGCCTTCGGGTATGGTTGTCGTCTTTTTCCGGATACAGTTCTATTGACGACTGTGTGGTGTATAAAAGTACAATTTTGGGGTGATGCTTTGTATTCTTATGACATGCATACGGATAAAATAAGTCCGTAATTCACGGTGGTGTGTGTATAAAAAAGCACGTCTGAAATCGGTCTGACCGACTCCGGACGTGCCTGGTTTATGTTGCAATACAGATATTGTCAGTTCACAATGAACTTCTTGGCTGCTCTGAGCTGATGGCGCATATTGCTGAGCAACTGCTGGCTTTCCTGCAGAATGTTCAGATATACGAGCGATACTTTGAAGTTCTCGTCATCACTCTGCTGTATGCGGTTGATGTGCTGCTTACGTACGCTTGAGAGCAGATCCTTGCATGCGTCGGCACTCTCGAGCACTTCGCGGTAGTTGTCATACTGTCCTGTGGAGATGATGTTCTCGGTCTGCTGCATCAGATCGTTGATCTTTTCGCGTATTGGTCTGAACTCGTTGACGAACACTTCCGGTATCGGGTTGAAGCTGTTGTCCACATGTTCCTTAATAGGTTCGAGCATGCGTCGCAGACAGTAGATGTACTGTTCGGAAGAGTTGATACCGAGGTGGAACCATGTGTTGCGTTCTATTGCAATATCACTTGGTACGCGGCGCAGGGCGAGCAACTCCTGACGGCGGTATTTCTTCAACTCGTCCTTTTCACTTCTCAATTCGCGCTGTACGTGGCGCAGCAGACTCGGCTTCTCATTTTCAAGTCCGTCTATAATCTTGTTGAACTGTTCGATAGTGAAACGTGCAACGAAACTCTGAGTCTTGCTCACGTGTTTGTTGAGCAGATCCAATACTATTTCCGGATCGCGTGAACGCATCATCAGACGGAACATGTCGCCCTTTCCGCTCTCTTTCTCCTTCTTTGCATACTGACGGTTGCTGCGTATGAGGAGGAAAATCACAAGAGCCATGAATGCCACCTGTACTATGATGCCGCCGTAGAACATGAGCAGACATACTATAGCACATGCTGCGAAGGCTGCTCCGGCTGTTATGAACCATCCACCGATAACGCTCAGCACTCCGGTCACACGGAATACAGCGCTCTCGCGGCTCCATGCGCGGTCGGCAAGACTTGTACCCATTGCCACCATGAATGTGACGTAAGTTGTAGAGAGCGGCAGTTTGTAGTTTGTACCTATGGTGATGAGCATTGACGCCAGTACGAGGTTCACTGCTGCACGTACGATATCGAAAGCGGCACCTTCGCTCAGTTCGGCCTCGTTCTTGTTGAAACGGCTGTCAATCCAGAGTTTGAGTCTTTGTGGCAGGAACTGCTTGATCACTGAGTCGGCATCCTGTGTGGCACGTACTATGCTGCGTGCTGCGCGGCTTGTACCGAACATTTCGTCTCCTTCATCCTGACGTGACAGGTCCACGCTGGTCTTTATCACGTTATGTGCTTTCTTGGATGTAGCCATAGCGACAATCATTATCACGCCTGCGGCAATAAGATAGAGAGGCGGAGTCTCTGCACTTTCCATGAGCGAAGTCATGAGATAGGCGGTAGGTGCAGTTCCGTTGGCGTTGGCCATGTAGTCGTTGTATGAGTCGAGACCGGCAAGAGGCACACCTATGAAGTTCACGAGGTCGTTGCCTGCGAATGCCATTGCCAGTGCGAAAGTACCCATGAGAACCACAAACTTGAACACGTTGATGCGCAGCAGGTGGAACACTTCCATGACGATTGTCGAACCGATGAATGTGTATACGAGCAGCATTGAGGTGTTGGCTGTTATCCAGTCACGTGTGCTTGCGTCTATATAATGTGATTTGCCGAGTCCTTTAAGGAAAATAAAGTAGGCGAGTGCGGTGAAGGCTATGCCGCCGAAGATAGCTATTGTGTAGCGGCTGTGCTTCTTATAATTGAATGTGAAGATTATACGTGATATCCATTGTACCAGAATACCGAAGAAGAATGCTATGGCAACGCTGACGAATATTGCTATGATGACGCTCAGAGCTTTGTCCGTGTTGAGCAGATCTCCGTAGCTCAGAGAGCCGTCGCCTATCATCTTTATGGTGGCCAGTATGAATGTTCCTCCCAAAAGCTCGAATACGAGAGATACTGTGGTTGAAGTAGGCATGCCCAATGTGTTGAACATGTCGAGAATGATTACGTCGGTAACCATGACCGCCAGGAAAATGGTCATCACTTCGTTGAACGAATAGTTGTTTGGACTCATGATTCCATGACGGGCCACGTCCATCATTCCCGATGACATGACAGCACCAACAGCCACTCCCAATGATGCGATGATCAGTACCGTACGGAATTTTGCCACCTTGGCTCCGACGGCACTGTTGAGAAAATTCACGGCATCATTGCTGACACCCACAAAAAGGTCGAATACTGCCAGACATAGCAGAAAGACAACAATACATAGATAAATTGTTTCCATACAAATTATAAAAATGTCATATATGTTTTTTCAGGTTGCAAATTTATATTCGGCATATTACAGGTTTTTTAAACACATGTTACAATTCTGTTACAAACGTGTCTTTTCTGTTACACTCACTGGCGCACCTGTATGTGAGCCGCCTGCCGCACTTCGGCTTTTGAAAGTACGCGATATTTTTATTTAATGTTTGTGTTATGTTTTCAGATAATTATTATTAATTTTGTAGCGGAAAAAATTGTTTTGAGCCATGGGACGGTAGGTCGTCTTAATTTGATTCTGGGCGCATGGCTTTATATGAAATGTTGATACATAATTGCAAGAAATGAGTAACGGACAATTGACTCATGTGCTCACCATGACGGTTGACAGACTTTCGGCAGCGGAGTCGCTGAAGGGCATTTGTCATCACCATCGTGACGGCAACCCGCTGCCTTCGGGCAAAGTGCTCGAGGAAATCATATCACTGGCACGGGCAATACTGTTTCCTGGTTATTACGGAAATTCCTCATTCGACTCAAAAACCATTCGTTATCATATAGGTGTGAATGTAGAACGTTTCCACCGTCTGCTTTCCGACCAGATCGAGGCCGGACTTTGTTTCAGCGACTGTTGCTGCGAGGATGAGCCTAGCGACCTCACGGCGCTGGCAGAGAAGGCTGAGGAACTGTCGGCGGAGCTCATCTCGCGTCTGCCGGAAATAAGAAGTACGCTTGCAACAGATGTCACGGCAGCATACAACGGTGACCCGGCGGCAGAAAGCTGTGGTGAAGTGATATCTTGCTATCCTGTCATCAAAACACTTGTGAACTACCGTTTGGCGCACGAGCTGCATCTGCTCGGTGTGCCGCTCATACCGCGAATAATTACCGAGATGGCCCATTCGGAAACAGGTATCGATATACATCCGGCCGCATCAATAGGCAAATATTTTACAATAGACCATGGTACCGGTGTGGTGATAGGTGCGACCTGCATTATCGGAAACAATGTCAAGATATATCAGGGAGTGACGCTTGGTGCAAAGAGTTTCCCACTCGACGAGCACGGCAATCCTATAAAAGGCATTCCGCGTCATCCTATAATAGAAGACAACGTCGTGATATACGCCAACGCAACCATTCTCGGACGTGTGACGATAGGCGAGGGCTGTGTGGTGGGAGCCAACGAGTGGATAACGGAAGACATGATGCCGAACACAAAAAAATACAGAACATGTGAACGGAAGGCATGACTCCTGTCATACTCGGATAGAAGGATATAATAACAACAAGACATAAAACAGAACATAACAACAAAAAACAGATATGAACGAATTTGAACTCATAGCCAAAACGTTTATGGGCCTTGAGCCTGTTCTTGCAAAAGAACTGATACAGATGGGAGCCAACAACGTTCAGACAGGACGTCGTATGGTGTCGTTTACAGGAGACAAGGAGATGATGTATCGTGCAAACTTCCAGCTGCATACAGCTATCCGTATTTTGAAACCCATCAGTCATTTCAAGGCCCGTTCGGCTGATGATGTATATAATGAGGTGAAAAAGATCGACTGGAGCAAGATCATAGAAAAGGGAAAGACTTTTTCTGTTGATTCGGTCGTTTATTCAGAGGAGTTCAGAAACTCCAGATTTGTGACCTATAAGGTGAAGGATGCCATAGTCGATCAGTTCCGTGAGAACACCGGAACACGTCCGAACATATCGGTCAGCAATCCAGACATCCGTCTTAACATACATATTGCGGAAGACAATGCTACGCTGTCGCTCGACTCGAGCGGTGAGTCTTTGCATCGCAGAGGTTACAGACAGGAATCGGTGGAAGCTCCTCTCAATGAAGTGTTGGCTGCCGGAATGATACTCATGACAGGTTGGAACGGCGACTGCGATTTCATTGATCCGATGTGTGGATCAGGTACTTTGCTCATTGAGGCTGCACTCATTGCCCACAACATGAGTCCTGGTATATTCCGTAAGGAGTTCGCTTTTGAGAAGTGGAGCGACTTTGACAAGGATCTGTTTGACCGTATCTATAATGATGATTCGCAGGAACGCGAGTTCAAACATCATATTTATGGATATGACATTGACATAAAGGCTGTTAATACTGCACGTCTCAATGTGAGAGCTGCTGGCCTCACAAATGATATAACTGTTAGCGAAGCAGATTTCGCAAACTTCAAGAAACCGCAGAACAAGAGCATCATTGTTACAAACCCGCCTTATGGCGAACGTATATCAACACCCAACCTGTTGGCTACATACAGAATGATTGGCGAGCGTCTGAAGCATGAGTTTACAGACAACGAGGCTTGGGTTCTGAGTTATCGTGAGGAGTGTTTTGACCAGATTGGTCTGAAACCGTCGATAAAGATTCCTGTTTATAATGGTTCTTTGGAATGTGAGTTCAGAAAATACACTATGTTCGACGGAAGAATGAAGGAATTCAGATCCGAAGGCGGTATAGTAAAGAGCGACGAGGAAAAAAGACAGATGGCTGAGAAACACCGTTTTAAGAAGAATCGTGAATTTAAGAAGCGCATAGATGAAGAAGAGGAGAACGAGGCAGCTGACATACGTTCGTTTAAGTTCTATTCCATAGAGCGTATGAAGAATTCGCCGGAGCGCAAGAATGCGAGCAGAAACCGTGACGCTTCGGCCGACGGTGACAGAAAACCTTCGCGTCGCGATTTTAAGAAAGCAGAACGTGGCGGAAAGCATTTCGGACGCGGCGGTAAACGTGAGGAACGTGATATGGGCAAATTTTATAAGAGGAGATCTGGCGATGAAGATTAAGTTTTCAAGTTTGTTATTGATTCTTTTCAGCATGTTTTTTGGTAACACATATGCACAGCTGAAGCAGTTCACATTGGAAGACTTGAACTTTGGCGGAAACAATTATTATAATATGACGCCGAAGAACAAGTACACTTCCTGGTGGGGGGAGACTCTTGTTCATGACGATTACGACAAATGCAGTGTCGTGAATCCTAAAAATGCCAAGGAGAAACTGCTGTTCACTCTTGATGACATAAATGCTGCAATCGAGAAAAGTGGTCTTGGAGAGGACGGCAAGATACGCAGTCTTTACAGTGCAGAGTTTCCTTATGCAGACAAGACTGTTGTCATGCTTTCAAACGGACGCATGAGAATTCTTGTCGATTGGAAGAACAAAAATGTTGTAGCTAAGTTTGTCAGCGGTCAGGGTATGCAGGCAGAGGAGTGGAGTGCTGCTTCACAGACGCTTGCCTATGTAAAGAACGACAACCTTTATGTTGTGGGCAAAGATGGTAAGGTCGCGCAGCTTACGACAGACGGATCGAGAGATATTGTGTATGGACAGAGTGTTCACCGCAATGAGTTCGGTATCAACAAGGGCTTGTTCTGGAGTAACGACGGTCAGAGTCTGGCTTTCTACCGCATGGACCAGTCTATGGTCACCGACTATCCGTTGGTTGGCATTGATACACGCATCGCCACTCTCGAACCGGAGAAATATCCTATGGCCGGTGAGACCAGCCATGAGGTGACAGTTGGTGTTTACAGTCTTAAGACAGGTAAGACCGTTTATCTGAACGTCGGCAATCCGAAAGACAGATACTTCACAAATATCGCATGGACACCGGACAACAAGCAGATTTATCTTATAGAGGTGAATCGCGATCAGACAGATGCAAGTCTTGATGTTTATGATGCCCAGATTGGAAATAAGGTGAAGACATTGTACCGTGAACATCACGACAAGTATGTGCATCCTGTCAATCCAGTGACATTCTTGCCGTGGGATAGCAGTAAGTTCATACTCCAGAGTGAGCGTGACGGATATAATCATCTTTATCTTTTCAGCACAGAAGGTGGCGAACCGAAACAGCTTACAAGTGGCAAGTGGGTGGTGCTCGCATTGATGGGATTTGATGTGAAGAACAAGTCTGCGATAATTCTTTCAACTGAATGCAGTCCGATACAGAACAATATTTATTCAGTGAATATTGCCAGCGGAAAGCGTAAACTGCTTGATAACGGTAAGGGATGTCATGCCAACAGTGGCGACGGACATAAACTTGCTCTCTCACCGAAAGGAAGTCTTATCATTGACAATTACACCGAACCAGATGTGCCGAGAAATATTGATATTATAGATACAAAGACGGCAAAGAGAGTAAACTATTTTACTTCGGACGATCCTTGGAAAGGATATGCCGTGCCACAGTTTACCTCGGGAACAATAAAGGCTGCCGACGGCACTACTGATTTGTATTATCGTATGGTGAAGCCTGCTGATTTTGATCCGTCAAAGAAATATCCTACAGTGGTTTATGTGTACGGTGGACCGGGTGTTAGAAATGTTGAGGCTCGTTGGCATTACTGGAGCCGCGGATGGGAAACATACATGGCACAGAAGGGTTACATCGTATTCATTCTTGACAATCGGGGATCGTCAGACCGTGGACGTGATTTTGAGCAGGCCACATTCAGACATCTTGGAGTTGAGGAGATGAAGGATCAGATCTGCGGTGTTGATTATCTTAAGACATTACCTTATGTTGATGCAGACCGTCTCGGAGTTCATGGATGGAGTTTCGGTGGATTTATGACGACCTCTCTTATGACCACATATCCGGACGTATTCAAGGTGGGAGTTGCCGGTGGACCGGTTATCGACTGGAAATATTATGAAGTGATGTATGGCGAACGCTATATGGATACTCCGCAGGCAAACCCTGAAGGATACAAGGAAAGTAGCCTGTTGTATAAGGCAAAGAATCTTAAGGGAAAACTTCAGATCATTACTGGTATGAATGATCCGGTGGTTGTTCCGCAGAACTGTCTTGCATTCCTTCAGGCATGTATCGCAGCAGGCACACAGCCAGACTTCTTCGTTTATCCTGGCGAACCGCACAACATGCGAGGACATCAGAGTGTGCATCTGCATGAAAGAATCACACAGTATTTTGAGGATTATCTTAAATAAACACTATACGGCAGCCATGTGTAATGGTCTGCCGTTATATGATATATAATGACAAACAACATAAACAAATAAAGATAGCTTATGAATATTCTTTTGCTTGGAAGTGGCGGACGCGAACATGCTTTGGCATGGAAGATCGCACAGAGTGAGAAAGTGAATAAACTGTTCATTGCTCCGGGCAATGCAGGTACTGCCAATTGTGGAGAAAATGTAGATATAAAGGCTGATGATTTTGAAGCTTTAAAGGAGTTTTCTCTGGCAAATGATATAAATATGGTTGTTGTTGGTCCTGAAGATCCATTGGTGAAAGGCATCTATGACGATTTCAAAAATGATCCACGCACATCAGCCATTCCTGTAATCGGACCGTCAAAGGCTGGTGCCGTACTTGAAGGATCAAAGGATTTTGCAAAAGGATTCATGCAGCGACATAATATTCCGACTGCAAAATACCAGACTTTCACCGGTGAGACATTGGAAGAAGGACTGGCTTTTCTTGAGACATTGAAAGCTCCTTATGTACTAAAAGCAGACGGACTGTGTGCCGGTAAGGGCGTTCTTATATTGCCTACCCTGGAAGAGGCTAAAAAAGAACTGAAGGAAATGCTTGCCGGTATGTTTGGCAATGCTTCTGCAAGAGTTGTTATCGAAGAGTATCTCAGTGGTATAGAATGTTCTGTTTTTGTTCTTACAGATGGTAAGAATTACAAGATACTTCCCGAAGCAAAAGACTATAAGCGGATCGGAGAACACGATACAGGTCTTAATACTGGTGGTATGGGAAGTGTTTCGCCGGTGCCTTTTGCTACATCGGAATGGATGTCTAAGGTTGAAAACCGTATAATACGTCCTACCGTAAATGGTCTTGCAGAGGAAGGAATTGACTATAAAGGATTCATATTCTTCGGCCTTATAAATGTTGATGGTGAACCTATGGTGATAGAATATAATTGCCGTATGGGTGATCCTGAGACTGAAAGTGTCATGCTTAGACTTAAGAGTGACATTGTTGATTTGTTTGAAGGAGTGGCAAGTGGCGATCTTGACAAGAGAACCATTGAGTTTGACGAACGTGCTGCTGTTTGTGTGATGCTTGTCAGTGGTGGTTATCCTCAGAAATATCAGAAGGGATACATCATCGAAGGACTTGATAAAGTATCGGATTCAGTGTTATTCCATGCAGGGACACAGATGAAAGATGGTAATGTTGTGACAAGTGGCGGACGTGTCATAGCAGTATGTTCTTATGGTAAGAACCGCGATGAGGCTTTGGCTAAATCGTTTGAAGGAGCGCATCTTGTCACATTTACAGACAAGTATTTCAGAAGAGACATCGGGCATGATTTATAAGCCCGATGTTGTATGCTGTATGTCGGCAAAATGAAAGTGCAATAAATCCATTATATCATCGTGGCGAGAAAAAGAATACAGAACATAGTTGCGGAAAGCCGTTTCGCATTGCCTGTCACAGCCATATATGGCTTATTGATGAGTATTGCATGCGGATTAATAGAACAGAATCTTTGGCTGCATTTCGGAGTATTGGTTGTATCTTCATATCTTATGGTAGAGTTGAACAATTCCAATGCACTTATTCGTGTGTACAGCCGAATGGTTTCATGTTCCTATATTATGCTTTTCCTGATGTCGGCGCTATTGAGGTTTCCGCTGACATCGGCTTTGACACAGTTGTGTTTCATTGCTTTCTACATGTTTTTTTTCCACGCCTATCAGAATAAAAGCTCAATGGGACTTGTGTTTTATGCTTTTCTGATGATTGGAATAGCAAGCACAATGTCTGTTCATATGCTTTTTTTGGTGCCTTTGATGTGGATTTTGCTGTTCACAAACGTTCTTGCCGGTAACATACGCACATTCTTTGCGTCTGTCCTTGGCTTGATATTTCCTTATTGGTTCTTGATCAGTTATTATATATATACAGGACAAATAGGTCTGCTTGCCGATCATTTCAGTCAGTTGGGTGTTTTTGGAAAGCTGTTCGACTATACAGTGTTGACAGATGGTTGCATTATAGTTTTTGCAGCGCTTGCCTTACTTATGATTATAGGAATAATCCATTTTCACCGAAACAGCTACAAGGACAAGATACGTACACGAATGCTTTATGAAATATTTTCGGTTACAGGCATTTATGTTGCGGTATTATTATTGCTTCAGCCCAATCTCTACGAGCAGTTTATAGGAATAATGGTTGTTAATACTTCACCCCTTATTGCTCATTTTATTGTATTCACTAAGACCAGACTGACAAATATTTTGTTTTTTGTTATCGTCTTATCGGTCTTTTTAATAACAATGTACAGCGCATGGATGCCTTTATAGATTTTTTGATAAACTGGGGATATTGGGGCATGCTTATATCTGCGTTTCTCGCAGGAAGTGTTCTGCCATTCAGTAGTGAGGCTGTTATGGTCGGTCTTTTGGCGGCAGGACTGCAGCCTTGGCCCCTTGTCGTATATGGAACGATAGGAAATGTTGCCGGTTCTTTGATGAATTACGGTATTGGCCGTTTGGGCAAGCTTTACTGGATAGAGCATTATTTGCATGTAAGCAAAGAAAGCCTGTCGCGTGCAGAACGTTTTATGGCAGGCCGTGGAGCCTGGGTCGGATTCTTTGCTTTTATACCTGTGCTTGGTGATGCTATCACCATAATGCTTGGATTGATGAGGGCTAATGTTCTGATTTCGGTTATCAGTATCTCTATTGGAAAAATGCTGAGATATGTATTCCTTGCCTATGGTGTTAAATTGATGTTCTGACAATGCAAAAATATAATATTCTTCTTTTCCTGACAATATTGTCTGTGGCTGTGTCATGTCGTGATAATATGAGACAATCTCCGGACAGACGTGTGATAACCGTAACAATAGAACCGTTGCGATATTTTGCCGAGTGTATAGCCGGAGACAGGTTTGATGTTGAGACAATGGTGCCGCAGGGGGGAAATCCGGAAACATACGAACCTTCTGCCAGACAGATGATGAATCTGTCACACAGTGTCCTTTATGTCAAGGTGGGGAGCATTGGTTTTGAACGTACATGGATGAAGAAACTCGAACAAAACGCTCCTCACGCCATTATAGTGGATTCTTCCGATGGCATATCAATGATGAAGACGGAGAATGGTATCCCTGATCCGCATACTTGGATGAGCACAGCCAATTCGTTGATAATCGCAGAAAACATATACAGGGCACTTGTAAAAATAGACAAGAAGGACAGTATTTATTTTAAGAAGAATCTCGAAAATCTTATTGATTCCATCAATCATGTTGACTCGGAGATCAGACATCTTGTCAGAAATGCAAAGACCCGTTCGTTCCTGATTTATCATCCCATACTGACTTATTATGCCCGTGATTTCGGTCTGACGCAAATTCCGTTGGAGGAGGAGAGCCGTGAGCCAAGCGCGCGACAGATGCATAATATCATAAGCAGAGCAAAGCATGAACGTGTGAAAGTCTTTTTTGTTCAGAAAGAGTTTGCCAATCGTAATATAAACGCTGTGACAGAAAGTACAGGAGCTGATACTGCGGAGATTGATCCGCTCGGATATGACTGGCAGAATGAAATGATAAAGGTTGCAAGATGTCTGAAATAAAAGAACAGCCAATAATAAAGACAGCCGGCATGTCGGCCGGATATGATGGTAAAATCATATTGCGTGATGTCAATATAAGCATAAACGACCATGATTTTCTTGGCATTATCGGACCTAACGGATGTGGGAAAACCACTCTTATAAGAGTTTTACTCGGCCTGATGCGTCCGATGTCAGGAACTGTCTGTTATATGCGTGATGGCCGGAATGTCAAAAATCTCTCTATGGGTTACCTTCCGCAATATAACAATCTTGACCGGAAGTTCCCTGTTTCTGTTCATGATGTTGTCTTGTCCGGGTTGAAAATGGGTGCCAGACCGTTCGCTTCATACAGCAGGGAACAGCATGCCATGGTGCGAGAAGTATTGCAGACACTTGAAATAGAACATCTGCAGCAGAGTCATATCGGTGAGCTTAGTGGCGGACAGCTACAGAGAGTGTTGCTTGCGCGTGCTATTGTCTCCAAGCCGGAGGTGCTTGTTCTTGATGAACCGAACACTTATATTGATCGCCATTTTCAAACACAGATGTATACAATGTTGTCGCGTATCAATCAAAATTGCGCGATTGTCATAGTCAGTCATGACATAGATTCTGTATTGAAGAATGCGAGAAATGTCGCTTTTGTCAATCGGGCTGTACGCTTGTGTCCTGTCGGTGATATAACGGAGCGCGACATTATCGAATGTCTTAGCTGTTCAGAATAGTTGTTTCTGATTGTAATCAATTTATACTTATACGAACGGAAACTTCTCAGACAAATCTTAAATGTGTGATATTATTTTTATGCCGTGTGCATTAAATTATATTAATGCATTGATATTAAAGTTTCTTTGTCGTATAAAAATGTTATCTTTGCATTTATAAAATGATATTTATGAATGTGTGCGTGTCAGCATATTGTTTCATAATTGGCTTCAGAGCTGTACAACTTGAAAACTTTTCTTGTGTCCAGTCTCGTTTTTTCATGTAATCTAAAGAATGCATAACACATATCTAAATTGTAAATGAAAAATTATAAGTTAGTGAACAATACGCTTGGATGGCTGACTTTTCTTATTGCAGCCTTTGTGTATTGTTCAACAATTGAGCCGACAGCCAGTTTTTGGGACTGTCCCGAATTTATTACAACAGGTTACAAATTAGAAGTAGGTCATCCGCCTGGAGCTCCGTTCTTCATGCTTACGGCAAATCTGTTCTCACAGTTTGCGAGCGATCCTTCACAGGTGGCTAAGATGGTAAATATAATGAGTGCGTTGCTCAGCGCCACGACTATATTGTTCCTCTTCTGGACTATCACCCATCTTACACGTAAGCTCATTCTTAAAGACTGGAGCCAGTTGACTACTGCCAAACTCGTTGCCATTCAGGCATCAGGACTTGTCGGCGCGCTCATCTATACATTCAGCGACACATTCTGGTTCTCGGCTGTCGAAGGCGAGGTATATGCTTATTCTTCAGCTTTCACGGCAGTTGTGTTCTGGCTTATTCTCAAATGGGAGGATCATGCCGACGAACCTCACAGCGACCGCTGGCTTGTGCTTATCGCATACATGACAGGACTTTCCATCGGTGTGCATCTTCTTAACTTGCTTTGTATACCGGCCATTGTGCTTGTCTATTGCTACCGTCGTTTCCCAGACATCGAACTCAAAGGCTCGCTTGTTGCTCTTGTCATTTCGTTTGTCATTGTTGCGGCAGTGCTTTACGGTGTTGTACCGGGCATTGTGACTGTTGGCGGATGGTTCGAACTTCTTTTCGTGAATGTTCTGGGATGTCCGTTCAACACAGGTGAGATAGTATATATCATTCTGCTTGTTGCAACTGTTATCTGGGCTATATACGAAACTTATACAGGAGGCAGTCTCAAGAGACAGAATATCGCATTCGTATTGTCTGTAGGTATGCTCGGCATTCCGTTCTATGGTTACGGATGGTCGGCTGCTGTCATTGGTGTGATAGTGATGGGTGTTCTCTATTATCTGCTCGGCCGTACCCGCAAGGTTGAGAAAAAGGTTGTACCTTATGTTACCGCACGCATCAAGAATACAGTGCTTCTGTGTCTGCTGATGCTCATGATTGGTTATTCAAGCTATGCGGTTATCGTAATACGTTCTTCTGCCAACCCGCCGATGGATCAGAACTCACCGGAGGACATCTTCACACTTGGCAGTTATCTCAGCCGCGACCAGTACGGTGACAGTCCGCTGCTTTACGGTCAGGCATATACATCACAGGTTGCGTTCGACGTAAAGGGCAACATGTGCGAGCCGCGCAGAAAGCAGGGCGCTCCTATCTGGCAGCGTAAGGAAAAAGCCGACAGTACTGAGAAAGATTCTTATTTCGTAGTAAGCCATAAGGAGAAGCTTGTTTATGCGCAGAATATGCTGTTCCCGCGTATGCACAGTTCTGCCCATGCTGAGGCCTATGAGAGCTGGATGGGCGGAGTGAACGGTACCGAAGTGCCTTACGACCGTTGCGGAGAACCAATCACAGTGAAGGTTCCTTCACAGATAGACAATCTCCGTTTCTTCCTTTCATATCAGTGCAATTTCATGTACTGGCGCTATTTCATGTGGAATTTCGCAGGCCGTCAGAACGACATCCAGGGCAACGGTGAGCCGGAGCACGGCAACTGGATAACAGGATTCTCGTTCATTGACAATATGCTTTTGGGTGATCAGAGCAAACTGCCTGACGATCTCAAGAACAACAAGGGCCACAATGTGTTCTATTGTATGCCGCTTCTGCTTGGTCTGCTCGGACTTTTCTGGCAGGCATGGAGAGGCCGTCGCGGAATCCGTCAGTTCTGGGTTGTCTTCTTCCTGTTCTTCATGACAGGACTTGCAATTGTCATCTATCTGAATCAGACACCGCAGCAGCCGCGCGAACGTGACTATGCTTATGCAGGTTCGTTCTATGCTTTTGCCATCTGGTGCGGTATGGGTGTCGCTGCAATCATTGACTATCTGAAGAAGAAACTCAAGGGTCATGAACTTGTTGTTGCTTCCATCGTAGGTGCTGTATGTCTGCTTGTGCCTGTACAGATGGCAAGCCAGACCTGGGACGACCACGATCGCAGCGGACGTTACACCTGCCGCGACTTCGGTCAGAACTATCTGATGACACTTCAGGACAAGGGCAATCCTATCATCTTCACCAATGGTGACAACGACACATTCCCGTTGTGGTACAACCAGGAAGTTGAAGGTGTACGCACAGACACACGTGTCTGCAACCTCAGCTATCTGCAGACCGACTGGTACATCGACCAGATGAAACGTCCGGCATACGATTCACCGTCAGTTCCTATATCATGGCCGCGTATAGACTATTGCTCCGGAACCAACGAGGTTGTGGAGATACATCCTTACGTGAAGCAGCAGATACTGGATTTCTATAAGCAGAATCCGGAAGAAGCCAAGGCTCAGTTCGGAGATGATCCGTTCGATGTGAAGAACGTCATGAAGTACTGGGTGCGCTCAAAGGATAATGACATGCGCATCATTCCTACAGATACTCTCTACGTTAAGATAGACAAGGAAGCTGTGAAGAAGAGCGGCATGCTCATGGCAAGCGATTCCATACCGGACAAGATGGTCATCTCGCTCGCAGGAAAACGTGTGCTCGGTAAGGGCGAACTGATGATGCTCGAGATGATTTCTCAGTGCAACTGGACACGTCCGCTTTACATTGCGACAACAGTAGGCGCAGACAATTACATGAATCTTGGTGACAACTTTGTACAGGAAGGTCTGGCTTATCGTATCACTCCGTTCACAACAAAGAATCCGGGAGTGAAGAGCTTCGATACAGAGAAGGCATACAACAACCTCATGAAACGTTACAAGTGGGGTGGCCTGGAGAAACCGGGACTCTATCTTGACGAGACTGTGATGCGTATGTGCTACACTCATCGTCATCTGTTCGCTATGCTTGCTCTTGAACTCATCAATGAGAACAAGAAGGACAAGGCTCTCGAAGTGCTTGACAAGTGTCTTAAGGTGATACCTGATTACAATGTGCCGATGACATACATATCGGGTGGAGCTGATCTTGCACGTGCTTATGCTCTTGCCGGACAGAAGGCCAAAGCTGCAAAACTGCTCGATGCAGTATGGAAGAATGCCGAACAGTACGCTTTATGGTACGTGTCGCTCAAGGGTGCACGCTTCACTCAGGCTCAGAGCGATTTCCTGCGTCAGGCAGTAATGATGCAGAGTACGGCAGAACTGACATCAATGGTCGACCAGAAACTTGCTGCGAAGCGCATGCAGAGACTCAACGCTCTCTACACCGAATATCGCAACAAAGGTGGTGTGGAACTGAAATAAAGACTCCGGGTAATGATTATCGAACAGCCTGCACAGTGGTTACGCTGGCTATATCCGAGAGCTCTGTGGAGAATGAACAAAAAGGAAAGGGCGGTCTATCTGACGTTCGACGACGGACCAATTCCTGAATCGACGCCCTTCATTCTCAAAACTCTTGCTGAATACGGAGCACGTGCCACGTTCTTCATGGTAGGCGACAATGTACGGAAATATCCAGAACTGTATGAAAGTATAGTGGCTGCCGGCCATCAGGTCGGCAACCACACATTTCATCACCTCGGTGGTTTCAAACATTTTGCGACAACCTACATAAAGGATACAAATGCTGCCAACGAACTCATAAAGGCCCGTTACTTCAGACCGCCACACGGTTGCATGAGTTATGCCGAATATCTGTGGCTGCGCCGGAAATATAATATTGTTATGTGGGATCTCGTCACACGCGACTATTCCAAGTGGATGACAGCCGATGATGTTGTAGAGAATGTTAAGCGTTATACGCGCAACGGTTCCATAATAACATTCCACGACTCGCTCAAGAGTATAGACAAACTGCACTTTGCACTTCCCGAGGCATTGCAGTGGTTGAAGGATCAGGGATATGAATTCAGAATATTTGAATGAGGCAATACCGAAAGGTACTGCCTCATTTTTTATATTATGATTTCTGCTGCCGTGTCGAAATCTATAGGCACGACAATCTTATCAGCATACAATATACATGCCGAAACTATATGATTGAATAATTGAATGTGGTAAATAAAAATATGATTAATATTTTGTGTCTTTCATTGTGAGCGGCAAACGGGGCTCGAACCCGCGACCCCCAGCTTGGGAAGCTAGTGCTCTGCCAACTGAGCTACTGCCGCATAGTACATTTGCCACTTTATCTGAGCCGATACCCGGGCTCGAACCGGGGACCTATTCATTACGAATGAATTGCTCTACCAACTGAGCCATATCGGCAAAACATGACGTGATCGTCGTATCATGTGCAAAGGTAATTCATTTTTTTCTAAAGACCAAATATTAAAGCTGTTTTTTATTGGTGCTGAAGGTGCATGGCTGTGAATCAGGTTGAGGAATGTGACGGGGTTGTGAGTATGGTGATGGCGGGTGTTTGTTTTTTCGTGATGTCAGTATTTTTATGGATATGTGGCGTGTTTGTAAAGGCGCGGTATTGTCTTGAAGACACATCATCATGGCTGTATTGACGCAGTGTGTAAATGTTAAATTCGCGGGAGTTATTAAGTTAAATAATTTTTTGAATTTAACATTTCATTTTTTGAATTCTGGAAATCCGACAGCCCGTGAAACGTGGATTATCGGACAGGTCTGCGAACTTCGCATTCTGTTTTATTCCTGATTAATTTCTGATAAGCACTCTTTCGCATTCCGATATGGTTGGTTTTGGAGGTCGAAATGAACTTTATCATGCCCTGATATAGGCTTGATCGCAGTGCGATTCGGGCTCTTTCGGACCAAGGTATGATGCTTGAAATAGCGACGTGTTGTTTAAGTGTTTGATTATTAAGAAGTTGGCTTATCTTTCAATATCCGGGCTGTACGCGAGAAAAAATTTTTTGTTGAAAATATTTGATTTTTAAGTGGGGTAGAGAATCGGTTTTTCGCGATTTTAGTTCATTATAATCATTTATCCGGACTACTGCTGCACGGCAGTCAAGGCTTCTTCACGTGGCCCTGGAATCATGGCAGTTGTCTTTGTCGGAAACTCATGTCCGCTATGTCTCAAAGACCGTAATATAAAAAGACAGCGGCTGCAATAAAGTCATGCAACCGCCGTCCTTTATGTCAGTTGTTATTATGTTGTTTATTTTTTCTGCATGTCGTAAACAACCTGCATGAGTGTTTTGCCGAGTTCGTCGGCCTCTTCCATTGTGTGTGCCTCGCTATATACTCTTATGATAGGCTCTGTGTTCGATTTACGCAGGTGCACCCACTTGTCTTTGAAATCGATCTTCACGCCGTCGATATCGGTTATTTTCTCGTTGGCGTACATCTCTTTCACTTTCTCGAGTATTGCGTCGATGTCAGTGTCCGGTGTCAGGTCTATGCGGTTTTTCGCAATGAAGTATTCCGGATAGGTGGCCTTCAGTTCGCTTGCCTTGCATTTTTTGTGTGCCAGGTTCGACAGGAACAGAGCTATTCCTACAAGGGCGTCGCGGCCGTAGTGGCTCTCCGGATAGATCACTCCGCCGTTGCCTTCGCCTCCGATCACGGCTCCGGTGTTCTTCATCATTGTTGTAACGTTCACTTCGCCTACGGCCGATGCTGTGTACTGTCCTCCGTACTGTTCGGTCACGTCGCGCAGTGCGCGTGTTGAACTGAGGTTTGACACAGTGTTGCCCGGTGTGTGGGAGAGCACGTAGTCGGCTACACTCACCAGTGTGTATTCCTCTCCGAACATTCTGCCGTCCTCGCAGATGAATGCCAGACGGTCTACGTCGGGATCGACAACAATGCCAAGATCGTATTTGCCGTCGCGTGTGAGCGACATGATGTCGCCGAGATTCTTCTCAAGCGGTTCCGGATTGTGGGCGAAATCGCCGTTTGCCTCGCCGTTGAGTATATGGTATTCCACTCCCAGTGCTTCGAAAAGCTGTGGCAGGATGATGCCTCCTACGCTGTTGATGGTGTCGGCGCAGACTCTGAAATGAGCGTTGCGTATGGCTTCGGTGTCAACCAACTGGAGTGCAAGCACACTGTCTATATGGCGCTGGTTGAAAGAATTGTCCTCCGTATAATGTCCCATTGTGTCGACATCGGCATATTCGAAGTCTTCTGCTTCTGCTATTCTCAGAACTTCGTTGCCGTCGTCCTTTGTGAGAAACTCTCCATGTGAGTTGAGAAGTTTCAGGGCGTTCCACTGTCTCGGATTGTGGCTGGCTGTGATGATTATACCTCCGTCGGCCTTCAGCATTGTTACTGCCAGCTCAGTGGTAGGTGTTGTGGCCAGTCCTATGTTCACTACGTCGTATCCCATACCCAGAAGTGTGCCGCATACAATGTCCTTTACCATTTCGCCGGATATTCTGGCGTCGCGTCCGACAACAATCTTGCCGCTGCCAGATTTGGCGTTACGCTTCATGAATGTGGCGTATGCCGATGTGAATTTCACGATGTCCAGCGGGTTCAGTGTGTCGCCGGTACGGCCTCCGATGGTGCCGCGTATTCCTGATATTGATTTTATGAGTGTCATAATTTTAATATCCTCTTTGATATGTTATTTCGTATAAGCACGGATAAACACCCGATGAAGCATACTGATGACCTTGTGTGTGAGGAACAATGAGTTTCACTTTTGCAATCTCCTCACCCGGTTTTGCCGGACGTCCTATCTTGATGTATGTGAGCGGTGCGAGCCATCCGGCGGGGACGGAAGCACTGCCGTATATTGAATACATCACGCTTGCACCTTCGATGAATGATGCTCTGAATGTACCGGATGTGTTCTTCACACTCATTTTGTCCACCTGTGCGGCAAGTCCGAGAATGTCGTTTGTAAGCTGGAGAGAGTCTGTCAGCAGATTGCGCTCGCTGAAGCGGCATAATATGGTCGCCGTTTCGCCGTCCTTGAGTTTCTCGCCGCATCCTTCACGTATTATCTGCATGTACACACCGGTGGTCTCGAAGAGTACGTATTCGTTTTTGGATACGTCGGTGGTTGAATCCTGTGCGTGGAATTCTTTTTCCGAAATCACCTTTATGTTTTCTTTTGCAATGTAGCTTCTTATGGCCGAACGTTCTTTCTTTTTCTTGTCTGCGTACGACTCTGTGTCGTCACACGCCATAAGTGTGAACAATGCTGCGAATGCAAGTAATGCGAATTTTATCTTTCCCATATCTGTTTTAGAGTATTTTGTTTTCAGTTTAAGCATTTTCATGTTGTCCATGACCTTCCGGGCCAAGGCATGAGTCTGCATATTATGATATATGTATTCTGTGCAAAGTTATAAAAATAATGTGAGATTATATTTTTGAATATAGATAATTTAAGTATTATATATAATCATTATCCTCACTGTTGCAGCAGGGCCGGCTTCGTTTTGTCATTTCAGTTTGTCGCCGTAGTGCATGATTGCTTTTCGTACAATCTCCTCGGCTTCTTCGAGCGAACATTCCAGTCTTCCGCCGCTAGCATTGAGATGACCGCCGCCGTTGAAGAATTCGGCAGCCATAGCATTGCATGCAAAGTCGTCCACAGAGCGCAGGCTTAGCCAGATAAGGTTGTCCTTGCGGTCGTCCTCTCTTAACGAAATCGATAGTTTCATGCCTTTTATCTTCAGAGGTTCGTTCACGAGTCCTTCGGCATCACCCTTGATGAAGTGGAAATCTTTCATGGTCTGTCGGGATATGGAGAAGTATGAGGCGTTGTAGTCGTTGAGCACGTTTAGCTTGTGATACATTATATATCCGCGCAGACGTATTGCCCAAGAGCTGTAGTTGTTGAACACGTTGCGATATATCTTGTCCTTGTTTATGCCTTTTGTGAGTAGCTCGCTGATGATGAAGAATATTTCCGGATTGTTGGAATTGTATGTGAATCCTCCAGTGTCGGTCATCATGCCGCAATATATACATGCCGCGCATTTTCTTGTCATCTTCTCGAAGTCGCCGCTCTGGTACATTATGCGGAACACAAGTTCGCATGTGCTGCTCATCTCAGGACGTGACACTGTGAGCACGGTGTCCATCTGAGGACCTATGTGATGGTCGATCATTATTTTCTTGGCGGGTGAGCCGGCAAGTGCATATTCCATCTCGTCAACGCGGCCGAAACCGTTGAAGTCAAGACAGAAAATGAGGTCGGCATCGCCTAAAAGTCTCTCGGCTCTTTCTTTGTGCTTGTCGTAGCGTATGATCTTTTCAGAATTAGGGAGCCACTGAAGAAAATCCGGATATGCGTCCGGGATAACTATATCGGCCGTCTTGCCTCTGTTGTTCAGAAATTCAAGCCATGCCAGCGAGGCTCCAAGTGCGTCGCCGTCCGGCGACTTGTGGGTGCATATGACAATGTGTTGCGAACATTCGGTGTGCTGGAGCAATGTTTCCAGTTCACCTTGTGTAAGTGTATTTATTTCCATAATGTGTGCAAAGGTAATAATTTTTGGTCATGATATGCTGTGAACCGGGCATAATTATACTATGCCCGCACTTTTATATTATATTATTGTGTGCATTGGTGCAACTTTCAGTACGAAATCAGCGTCAAACCAAAAGAAAATACAAATATCAGTGAAATGAACAGAATATCAACATTGTATGGAGTGTTAGTTCTTTGTGTATGCCTTGTCTGCATTTCTTGTGGAGGAATGAAGCGCAATGGCAAAAGTGAAAGAAGAATAGCCGTGGAGCGTAAGGTGAGATATTTCTCGCAGATAGAGGTGGAGGCTCCCTGTAACGTTTATTATGTGCAGTCTGATTCGTTGTGCGTCAGGGTGCATGCGGAAGGTGATGCGGTGGATGCCGTGTCGGACATTGTTACGGTGCATGATGGAAACAAACTTGTTATACGACCGAAAATGTTTCGCAGAAACCTGTTGTCCGGTAATGATATGTCGGGATTGGATGTATATGTCTATTCGCCAGATCTGACGGATGTCATGTTTAAAAGTTCCGGAACATTCAAGGTTTTAAAGCCGGTTGATACAGATACGTTGAGAGTTAGACTGACAGGCTCGGGTAATGTCTCGTTCGGTCGGGTGGTGTGTGACAATCTGGCGGTGGCCCTTGAAGGAAGTGGCAATATAGATATCGATTCAGTGCGTGGCGTCACTTCATATGTCTCGCTTCTCGGTGCCGGAAACGTAAACGTACGGCAGTATAAGTTCACGGATTCGCGATTCAGACTTATGGGAGTGGGCGACATGAATGCAACATTGGAGGATTGCAATCATGTGGAATGTGAACTTATGGGAGTTGGTAACATGACTTTAAGAGGTACTGCCAGAAGCTTGTCGCAGAACAAAAAGGGAACAGGCAATATTAATACTGACGAACTGAAATTCAGCCGTTAACTTTTTCAGTCATGTGTGTGCCGGCTGATGGTTATGGCCGATGTGTATCGGTTCATAAGCCGATTGACGGCCGGTACACGCATGATAACTTTTTCGAGCAGCAGTATGCCGACGATTGTTGTTGCTATGCCGAGTGTCACATCAATGATGTAGTGATGGCCGCTGTAAACGGCTGTCCACCATATGCCTGCGCAGATGAATGCAAAAATGGCAGTGGTGGCATGATGCTGGCGGCTTCTGACGGCATATATGGTGGTGATAAGCATATATGCTGCATGTAGAGACGGTACTGCTGCGAACACATTTGCATTCTTGCCGTAAAGTGCATGAAATACGGGTATGCCTGTCAGCTGATCGAAACGGCCTAGTCCGGCTACGTTGCCCGGTGTATTGAGTATCGGTTCAAAACCGTAGTTCATGGCATACCATGGTGGTGCTGCGGGATGTATGTAATAGCCACAGAAGCCAAGTAGGTTTACAAAAAGAAATGCCAATGAAAAATGCAGATAATTTTTGTAATCACCTTTCAGATAAAGATACAGTCCGAATGCCAGCGGCACCGGCACCCAGCAAAGATAGAACAGTCCTGCCATGATATCGGCAAAGGAACAGTGATGTATTGCAAAATATTCACAGGGGATCAGCGTACTGCCGTTTGCTGTGATGCCGAACAGCATCTTTTCAGTGTCGTACAGACCTTTCACATCGATGGGATTGACCTCATAGTTTGGCAGAAGCCGCATCCAGTCGTATGAACATGCGAATATGAGCCACGGAGTAAGTGCGAATGCAACTTTACGTGTGGGTTTCAGTATTGCAAGTACTGTATATAATATAATAATGTAAAAGCTGAACATCGGCTATTTCTTTTCGCTTTTGCTCAATACTTTGTAGCAGTGACCGATGCGCCAGAATGCGGTGATGTTGGCAAGAATAGCGATTATGATGATTGGTACCACTAAGAACCAGATGTTGTCGAAGATTCCGCATAATATTGCTCCGAGGCTTGTCAGTACGACACGCTCAGGACGTTGCATGAGGCCTACCTTGCATTCAATGCCAAGTCCTTCTGCACGTGCTCTGACATAACTCACCATCACAGATCCTACCATCGCAAAGAATGTTACAATTCCACTGATAATCCATCCGTTGAGAATGAGATACATGGCCACACCGAAAAGAGTAAACAATTCGCTGTAGCGGTCGAGAGTCGAATCCCATAGTGCTCCGAATTTGGACGACATGTTGCCCATGCGTGCCAGACGGCCGTCCATCATGTCGAATAGTCCGGCAAACAGGATTACGCCACCGCTCCATCCTACAATAGCTGTACTGTCCGTAAATTCGTTTGCTGCATAAAGAAACATTCCTGCAGCTACGAGGTTGAGTACAAATCCGGTTGTTGTCACAAGATTAGGTGTGAAACCAATCTTGATCATTCCTTTGATAACGGGGTTTATAATAACATATATTATCTTTTGCAGAAAATCACGATAGTTCATGACTTGAATTTTTATTGTTATTTGTTTTTTGAATTGAATACGAATCTATACTGCATCTGGTAGTTCCAGAATATTGCTACTATGATAGAAATGATGATTTTAGAGAACATGAAGTACTGGTCGGACAATTCTGTTAGTATGTATGTACCATACGTGTTGAGCAGGATGCTTCCACTCCATACAAGCAGATAGCGTATGGCGATACTCTTTTTTTTCACGTCGTATGCATGGAACACCCATCTGTAGTTGATCAGGCAATTGGCGATACCACCGCTCAGAGCACCGATAAATGTGGAATAGCCGTACCACAGACCAAAGACGTGGGCAAATATAATTGTGGTGCCGAAGTCTATGGCGGATGCTATCCATGCTGAACATTGTGCCTTGCAGAAAGTTATAAGTTTCGTCTTTAAATTATCCATTGCACTACAACGATGATTATAAGACTGTAGATGCCGGCCAAAATGTCGTCGGCCATGACAAAGAAAGCTCCTTCGTGTCTGTCGAGCCTTCTGATGCCGAGTGGTTTAAGTATGTCAAAGAAACGGAAAAGTACAAATGAAGCCAGTGCAAGCCATATGTCTGATGCCGGAACGGCAAGCAGTGGAATCCATACTCCAACAATTTCGTCGATGACAACTTTTTTAGGATCTGATCCCCAAAATGGCGAAAGACGCTTTGTCGCCCATGTGCCTAATATGGTGAAAATAATTATGCATGAGAGAGTTGTGGCAAAAAGGAATGTGGAATTATGCACAAAAGAAAGGGCATACCATATAAGCATGCCTGTCAATGCACCCGCAGTTCCAGGCCCCCATGGCCAGAACCCGCTGCCAAAGCCTGTGCCGATAATTGTCGGTAAAAGTGGCAGTTTCTTCATACAATGCTGCAAAATTAGTAGAAAAATATTAAAAAGCAAAAAGTTTTCTTGTTTTTTTTAATATCTATATATAACTTTGCAACAGCATTTTTTTGAGTAATTATATCAGGGTGAAAAGATTTTTTTGTAATTTATTTGTGTTTTTATTTGTGGCAGTGTCTGCCATGGCGCAAATAACGGGTGAGATCGTGGATGAGGATGGATACGCCATCCCCAATGCGAGTGCCATATATAAAGGACATCATGTTGCTGTTGTAAGTGATATTAATGGAAAATTCTCCATAGAACGTCATGAGGGGTGGACTCTTACTTTCAGTTCGGTGGGATTTAAGTCGCAGACAGTTAAGGTGTCGCAGGATACTCCGTCGTATATGAAGATTGTGCTTAAGGAAGACTCTAAGAATTTGAGTGAGGTTGTCATCAAAAGCAAGCGTGACAGGTATTCGCGTAAGAACAATCCTGCGGTGGAACTTATGAAGCGTGTCATTGCAGCAAAAAAAAGGACACACCTTGATAATCATGACTATTATCAGTACAATAAATATCAGAAAATAACATTCTCCGTAAATGACATAAAACCAGAGGATCTGGATAAAGGCATATTCAAGAAGCAGTCGTGGCTGGCAGACCAGATTGAAACCAGTCCGTATAATAATAAACTGATATTGCCTATATCTGTGGATGAAACTGTGACACAACATATTTACAGAAAAGATCCGAAGGTGGAGAAGGATATTATAAAGGGACAACGTTCGGACGGTATTAATAATGTGTTGCAGACAGGAGAGATTTTGAACACGATGCTTAAGGAAGTCTTTACGGACGTTGATATATATGATGATCATGTGCGACTTTTGCAGTATCAGTTCACAAGCCCTATTGGAGAGACTGCAATTTCTTTCTACAGATTTTATATTGAAGACACTGTATATGTAGATCGTGATCTTTGTTATCATCTGCAATTCTTGCCGAACAATCAGCAGGACTTCGGGTTCAGAGGTGAACTTTATGTGCTTGCGGATTCGACACTGCATGTGAAGCGGTGTTCTCTGACATTGCCTAAGAGTAGTATTGTCAATTTTGTTGACAATATGAAGATTGAGCAGGAATATACCAAACTTCCTAACGGTGAGTGGGTGCTTACTGTTGATGATATGATGGTTGAGCTTAGAGTCAACGATTTGCTTGGCAAAATGTTGGTTACGAGAACAACACGTCTTAGTGATTATGCGTTTGATGATTTGCCGAGCAAACTATTCAAAGGTAAAGCCAAAGTAAGGCACGAAGCAGACGCAATGATACGTGATGAGGCTTTTTGGAACCAATACAGGGCTGTCGGTCTGACCAAGAGTGAGTCGTCTATGAACGAATTCATTCATAGGATGGAGCAGTCGAAAAACTATAAGTGGATAATATTCGGCGTGAGGGCATTTCTGGAAAACTATGTGGAAACCGGAACATCGCGAACAAAAAGTAAGTTTGATTTCGGACCGGTGAATACTATCGTGTCAAAGAATTTTGTTGATGGTTTCAGGTTCAGAGTGAGTGGCCGTACGACAGCAAATCTCAATAAGCATCTGTTTTGGAACGGATATTATGCCTATGGTATGGATTCCCACAAGCATTATTATGGCACGGAAATAACATACAGTCTGAACAAAAAGAAGAATGTTCCCTTTGAGTTTCCGCAGCGTAATATAATATTCGAGACGGCTTACGATGTGATGTCTCCTTCTGATAAGTTCCTTCTGCACAATAAGGATAATATGTTCATGGCTTTCCGTACACAGAAGGTTGAACAGATGTATTTCTATAACAGACAGAAGTTGAGCTTTGTGTATGAGACGGACTGGGGATTCAGTATAGATACGTCAATTAAGACGGAAAGTAATGAACCTACTGGTGATCTGGTGTTTGAACGTATGACATCTCCACAGATAAATGAGAATGGTGAAGAAGTAAAGGATCTTGTTCGTAAAATACGTACTACGGAGTTTAAGTTCGGCATGAAATATTGTCCGGGTCAGACGTTTATCAACACAAAACAGCATCGCTGGCCTGTAAATTTGGATTCTCCGGAATTCACACTCAGCCATACGGTTGGATTGAAGAACTTTCTAGGTGGACAGTATAGACTCAACTTTACAGAAATGGGCATTTATAAAAGATTTTGGCTTGGAAGTTGGGGATATGTTGACACTCATCTTAATGGTGGTGTTCAATGGGACAAGGTTCCTTTCCCACTGTTGATAATGCCTCCCGTAAACTTGTCGTATTTTGAACATGAGAGCACGTTTAATATGATGAGGAATATGGAATTCCTGAGTGACAGATATGCTTTCTGGTCTGTGGCATGGGATATGAACGGAAAACTGCTTAATAGAATTCCTCTCGTCAAAAAGTTGAAGTGGCGTGAATATATTGCGGTCAAGGGTATGTGGGGAATGGTTACAGATAAGAACAATCCGTTCCTTGAACGCAACAGTATGGACAATTTGCTGTTCCGGTTCCCGGAAGGTGCAGGTATAATGGATAAGAATAAGCCATATTGGGAAGTTGTTGTGGGTGTGCACAATATTTTCAAGTTCTTCGGAGTCGATTATGTACGTCGTCTGACATATACAGATATGCCGGGTGTGAAGAAGAATGGTGTGCGCTTCAGTTTCATGATGAGCTTCTGATACATATAAATTATGAGAAAAATCAAGAATCCGTTTGTCGGCAAGGATGGGTATAATTGTTTTGGATGTTCACCAGACAATCCTTTTGGATTGCACATGGAGTTTTTTGAAGATGGAGATGATGTGATTTCATATTGGCATCCCCATGATCATTTCCAGGGATGGATCGGTGTCATGCATGGCGGTATTCTTGCAACAATGATAGATGAAACTGCAGGATGGGTGGTCATGCGCAAGTTGCAAACCTCCGGCATGACATCACGTATGAATTTAAAATATCTTGCTCCGGTAATGCTGGATGAACCGCAGATAACAGTTCGTGCCAGAATAACAGGGCAAAAACGTAACTATTGGATCATTTCCGTTTCGTTGGAAGATGGTAAGGGAAAAACTTGCGTTGAGGCTGAAGTTGTTTATTATGCTTTTGATAAGGAGCATTCGAAAGAAATGGGCTTCTTTGGTTGTGATGTGGAAGAGGAACAATTGTTATCAATGTAAAATAAGTAATATTTTTTCGGATTTTTATACAATAAAGATAATGCTTTGACGTTATTGCTAATATAAAACATGATTGCAATTAATAACTTGACTATGAAGAATTTGTCCTCATGCCTTCGGAGGATAGTCCTTTTGGATTTTAACATTTCAGCAAGAGCCTGGGACCTGTTTATGATAAGGCTTGTTTGTGTTCTTGCAATTTTTCTGGTAGCGGCATTCTTGCTGTATCACATTCCTGGAATGGCTCCAGTTGTAAGAATAATGGATTTGTTTGACAAGCAGTTGATGGTGACACTTAATCATGACGGAGGACGTGTTGCCGATGCTTTTTGGTACATGCTTTCTTCAAAATATTCTTCAATATCATTGATTGTTGCGCTACTGTATTCTTTCTTCCATTTTAAAGTGAAATGGTATGAAGCGCTCTTTATTATATTGAGTTTGGTTCTCATAGTAATATTGTGTGACAAGATTTCTTCTTCCATAATAAAACCTTATTTTTGCAGACTCCGTCCTTCGCATAGCCCGGCAATATGTGACTTGCTTCATTATGTGAATGGATATAAGAGTGGAATGTACGGTTTTGTATCGAGCCATGCGGCTAATGCCATTGGCGTGGTTACCTATCTGTCTTTGGTTTTCAGAAAGAAAAAGATGGTGCTTACATTGATTTTGTGGGCAATATGTATGTGCTATTCACGCATTTATCTTGGCGTACATTATCCGGGAGATGTTTTCTTTGGAGGACTTCTTGGAGTAACTATCGGCGGCGGAGTGTATTATCTTGTGCGTTATGCTTACACTCGTTGTCTTTTCAAGGTGTGTACGGTGAATTTTTATACAACAGGCGTTTCTAGGCAATATGCAATTCTGAATACCGCAATATGGGGTACAATTGGATTTATTCTCTGTTACAGTCTGGTTGTTAATTTGTGATATGCCAATTGTATTTAATTTGTAAAAACAGATTTTATAGTGTTTCGTGTAAAACGTATTTTTTTTATGTGATACCGAACACATGAATATAATATATGTAGGAGACATAGGCATCTTGAATGCCTATGTCTTATATTTGTAAAAAAGAGTTGTCCGTTTTGCGGATCTCATGGTGATAACTTAGTGAATTGAAAATAAACGAATATATGAAAGTTGATGTAAATACGTTTAAGGAAATACATAGACCAATGTATGTGTTGGAGGAGAAATTGTTGCGTAAAAATCTGTCTTTGATAAAACATGTCGCAGATACAGCAGGTGTTGAAATTATTCTTGCCTTCAAAGCATATGCTCTATGGAAGACTTTTCCTGTTTTTCGTGAATATATCAATGCAACAACGGCAAGTTCACTTTCTGAGGCACGTTTGGCGTTTGATAAGTTCGGCCGGCCAGCCCATACGTATTCTCCTGCGTATACATCTTATGAAATAGATGAGATAGCGTCTTGCTCGAGTCATCTTACATTTAATTCTTTGTCTCAGTACGAGCGTTTTGCCAGCAGGGTAAAAAACACGAATCCTGATATAAGTATCGGGTTACGCGTGAATCCTGAATATTCAGAGATTTCAACAGATTTGTATAATCCTTGTGCTCCAGGGACCCGTTTTGGCGTAAATTCTGATAATTTGCCGGAGACTCTCCCTTCATACATAGAAGGTTTTCACTGTCATTGCCATTGTGAGAGTGGGGCTGATGTTTTTCAGCGTACGCTTTCTCATATAGAAGAAAAATTTTCCAAATGGTTTGGACAATTGAAGTGGATTAATTTTGGTGGTGGTCATCTGATGACCCGGAATGATTATGATGTGGACCTTCTTATAAAAATATTGCAGGATTTCCGTCTCAGATATCCTCATCTTAAGGTTATATTGGAACCAGGAAGTGCCTTTGCATGGCAAACAGGTCCGCTTGTCTCACAGGTTGTAGACATTGTCGAGGATCATGGTATTCGCACTGCAATTCTTAATGTAAGTTTCACTTGTCATATGCCCGACTGTCTTGAGATGCCGTATATGCCGGCTGTGAGAGGCGCTGAAGTGGTGAATGAGGAAGGTCCTGTTCATTCAGAAAATGAAAAGTCGCATATTTATCGGTTGGGAGGGAACAGTTGCCTTTCAGGTGATTTCTTGTCAAGCTGGCGATTTGATAAAGAATTGAACGTAGGAGATAATGTCATATTTGAGGATATGATCCATTACACAACGGTCAAGACTTGCACATTTAATGGAATCAGTCACCCTGCAATCGGATTGGTTCATCAGGACAATAATGAGTTGGAAATACTCCGTGAATACACTTTTGAGGACTATTTTAGTCGGATGGATTAGAAATTTATATCATTTTTGAAAAAAAACGCAAGAAAAATTTGTAGGTTCAAAAAAAAGCATTACCTTTGCAACCGCATTTAGAGAAATGCTTCTGTAAAAAGAAATGTTGCGGAAATAGCTCAGTTGGTAGAGCACGACCTTGCCAAGGTCGGGGTCGCGGGTTCGAGTCCCGTTTTCCGCTCAACATTCTGAATATTGACAGTTTGAAATGTTTCAATTTTTGCCCAGGTGGCGGAATTGGTAGACGCGCACGTTTCAGGTGCGTGTGCCGCGAGGCGTGCAGGTTCGAGTCCTGTTCTGGGCACGATTTATTCAGAATGTTATATATGTTGGAGAGGTGGCGGAATTGGTAGACGCGCTACTTTGAGGGGGTAGTGACAATTGTGTCGTGGGAGTTCGAGTCTCCTCCTCTTCACCATTATTTTTTTGTTGCGGAAATAGCTCAGTTGGTAGAGCACGACCTTGCCAAGGTCGGGGTCGCGGGTTCGAGTCCCGTTTTCCGCTCTTTTTTTCTCAGAGAAACATAACAATCCGATGAATTTATACTTAAGATATTTTGATAAAGAAACTTTAGTCACGAATGTAGATGATGCAATCGCTTTTTTGCGTTCTATTCAAGAGATTGGAATGAATTCTGGACTGGAGGCGGACATCCGTGATTATGTTGCAAGCGATGTCTATTATCCTAAAAGATATAAGGTTAGACAGCGCGTATATTTTATCATAATAAAGACAACTGCAGCTACAATGCTTGATTTCAAGCAGAAAAAAGCTCTTCATCCGGTTCCTGCAGGCAGCCAGATGATGGATAAACGCGATCTCGCGGCAACTGTTGTTACACGTTTGAATGAAGAAAGACCGGGATGGTATGAAGGTTCTCTTGATTTCAAGAGGGTGGTTATGATTCCGTCGACAGGAAAGCATGAATATCGTGATACACATTTTGTTGTACAGTGCAAGGCAATGTCTGGTTTGGATTGTTATAATAGAATAGTGGAACATCTGAAAGGACGTGTTGACAGCCGTTCACAATTTCCATCTGCTAAAGGAAAGAACTTCCACTACAAGTATCTTGGAATGTGGAAATAAAATAATCCCAGATTATCTTCTCTTCTATATATTATTATGAACAAGGTGATGCTTATAGGTAATGTCGGCAATGACCCTGAGGTTCGTTATTACGATGCGGATCAGGCTGTTGCTCAATTCCGTCTTGCAACGTCAGAGCGTTCGTATACTTTGCAGAACGGAACACGCGTACCGGAGCATACTGATTGGCATAATATTGTTTTGTGGAAAGGACTTGCCAAAATAGCTGAGAAATACGTGCACAAAGGTGACAAACTCTATATTGAGGGTCGCATACGTTATCGTGTATATGATGATCAGAGAGGAGTCCGTCGTTTTGTTACGGAGATATATGGTGAGAATATGGAGATTCTTTCCACGCGCAGTACCACATCTGTGACTTCTGATTATAAGCTATCATCCGGTGCTGATGACAGGAAGACATCAGATGATGAACCATTTTAATTTTGTTAATTGTTTTGGACACGTTACCGATAGTAGAGTCTTTATCTGACATTCATTTTATATCTCCTACCTTAGGAGTTGTTATTGCGCTTCTATTAGCGTTCTTCTTATTGTTCATCTCCGGTTTTGCGAGCGGTTCTGAAATAGCTTTTTTCAGCTTGCTGCCTTCTGAGATATCAGAAGTAAGTGCTGGAAAAACAGAGGCCGACCAGAAAATAAAATCATTGCTTGACGACAGCGAGCGTACATTGGCAACTATTCTTATAACGAATAATTTTGTCAATGTGATGATAATAATGCTCTGCAATTATATATTTGCCTCAATAATCGATTTTGGACCTAAGGCTTATTGGCTTCAGTTTCTTTGTATCACCGTATTGCTCACCTTCCTGTTGCTTCTTTTCGGGGAGATAATGCCTAAGGTGTACAGCCGTCAGAATCCGCTCCGATTCTGCCGCAGAACTGTAAGAGGAATCTTGTTTTTCAGAAAACTTTTCTGGCCCGTCGAGAACATACTTCTGCGTAGCGGTATGCTTGCAGAAAAAGTTGTTCAGAAAGAGAATCATGTATTAAGTGTAAATGAACTCGAGCAGGCCCTTGAACTTACTGATACAGAAGATATAAAGGATGAACAGAGCATGCTCCAGGGTATAATACGCTTTGGAGACGAAACTGCCAAGGAGATTATGACAGTCCGTCAGGATATTGTCGATATTGATATAGAAAGCAGTTACGCCGATGTTCTGAAATGCATTGTTGACAATAATTATAGTCGAATCCCAGTATATCAGGGCTCTTCTGACAACATAAAAGGTATTCTTTATATAAAAGACCTGCTGCCGCATCTGTCTAAGCATTCCACGTTCAGATGGCAGAGCCTCATCCGTCCGCCTTATTTCGTTCCTGAAACAAAAAAGATAGACGATCTGTTGCGTGAGTTTCAAAAGAACAAAATGCATATAGCCATTGTCGTTGACGAATTTGGTGGAACCAGCGGTCTTGTCACACTTGAAGACATTCTTGAGGAAATTGTCGGTGAGATTAATGACGAGTTTGACGATGAAGGCAGTACATATTCAAAGATAAATTATAATACTTATATATTTGAAGGCAAGACGCTTCTTACAGATTTCTATAGAATAATCAATGCCGAAGATGATGTTTTCGCTGATGTCGAAGGCGAAGCTGATACGCTTGCAGGAATGTTGCTTGAGATAAAAGGCGACTTCCTGAGCATGCATGAAAAGATAGAATATAAAAACTATCTTTTTGAGATAATCGGTATTGAAGGCCGGAGAATAAGCAAAGTCAAGGTTGTTGTGAATTCTCCTTTAGTCAAATCCTAATATAATTGTCGAATGCCTCTTGTTTCCGTAGAAAAAATAGATGCTGACGTTCAGCTTGGTCTTTGGAAAATAGAAGAGCAGGATTCTGAATTATGTGAACTTGATGCCAATCTTTTTCTTAAATCCGCAGTTATGTCCTGCGGTAGTTTGAGAAGACGTGCAGAGATAGTCTCCGTACATTCTCTTTTACACGCCATGACATCAGACCCCGGTTTGTTCATAGACCATACTCCGGAAGGCCGGCCTATTATAAAAGGTGCTGATATAAATGTCGGTGTAAGTCATACAAACGGGTATGCCACGTTGATAATGTCGCATACAAAAAATGTTTCTGTCGACATTGAGTATATCAACGATCGCGTGGACCGCATAGCAGAAAGGTTCATTCGTGATGATGAAACAGCATTGTGCACATTAAGCCGGCTTGTTCATTGGTGTGTGAAGGAAACCTTATACAAATACTTTTCTGAACAGAAACTCGGATATTATGAAATGAGACTGCATCCATTCGAACTTTCTTCAGAAGGTAAGGTGTTTGCCGACAACCTTAGGGAAAACACTACGTCCGCAGTATTCTACAAGATTGCCGACGAATATGTAATTACATATATGTTCGCCTGAAAAGGCTGTATCTCACCGTTTCAAATTCTTGTTTTCCTTATTTGAATTTGCGTCCGATATCGGCTTGTTTGTCAGAAATATTCTTTGCACGCTGCAATAAAGCCAATATCGTGTTATGAAACAGCCCATATTATGGCCTGAAATGGCCCATTTCATGTCCTAAAATGGGCTGTTTCGCAGGCTCAAATGGTTTATTTTGCGAGTTCAAAAAGCCTTTTCCGTATCGTGTAAAACATTCTGCGACTGGAAAAGCCGTAACTGCTGTTTCAGTCTTATGTCAGATTTGTGTTATTTTACGATAGGTTTCTTCTCGCTTTCCCATTTCAGAATACCGCCTTTCATGTTTATCACTTTATATCCGGCATCTGAAAGTTGTTTTGCGGCATCGGCGCTTCGTTTGCCGCTTCTGCAGTAAACAGCTATTGTCTTTGATTTATCCAGAACGGTTTTCGCCGTTTTCATAAAATCTTCATTTTTTATATCTATTTGTTTTGCTTCGGCCAGATGTCCTTCGTCAAATTCTTTTTTGGTTCTTACATCAAGTATCTGGACATTCTCTGATTTTATCTGAGACTCAAACACATCGGTTGTTACATTACGGTATCCGGATGTTTTTATAGATTTTATACTGCATCCTCCAACTACCAGTCCTGCTAAAGCGGCAAGTAAAGCTATAGTTTTTTTCATATTTTTATTTTATGATTTTTCTCTTGGCAAACATAGTTAAAATGGCTGTAATACGCAAACTCCTGAAGCCTAAAAAGCAGTTAAATAATGAGAATATATTGTTATAAAACATAACATGCAATGATTGTAAGAACATGGACAGTACTATTGTTCTGCATAAATCATGTATAAAATATGTATATCACAGCTTTGTAATATAATATATTTAATGTATCTTTGTGGCATATTTGCTTGGCATTTTGTTATTATATATATTGTCAAACCTATCAATGATGAAATTATTATGAAAAAAAACTTACTTTTGTTTTTGTTGTTGACGCTGATGTCATTCATGTGTGCTGATCTTTATGCACAGGAAGAGGTTGTGATAGATGAGAACTTCAGCGCTTTTACTGAGGGTAGTGAATCGAAGCCGGCTACAACAGATATCTCCGGATATTCAGGAAAACTATATAAAACCATCGGTTGGAATGGTTCTAAGGTATATGAAGCCGGTGGAATGCTCAAGGTTGCTGATGGCGGAAAGCTGACAACTCCTTACATGAGAAACATGAGCAAGACTTCCAACATAAAGGTAACATTCGATGTGAGAAGCCTTGCCGATTATGGAGGCGGTGTTGTGTTGAAGCTTGGTTACAGCAAGTCAGAGACTTTTCTTGTGTATGACAGTGAATGGCATACCATGACGGCTATATTCGAGAACGCATCTCCTACCAACAGCTTGGAGTTCAATCCTTATCTTGCAGCAGAAGGCATACTTATTGATAATGTGAAAGTGATAGCTTCAGACGATCTTGTTGCTGCACCGGAGGCCCTTCAGCCACTTGCTGCTGACGAAACAAGTTTTACAGCAAGATGGAAGAGCGTCAGTGGCGCTACTTATCTCCTTGATGTATATACAAAAGGTGTTGATGGAGCGAAGGATTATCTCGTGAAAGATCGTGAGGAGACAGGCACTTCTGCACTTGTAGAAGGACTTGTTGCCGGAAATGTTTATTATTATACAGTACGTGCTAAGAAGGGCGAGACTGTTTCTGATTATTCTAATGAGATTGAGGTGGTTGAGGTTCTCGAAAGTGTTGACGCTCCAAAGGCTCTGCCGGCTACTAATGTGACAGAAACCGGTTTCACTGCTAATTGGGAGGCTGTTGCCAAGGCAACCCGTTATATGGTTCAGCTCACTCGTATCGAGACTTTGACCGAAAGCAAGTCTGTAAACATTCTTGACGAAGACTTCTCAAAGGTCGATAAAGGAACTCTCACCAATGTCGATTTTATCTCAAGCAGCGATATTGACTCTTATACAAAAGTTCCCGGATGGTCTACATATATGGAGTGTGTGGCTAAAGGATATATGGGAATTTCTCCATACAGCGATAATGGAGGATTCATCAAGACACCTGCACTGAATCTTTCTCATGACGGAGGCAAATTCACTGTTGCGTTGAATATGGCAGAAGGATCTTTCGGAACATACTATGAGGGAACAAATGTTGAGATTCGTATTTACAATGGCGACTCAGAAGAGCCTGTAGAGACAAAGACTGTTGTTCTTGCTAAGAACTTCAAGGATTATACTTTAGAATTTACAAATGGAACCGAAGGAACGTATGTTGAGGTATATTACAATGGAAACAAAAAACTCTTTGTAGATTATATCACTGTTTCGCAGGTTCTTTCAGAAGGCGACGTTTATTCTTCAGTAGTTGAAGACCGTGAGCTTGAAAATGTTACATCTACAACATTCGAAGTTCCGTTGACTGAAAGCGTAAGCTATTCTTATCAGGTTGTTGCATATGCACGTACTGTTGTGGATGGCGAGATTGATTATATGCCATCAGCTCCGTCAGACGTGGTTAATGTAAAACTCACTTCGTCGTCAATAGACGGTGTTCAGGAAACAACAGATAATCTGAAGGTTTATGCAGAAAATGGTGGCATTGTTGTTGAGCTTGCTGCAGATGCGGTTATTAATGTTTACAATGCAGCCGGCCAGCAGACGGCTTCAGTTTCCGGACGTCAGGGTGCAAACCATATCAGTGTTTCTTCTGGACTTAACATTGTCAAGGTAGGCGCAAAGAGTGCGAAAGTACTTGTTCGTTAATGCAAATAAGGGTAATTATGAAAAGATATAATCTCCTATGGATTCTCAGTCTGCTCTCTTTCCTTTATGTCGGTGCCAGACCGATAACAAAGAGTGCGGCCGAGAACATTGCGAGAGGTTTTATGAGCAAGCGGTGCAGCAAGTCTGCATCGCTTGCCTGTTTACCTCATAAGAGTGCAGTGAAAGGCAGTTCGGGTGACGTAGCTCCATACTATATATTCAATATAGGTAATCGCGAAGGCTTTGTTATTGTGTCCGGTGACGACAATGCCGAGCCTGTTCTCGGTTATTCCGACCGTGGTGAACTTGATCTTGACAATATGCCGGCCAACATGGTTGAGTGGTTGCGTCTTAACGAACTCTATGTAGAAAACTGTGCCAAGCGTGAGTCTTCAGCTGTCGGCACCTCACGCACTGGCAATGGGACGGTTGTGGTGGAGCCTTTGCTCGGCGACATCATGTGGGGCCAGGATTTCCCGTTCAATGAGATGTGTCCTACCTATTATTCCGGTGGACAGAATCTGCATTATTATGTAGGATGTGTTGCTACAGCTGCCACACAGATAATGCGCTATTACAGATACCCACAGCAGGGCACAGGTTCAAAAAGCTATGTGTTCAAAGGTCAGACCCTTTCGGCCGATTTCGGCAATACCACATATGATTGGGATAACATGTTGGCCTTTTATCCGTCAGACGGTGTCAGTCAGGAGCAGATCGATGCTGCCGCCACTCTGGCATATCATTTTGGAGTTTCTGTTGAAATGGAATATGCCGAGAACGGAAGTGGTGCGCTTTCCATGCTTGTGCCGCATGCCTTGAAAACTTATTTCGGTTATGACAAAGCCACAACCATGCGCCGCCGTAACTTTTACAGTGCCACAGAATGGCTAGAACTGATAAAGCACGAACTTGACAACAACCGTCCCGTTTACTATGGAGCGACGAGCGACAGTGGTCTGGGTGGACATGCTTTTGTCTGCGATGGTTACGATTCTGAGGGATATGTCCACATCAATTGGGGATGGTATGGCATGAGCAACGGTTATTTTCTCGTAAATCATCTCAATCCGGACGATCTTGGTGAAGGTGGAGGTACTGGAGGCTATAACACCGATCAGGAAATCATCACAGGCATACAGCCGTCAACTGGCGGTACAACAGATTTCGACCGTCCACTTTATGGTCTGCTCAGTCTCAAGTGTAGTGATTACGGAAGTGATTTCACTCTCATGTCGTCTGTCAACAACTATGATGTTACTCCGTTCGATGGCCAGATTGCCGCAGTCGTTACACGCGACGGTCAGATAATAGACATACTGAAGACCGACGGCGAGTCAACCCATATCGATGGTTTTGCCAATAGTATGAGCGGACTCTATTTCCTCACCATGCGCGACATTCCTACAACAGTGAGCGAGGGTATTGCCGACGGTGCGTGCGAAGTACGCCTCGCGTTTAAGGAATCTGATGAAGATCGTTGGCAGTTCCTTCGTCATGAAAACAGAGAGCGTGGATATGTTGCGGCAAACATTGTTGACGGAGTGCTCGATCTTGACGAAGACGCGGCTCCGGTACCCGATGTCACAGTTGTCGGACAGATACAGAACGATGGTGACATATTTGCTGGTGGTAGTGCGCTTTTCTGCGTTACTCTTCAGAACAATTCTTCCAACTTCAACCTTAAGAATGTTGTTGTCAGATTCCGTTCAAAGGCAGATGCCACAAAGGTGTGGGACTATGAGAATATAGTCAATATCTACGATGGTAGCACCGAGAGTGTTAAACTTTTTGTAAACCTTGCTGAGGATATGCCGGCGGGTGATTATGACATCATACTCTTCGAGAAGGGTTATCCTGATAATCCTTTCGTGCAGACTTCTTCAGAGCCAGCGTCTGTCACAGTGCTCCCTGCTGCCACTGTGCCTGTGATGCGTCAGACCCAGAAGATGGGACTTGTCATCGGCACAACCGATGGACTTGTAAGACAGGGCGACGACATCATGTTCAAGGTAACAGCACGCAATTATGGCGCAGCCGGAAATGTTGGTGTCATACTTTGGATGGAGAATGTGGATAAACCTGAAGAGACATATCTTTTCCTCCAGGAGAATGTCACTGTAGAAAAAGGTGAGGAAGTTACTGTTCCTCTTTTCCGCAAGCTGCCGGTTGATCCGGGTACATATCGTCTAAAACTCACTTATCTCACAGACGACGGCAACGAGATTGCCGATGCTAATGCTGCAGGATTCGACAACACACTCGAGGTTCACGAGAACAATACGGATATCATGCTTGAGGCCGTAAGTCTTGACATGCCTGATGTGCTTTATACTGAAGAGAAAGCACCTTGCAAGATTGTTCTTCATGCACCGCAGGATTTCAGCGGTATGGTTTATCTGCGCTTGCGTCAATATACCAACACTAATGGTGAGATTGCTCAAATGAGCAGCGTGAAGATGAAGGCCGGTGAGACAAAAGAGTTAAGTTTTGATTATAAACCGAGAGTAGAGCCACAGCGTTACATGTTGCTCGTTGAGGCAAAACAGGGTGGCGTCACCGGTACAGTGGCTTCTTACCACAACTGCTACAAACTGGTTGAAGTTAAAAGCGGAACTTCTGGCATATCTTCTGTCGATGCTCAGAATGATAATGCCAATGTTTACTATAAGGATGGACGTGTTTATGTGGATGTTGCTGATGGCAGCACTCTGTTGAAGACGGAACTCATCGCTGCCAATGGTGCTCTCGTTACATCTTGCGACAAAGCATCAATGACAGGCGGATGGCTCGCTGTTGATGTACAGCCGGGTGTTTACATGGTCAAGGTAACAACGGACAATGGCGTGTCTGTCAGAAAAATTGTGATAAAATAATCGGCTTGATGTCCGTTTGTATGGACACAGACAATTACAATTTCTGAATTTCTATATATCAGACATAATGAAAAGCGGGATGCGATTTTCTGAATCGCATCCCGCTTTATTGTAAAATTCTCGATACCAGTTATACAAAACTGTACGTAAGATAATTATAGTGTTTCTATTTTATATTTCAGACACCGATAGCGATAATTATTGGTAGATATGTGTATTGTTTAGCCCCAATTGGTCATTTATTACAGATTAATTTTTGTTGGCATTTATGTAATTTCATTTTTCTATAAATATTGATTAATCTTTAGATGTCTATTTCTAATATCTAAAATCTTAGAATAAAAGTAGATAATTACCAACCTAGTTTATCTGATATATTTGATTTTCCATTAGCTTCGCGAAATTTAGATTCTTCCTGTGAATTTAATTCAATAATTTCAAATGAATAGTCATCGTCAAAACCGATATATCCTATGTAATACGTACCTTTCTTCGTAATATTTGCTTTTACCCATTTATTTGTACCGTTTGGGAATGCTCCTAAAAATTTGTATTTATTACCTGTAAATTGAACTCTAAACAATCCTCTTGTTAATGGATCGTTTGGGGCTTCCATTTGTGTTTTAACAAAATACATATCTCCATTTTTATACACATTATTATAATATTTTTCGGCATTTTTGTATTTATATTTGTATAAATCTGGTTGAAGGATAATTTGACCAATATTAGATTTTATAACCATAATATATGGCCCTATATTTAACCCATCTGTAATACATATAATTACATCTGTACTAAATGTTTCTTGTATACTTTCTGGAATATAGGGATAGCTATTGTAATTATTATAATTTGCATAAGGATACTCACGAGCTTTTTTCAAAATTGATGTTTTTAATTGCTTCGCATTAAATCGTCTAACTTCAGAAGTATAATATTCGATATCTTCATTTGTTATTTGTTGATTTATTAATGAATCGATAAACGAATGTTTGTCTTCTTCGATTCTCTTTTGTGTGTTGATTTCTGTCTCTTGTTTTCTTTCTATATTAAGTTTTTCTTGTGATTTATTTTCAATCGGATAAATTTTCCGCCATTCATCTTGTTGAGGAGCAATTCCTTGCCTTAATGGTTTCATGTCCTGCATCAAAATTGTAATGCAGTAATTCATATCATTATCAGTTTGGAGAAACATTCCATCAAATTTATAACCATGGTTTTCTAAAAAAAGATCAAGCTTGTTTTCTGTCTGTATAATACATCGTCCTTTTAAAAGATTAGAATCAAGAACCTCTCCAGTATAAACATGCTGGTTCTTAATGTCATTATAACTGCTGTATTTAACAGAGATTTTTAGCTCGGCTAATGCGATTTTAAATAAATCACCTTGTTTGACAATATGTATTCTATCTGTTCCTGCAGGAGTAATTTGATGTCCTGTTGCATTATTTGCAAAAAAGTATCTATAACTTTGTTCCTGTCCAAATGTGTGAAATGTGCTAAATGTCAGTAATAAAAATAGACTCAGTATATTCTTCATATCTATTTATTATGTACAATAGTTAAACATAATGTTAGTTAGGCGAACTGTATATGCCTGTAATCTGGTTATTAGCGAAAATTGTTGTAATTTTATAGTGTTACTTTACAAGCAATAATTGCTATAATCACCGAGAGCAAAGTTATAGAATTATTTTGTATGGCGGATGATTTAGCTTAGTTGATTTTCAATTTTGCAAGTTTTTTGATATAATGATGTCAAAATCCATGTTTAAAGGTGTCATGAAACTCTAATATCACCGCGTCTCAACAATGTCAAAGGTATGGAATCAGGTTCATTATGATATCTTTCCCATAATTCCGGTTATCGTTGTTTGAAGCATTTTAGATAGGAAAATGTTTGCCGGTGTTTGGCTCAAGACATAAGAGCTTTGAGCTGCATATTGTTGCTTTCCGAAAAAAGTCGTGCATCAATTTTGTGAGTACTATTGACACACAGCCGGCTTTCTTATGAATTCGTTGATTTCACGTTAATTAATATCATAAAAAGAGATAAGTATGGCATATGTTTATGACATACAAGATGTTTGATTTAAGAATTCTATAATCTTTCCCTGTATTTCTGCGGTGACATTCCTGTCTGTTTTCTGAAGAAAGTGCCGAAACTCGACGGGTTGGGGAAGTGGAAATCGTTGGCTATTTCTGCAACGGTCTTGTTTGTGCTGTCGAGCAGAGACATTGCTTTGCGTGTTATTGCCTTGAACACAAGTTCCTGGACGGTGTATCCACACATCGACTTTGACAGTTCGGACAGGTATTTTGGCGAAAGAAACAGTTTGTCGGCATAGAACGTCACTCCGCGTTCAGTCATATAGTGGCGGCCGATGAGCTGAATCAGTTTGAGAAAGACCTCTGTGCGGCGTGTATTATGTGAAGCATCAGCAAAAAACTTATTGCTGAAGATCGTGCACAGACGATAGGTGAGTGACATCAGCAGCATTTTATGTTCGCTTACGGCAAACAGATTGTCCGGCTGAGGTGCCTCGCTGCCTATCAGAGATATGTATTCAGAAATGTCGTCCTCACATCCTGTGGTCCATACACAAGGCAGTTCCGGCGATATTTTGGCATATATCTGTACCGACTGAACCATCGTACCTATAACATAGCGTATGGGTTCCGTTTTATAGATTATTATGCTTAATCGCAGTTGTTGTGCCCGGCGTACGATGCGGAAACTGGTGTTCTCGGTTATAAATACTGTCTCGCCCTGCCTGGCAGTATATGTGTTGTCCGACAAAACGAAGTCAAAATTACCTTCATGGCAGACTATAAGTCCGATGCCGAAGTTGATGAAACCTTCGTACATGCGTTGCGGAAAGTCATGTATTATTCCTCCCGACGAGCATACATCGGCCCTTTTGTCCATGTCTTCCTGCAGTCGTGCCAGTTTTGCGTCTGCATTTGTGTCAGATGTATTGTTCATTGTGGCATGATGTTTTACATCTGCTAAGATAATAAATTTATCTGACTTGGCGGACTGTCAGTCGCGCCAAGCAGATAAATTTCTCTTCTTATATGGATAAATGAGTACGAAGAGCATTGAAATCATGCAGCCGTAGAATGTCCATCCCGACATTTCCTTCACGGCAGACAGTGTGGCTTGTATCTGCACCTTGCCTTTTGCCGACATGGCTGCCATATTCTCGGCCTCGGTCTCGCTGCGTCCCTGCCAACGCATGCCGCTGGCAGTACGGTCGTAGTCGGCTGCCGACTGTGTGTCTGTGCGGTCAATGTCCTGTGCGAACATCGTCACGTAATGTTGCTGACGGTGCTGCAACACGTTGGAGTAGAGTGCCGAACCTATGCCCGGACCGATGACCATGCGCACGCTGAGCATTATACATATCCACGTGGATAAATACTTGTAAGGCATTCGCTGGTTGGCATATACGGCCGTGAGCGAATATATAAGCATCATGCCAGTGGAACGGATGATGACCGGATATTTCATTCTTTCATAAAGACCAGCGGTCTGTACCTCGAAATACATGAACAGAGCAGATGCTCCGATAAGCAGAAATCCAAGTCCGAAGAGATATTTTAGCTTCACGTTCTTCGATTCGAGCACTATGGCTATTACCGCTCCTATGAAATAGCCTGCCATGCTCCAGTTGCCCAGTGCGGCGTTCTGCCAGTTGTCGATCTCCATTCCCACACCGGTGAACACGTTTACGAACATTGAACTTGTGTTCAGCACCATGAGCAGCAAAAACAGTACGATGCCCATGTTGATGGTCCGCAGGCGGAACACCTCCATAAGGAAATAAGGTGAACGGTGCGACCATTCCATATAGACAAACACTATGGCAAACAACACTGTAAGTATTGCAGAGCGCACTATTGTCGGGTCGGCAAACCAGTCGAGCGTCTTTCCATATACAAGAACGTATATTCCGCATGTCATCATCGAGCTGAACACAGCCACATTGCCGAATTTGCGGAGCGTTATCGGGAAACGCCTGTTGCTGTAAGCATGGTAAGGCATTGTCACCAGTACTATGAGAACGGACACAAGCGTCATGCCCATCATGTAGTAATATACGTCCTGCCACTGATATTCATATGCCAGCCAGGCGGTGAGCGATGTGCCCAACTGTCCCAGAATCATGAAGAACAGATATATTATTGGCATGCTCTTGCTCTTCTCAGAGTCCAGACGGTCCCATCCTTCTTCATCTGTCGGCTCGTTGCCGGGCGTTATGTTCTGCGTGGCCTCCATTCCGAAACCGTAGCGTATGAGCGTGAACAGATTCACCATCATGAGCACCATGCGCAGAAAACCCATCACAAGGCTGCACAGAGCCAGCACGAATATGCTGTCGGTCACGGCGCACACGTAGCTGAGAATATACATCACGGAGAATCCAATGACGCACATTATCTTCTCTCGGCGTATGCACACCAGTTGATAGAAGAAAGGTGAGAAGGCCGCCATGCCTATAGATGTGACGAAACCTACGAACTGTATGTGTTCCGACTGTATGCCCAGTCCGCTCGTCATATCGCCGCTGTTGGCAGTGTAAACACCGCCCACGGTGAGAATAGGTATGAACAGAAGTATCAGCAGAATGATGCCGAGCGGTTTTGGTATCCAGTCGTAAAACGGATAATTTTTATATTTAGCTCCGCAGTTTACGCTTATTGCACTTTGTCCCATGACTCATTCTTTTTTAGTTGATAGCTTTCCATGTGCACGTATATTATTTCCTATATGCGAGACGGTCATTTTATCTTGGCTTTCACCACCACCATCATTCCTGCAGCGAGGCGTGCGTTGTCTTCGGCAGACAGTCCGTCGAAATCTATTCTTACAGGTACACGCTGGCGTATCTTTACGAAATTACCTGCCGAATTGTCCGTAGGCACAAGTGAGTATTTTGAACCAGTTGCGCCCGATATGGCTGTTATGCGTCCCTTAAATTCGCGTCCGTCCAAGGCATCCACCGTGAGAGCCACCTCCTGGCCTACGTGCAGGTCCTCTACCTGCGTCTCCTTATAGTTTGCTATCACCCATTTCTGAGTGTTGGGCATGATGTATGTCAGAGTCTGTCCTGCCGACACATACTGTCCGTCCTCCACAGCGCGACGTCCGAGCTTACCGTCGCATGGAGCAGTCACCACTGTATAAGAGAGGTTGAGGCGTGCCATCTCAAGAGCGGCGCGTGCACGTTCAATGGCGGCTTCGGAACTCTGGCGGCGCACAGACACCTCGCTTACGCCCGACATGGCAGCCTTCTGCTGTCTGACGAGCCCGTCGAGCTTTTTCTTGGTAGCCTCATATTCTGTTTCTATCTGTTCCAGCTGTATTGGGGTGGCGGCGTTGCGCTCGAGCAGGTTCTGATAGCGTGTGCGGTCTTTCTCGAGTTTTGCCAGGCGTATCTTCACCTCGGCGATAGACGATTCATACACCGAAGCCGAAGCCTGAGATGTCTGTAGCGACTGTCCTATGACCGATGCACTTGCCGTCGCGTCCTTTAGTGCAGCCTCGGCCTCCATAACGCGTATGCGATACTCGCGGTCGTCGAGAATCAGAAGTGTGTCGCCTTTCTTTACACTCTGGTGCTCGGTGAAGCACACCTTCTTTATATATCCTGACGCGCGCAGGTTTACTGGCGATATGTATTGTTCTATCTGCGCGTCATTGCTAGTCTCCGTGTTCTTGTATTCGAGGAAAATCATTGCCGTCTTCACTATACCACACACCAGAATTATTATTCCGAAGAGACTTGCAGCACGTTGGCGCATGCGCTGTTTTCTCAGTTTCTCAGCCTTCTGTTTCAGGGTGTTTGTCTGCTTTATGTTGTTGTTCTTGGTTTCCATTTCAGTATGTTTTTTTGTTGTTTGTATATTGTGTTATTGTGGGGTGTGAGATGTAGCTGCTGCGGTCGGTTTATTTCAGCAGCGAGTCGAGCTGACCTGTCAGCTTCAGCAGCGACAGATTGGTGATGCGGTAGTTGTAGTGGGCAGTCACGTAGTTGTTCTGTGCCTCGCTCATACGCATCTCGTCCTGTAACACTTCGGTCATGGAGGCTATGCCTTCGCGGTAACGGTCGGTTGTCACGGTGTACACATCTTCTGCCAGACGATAGTTGTCGCGCTGCTTGGTGAAGTTGCGGCGGCTGTTCATCAGCTCGTTTGTAGCGTTGAGATACTGCGTGCGTAATGCCTTGAGGGCATCGTCGTAAGCCAGTCGGGCGTTCTCCGTGTCGAGCTTCGCCTTGCGTATCTTCGAGCGTTTCTCCAGTCCGTCGAACACCGGTATGCGCAGTGTGATGCCCAGTCCCGACGAGTTGTACCAGTGGTTTGACGATCCTGAGTGGAACCAGTTGCTGAATTTGTCGGTATAGGCGGAGTAGGAGAAATTGCCGGTAAGCGTGAGCGAAGGCAGGTAGCCCTGGCGTATCATCTTCTGCTGGCGTTCTGCCAGTTCGCTCTGTCCCTGCAACAGACGCAGTTCGGGCAGCGACTCGTTGAGGCCGTTCAGTTCCACCTGTTCGATGGCCTCGGTGTTTACGGCTGTCAGCCGGATGTCGCTGTCGGCCGGATAGTCGATGACATACTTCAGCATGTTGAGCTGTTGGGTGAGCATTGCCTTCGCGTTGTCGTGCTGTACCTGAAGATTCTCGAGGTTTATGTTCACGCGTTTCACGTCCACCTCCATCGCCATTCCGTTGTCGAAGAATGCTTCGGTTATGTTTTTCAGCTCTTCCAGACGGGTTATGTTGGCTTTCACGATGTCAATCTGCTCGACAGTGCTCTGTGCGAGATAGTACATACTGCTTATCTGTTCGATGAGGTCGTTGCGCGCCTTATCGTATGACAGACGGTTGATACGGTCCATCATCTTTGTTATGTCAAGCGCCGTCAGCAGTGTCTGGTTGTAGAGAGGCATCTGCAACTGCAGTCCCGCCGAGGCGTTATATTGCAGAGTCTTCGTGACGTTGTACGGATTGCCGTATGCCGAGCCGTCGGTGACTGATACCGGCGGATTGAAATTGTCGTTCATGGCCACTACGGCGTTGATCTGCGGCAGCAGTTTTGCGCGGTTCTCGCTGATGCTGTGTGCACCTTTTACTATGTCGTTGCGCTTTGTCTGCAACGACAGATTGTTCTCAATGCCCATCCTTATGCACTGCTCCAGAGTGAGTGTTTCCTGTGCTTTAAGAGGAAAAAGCGAACAGGTAAAGGCAAATGTGAATAATAGTCTCTTCATATCTTTTACTTCATTTATCCGCTGCAAAGTTAGGACTTTCTGAGTGTATGGACGTTACGACATTTTCGTACCGTATGTTCATATTTTCCGTTTCTGTATGAAGTTAAATGAGTGCAGCATTGTATTGGGCATCAAACTGCAGAAAATCCATAGTGTAAGACGTTGCTGTTCCATGGTTTTACCGGCCGGTGGTTCGGCAGAATGAATATTTATGCATTAGTTTGTGTCGGATGCATAATTATTCATTGGTAATTTGATGAGAATGGAATTTTCAGAAGTATATGTATATCTGAGATTATATATGCGTGTCTTGAGCACTTTACGTAAGTTTTCTGTAATCCGCAATTTATGTGTATGAGGTGTGTCTGGCATACCAAACTATAATGCGGTGTGCCCTCGTCAGGCTTGTGTAACTGGCTTGTTTGCGCTGCAGAACAGTTCGTCATGTCGCCATGGATTATCTGTATATGAAAACCGGATGGGCTTCTCACAGAAAAACAACGACAGAAACGGTCGATAAAACCATTCCTGTCGTGTTTGTACGGGGGAACGTGGTGTAACATAATATGTTTTTCCACGGCCCCGATTCCATTTTACGAATTTTTATTGTCAAAATGTTTTACTTTCGGAAGTGTATAAAAATACATTTCCGATAGTATGATGTGACATCGCTCCTTTATGTCCGACGATGTTTTTATGCTTGGTGGGTGAAGGTCGCGTGTGCTGTCTGCCACCGGTTATTCATAAGAAATGTTGTTCAGTGTGTCTATCCTGTTGCCGTGAGTTTGTTTTGACAGCAGTTCCATCAAGGATGCTGACGACAGTGAGAAATCCGGATCGAAGGCCGGGGTGTGCATATATTCCAGTATGCTTGCGTACAGTTGGAAACCTTCTGGCGTATTTTTCGCAGCATCCAGATCTGCCATACAGAGCAGCAGTCTGCCGCCGTCCACCTTGAATTCCATGATAAGCCCCAGCTTATGGTTACGCTCAATGTTGTCTATCACCTGCACGATGGGACGGTAGTTTTGTGGCAGACGGTCGATAATCAGTGGGTAACTGTTCTTTATTATCGGATACCATTGCCAGTTGGTATGTGATTCTGTCGGGAACGAGGCGAATATGCCGTGTTCCGGATCGGTGAGTATTCCCAATGTCCCGGGCGATGCCTTTTTCTTGATGTTGTCGCAGATGCTCTTGAACATGCGGTAGTTCCAGTAGTCGGTCTGGAACAGTCCACCCACAGTCACATCACGGCATCCGTCGCGTCGTGGCATCAGCAACACCTTGCCTCCCTGTTTCAGTCTTGTGAGCGTTTTGTCGTCTAGTTCGTGCGATATCATTATTCCCTCCGTGTCGGCTTTCTTTGAAGCCGGATATATCCATATCGGGTATGAGTTACGATATGGTGTTCCCTCTATTTCCAGGCTTAACTGTGCCTTGCAGGCTTTGTCGATGTCAGGCAGTGGTAGTCTGATGTCGCCACATGACAGCAGTCCGAGGCCTTCGGGTATGACGGATGTACCTTTTGCAATGACTTTCTGTCCGTTCTTCAGTGTCCAACTCAGCTGTTTGCCGACCAGTTGTTTTTCACCGTAATTTGCTATTTTCATTTCGCCACAGAAAGTCTCCAGTCCGCTCCAACAGTATTTTTTCATGACAAACAACGGAACGACCTCTGCGCAGAACTCTCTCCATTTCTTTGGTTTTATCAGTCCTTTGCTGTCCATGAATGCATCCAATATGCCCACGTATGCGGATCCTTGTCCGGGATAGTCCTGCAAATCGAGCAGTTGGAAGCCTGCCATACCGTCGGAACGCAGGTTCATTTCGATATCGGCCCGGTATAATTCTACCGACCATGAGCCGGAAGCCTTGAAGAAGTCTTTGGCCTGCCGTCCCATTCCGGCATCGTAGAGGCGTTTGCGGAAAGTTTCCATATTCCATGGCGCAAGCACTCCTTTGTATTTCTTTATTTCTCGATAGTCGGGATATGTCTGGAATTGTCCTGTCTCATGGCCTATCACCGGAACGGCTGAAAGACTTGCGGCCTTGTCGAAGTTCATTTCTGTGTTGGGATAGGTATTGTTCAGATAGCCTCCTTCTTCAGCGTCGGCAAACGAGAACGAGGCACGCACGTGAGTGGAATATTTGTCGCCCGTACCGGTTCTACATGTCACGAGGAAATCCTCGCCGGGTATGTGTCCGCGGCTTCCGAGAAAGATGTTCGAACCATAAGTATAAAGATGTCTGTCTTCTTTCTGTCTGAATTTTTCCACAAAATCCTTCATTATGTTTATGTCGCCGCTCAGTTCGTTGCCCAAAGCAAAGAGTACGAAGGAGGCGTGGTTGCTGTATTCTTCCTGAATACTGGTCCCGTCGTTCATTAGAAAATCCATCAGATCTGTGTTTTCTTTCTTGAAACTTCCCCATATGGGCAACTCCGGTTGCAGATATATGCCCTCGAGGTCGGCCGCCTCAAAGCAGGCTTGCGGAGGACACCATGAGTGGAAGCGGCAGTGGTTGATGCCGTATTGTCTGCACGTTATGAAGTATCTGCGCCATTCCTTCACGGTCATCGCCGTATGGGCGGTAAGAGGAAATACACATGCGTCGTGTTTACCACGAAGGAAAGTCTTGTTGCCGTTGATAAAAAAATGGCTGCCTGATGCCTTGAATTCGCGAAGCCCGAATGTTGTTTCCAGTTCGTCAATACCGGCAATCGATACCTTCAGGTGGTAAAGCGCGGGTGAAGCCTCGCTCCATAATTGCGCATCATCCCCCAGCCGGTATGTCTGTTCGTATTCTTTTCGGCCTTCCTCCAGTTGCAACGTGGTGGTTCCTGCTTTGTGTGACTTCGGCGAGTTGAAGGATTTTGCCGAGATGTTTATTCTCCTGTTGCCTATTCCGGATGCGTCAGAGAGCTTTATCCGCAGTCTGACGGAGCGTGTTTCTACAGACGGATAGGTTTTCACGTACTCTATGTACAGCCTGTTTGTGGCCTGAAGTTCCATACGTCCGATGATGCCGTTCCAGTTTGTCTGTGTTGATTCCGTGCACGCATGCGAACTGGAGCGTATCTGTGAGGGGATGCTCTCGCCGTTGTCCACACGTATTGTGATTCTGTGTCTGCCCGGAGTGCTGTACTTGCTTATATCATATCTGTGGGGTGTAGATATGCTGTTGCATGCTCCGACGTAATGTCCGTCAATCCACATCATTGACGGGCGTGTGCGTTCCAGAAATAATACGGCATGCTTGTCTTTCCAATCCTTCGGGATGACCACATCGCGACTGTACCATGCCGGACCTTGATAGGTGTACCGCCGCGACAGATAGGTAGTTTCGTTCTTTTTGTTATTCTTTTTCCCCTTTCTGTTAGTGTCTGTCGTTCCGGGCAGTAATACATTGTCGGTGAATGTCTTTTTCCAGAACTGTTGTGTGATTCCGGCATTCTGTTCGTCAGTGCAAAATGTCCATGTACCAGACAGACTGATAGTTCTTCTTGACGCGTCTTTTGCTTTTGTCGGTGTGTTTATGCATAGCATAAGCAGGAGAAATAAAAGATATGCCTTTTTCATCTGCTTTGTCTTTTTATAGGTTAGTAATGTCCTTATGAATTGTAAGGATGTTTGTAGTAATTGGTTATAGGTGTATGGCATGTTGTATTGGGGGACATACCAGACCGTACAAAATTAATGGATTATATGCGAATAATCGTGTTTTTGTCTCTTTTTTATGTTTTTGATAATTTTATTTCTGTTCAGAAGATATTCCGCGGAGATGAGTTTCGATAGAAAGTTGCGGATTCAATTCCCAAATAGTATTGTTATTCTCTGTTGAAATGAGACCAATATAGGCTACTTACAGATTTTCAGCATACTGTGATTTTTCCTTCTGAGTTTTCTGTTCTACCCCAAAAAATAAATGAATATTTTCGTATAGACTTTTCTTCGGACACAAATACGCGAGAAATAAGAAGGTTTTGTAAGTTGTTGAACATCAGTAATTTATATTTAAAGACTATTTTCCTGTTCTGTAATAAGTATCGTTTTAGCATGTGATATTGCCCATTTCAGGGCCTGAAACACGCAATATTACACCCTCAAACGGACGAAAACACAGGCTAATATAGGCATAGTCAGAATGCATGGCGAATTATTCCGGATTGCAATATATGGTATATGGCAATGTTGTACGTGGTAAGATAGCTTTTGTAATGCTTGATTTAACATTCCGTAACATCTCTTTTGCGATTTTATTTTGTCAAAAAAAAGTCAAGAAAATCTGTAAGTATGTCGCTCGGGTTTTCTTTAAAAATACCGATAATGATAAGTGATGGAACTTTTGTGAAATATGTTCCGCTCTCGCGGTGATGATTTATTGATTGTTCTGCGTTAATGTATTATTTCGTGAGCAAATATGATGTTACGCTTATACTATTTCGCGCTGTCAGAAGTTTTCAGGCATTATTATGGTATTTTATGAATAGAAAAACAAGTACTACATTATGTCTATAGTTTCTATATTTCTTTTGTCTGGGGGATAAAATACGAAGGCTCGGGATACACGAAAATGTATCCCGAGCCTGATGATGTGTTTATAAGGTAGATTCCTTATAAATGTTATTGTTTCATTATATGTCTGATTATCCTATCAGATCAACCGAACGTTTCAGGAACGAGTTGAGCGCAGCACCCTTGAGCATGCCGTTCTGGAGCAGTGCCAGGTCGATGAGCTGATGCACAATCTTGTTGTCCTTGGCGTAGTCGGCAATTATCTGTTTCTTCTTGTCGCGCTGCTCGGCAACAGATTTCTCGGTGTTCTTCACGTCGTCCTTCTCCTCCTGTGTGATTTCTTCCGGCTTCTTGCCGTTCTGTGTCTGATGGAGTGCGGCCAGACGAGCCTCGAGACCTTTTATCTCGCTGTTGATTGGCTTGAGCTGTTCGGCGCATTTTGCCTTCTCGTCCTCCAGAATGTTCTTGATGAGTTTGTGGTCGCTGTTGAGCACGATGGTGTAGGAGTCGGGCATCTGGGCGTAGAATGCCATACCGGCCTGATACTGGCTGATGTCCTTCATACGTCTCATGTATTCGCTCTGGGTGATGAGTACCGGCAGTGATTCCTCGCCGAGCGACTGTACCTCGATGTTGAATTCAGTCTTCTCGAGCTTTGGCATCTGTGAGCGGAACACCTGTGACAGATTGTCGTTGCTGTCAGAGTCGAGTTCGTTGTCCTTATTGTCTTCCTTTATTATCAGACGGTCGGTGGTGTCGCTGTCGACGCGTGTGAAGCGGCTCTTCTCAAATTTCTGCTCCAGCATTGATATCATCGGCACGTCAAGCTGTCCGTCGAGCAGCAGCACACTGTAGCCCTTGGCCTTGGCTGCTTCGATGTAGCAGTACTGACCTTCCTTGTCGTTGGCATACAGATATACCAACTGTCCGTCCTTGTCGGTCTGGTTGTCCTTGATGAGGGTTTTGTATTCGTCGTATGTAAAGTACTTGCCCTCTGTGTCCTTGAACAGTGCGAAGTCTTTTGCACGGTCGTAGAAGTCGTCCTTGGACAGCATACCGTAGTTGATGAATATCTTCAGTGCATCCCATTTCTCCTCATATTCCTTGCGGTTTTCCTGGAAAATGCTGTTCAGACGGTCGGCAACCTTCTTTGTGATATAGGTTGAAATCTTCTTCACATTTGCATCGCTCTGCAGGTAAGAACGGCTTACGTTCAGCGGGATGTCCGGTGAGTCGATAACTCCGTGGAGCAGAGTGAGGAACTCTGGTACGATACCTTCCACCTGGTCTGTGACGAACACCTGGTTGCAGTAGAGCTGTATCTTGTTGCGCTGCAGTTCGAGGTTTGAGCTGATGCGTGGGAAGTAGAGAATACCGGTGAGGTTGAACGGATAGTCAACATTCAGGTGAATCCAGAACAAAGGTTCGTCCTGCATCGGATAAAGTGTGCGGTAGAACGACTTGTAATCCTCGTCCTTCAGTGTGCTCGGTGCTTTGGTCCACAATGGTTCAACGCTGTTGATGATGTTGTCCTCGGCTGTATCCACCTGCTTTCCGTCTTTCCATTCGGTCTTTTTGCCGAAGGCTACCGGTACGGCCATGAATTTGCAGTACTTGTTGAGCAGTTCCTGTATTTTATATTTGTCGAGGAATTCCTTGCAGTCGTCGTCAATGTAGAGGATGATGTCAGTACCGCGGTTTTCTCTTTCGGCGTCGGTGATTTCGAACTCAGGACTTCCGTCGCAGCTCCATTTCACTGCCTTGGAACCTTCCTTGTAGCTCTTGGTCACGATTTCAACCTTCTTGCTCACCATGAACGATGAGTAGAAACCAAGACCGAAGTGGCCTATGATGGCGTTGGCGTTGTCCTTGTATTTGTCAAGGAAGTCGTTTACGCCGGAGAATGCTATCTGATTGATGTATCTGTCGATTTCCTCTTCTGTCATACCAATACCGTGGTCGCTGAAAGTCAGCGTGCCTTTGTCGGTGTCAAGACTGATGCGTACGGTCAAATCTCCCAATTCGCCTTTGAAGTCGCCGCGCTCTGCCAGAGTCTTTATTTTCTGTGTTGCATCGACAGCGTTTGACACCATCTCGCGCAGAAATATTTCATGATCGGAATAGAGAAACTTTTTAATCACGGGGAAGATGTTCTCTGTTGTAACCCCGATATTTCCTTTTTGCATAATATGAATATGTTTTTTAATTGTTTTCGTCTATGCATGTATTATGCAAATAGTGTGCCAAACGGTATCAGACAGTTTGTCCAGCTTATTGTGAGTATGGTGACGGCTGACAATAAGAATGTGTGTCCGTTGTCGGTAATATAAATAATGTATAGAAAAAGAAAATGTCCGGCGACAGGCATGTACGTCCGTTTGTGGACGTTATGACTGTTGCCGGACACTTTGAATAGTAGGATTAGTCGAGGCACATGTCGCAGAGTGTTTCCGAAAGGGTGGGGTGGATATGGATGATGTCTGCAAGTTGGTGCGTTGTGGCACCGGTGTTCATCAGAGCCGTTATCTCCTGTACCATGTCGGAAGCGTGCGCTCCGAAGATGTGACAGCCTATTATCTTATTGTTGGAATCGCAGATGAGTTTCACCATTCCGTCGGTCTCGTTCATGGCGAGAGCCTTGCCGTTGGCACGGAAGAAACCCTTCTTGCATGTGTATTCCAGACCGAGTTCCTTGCAGCGGTCCTCACTCAGACCAACGGATGCGGCTTCGGGATTGGTGAATATGGCCGAAGGCATGATGTCGGGACATATGTTGTCAGTCTGTCCGAGTATGTGCTTCACTACGTGCAGGCCTTGGAATGTGGCGGCATGTGCAAGCATGCACTTGCCGTTCACGTCGCCTATGGCATATATGCCAGGCACGTTGGTGGCGAAGTCGTCGTCGGTATGTATGCCTTTCCTGTCGAATTCGACGCCTGCCTCCTCAAGTCCTATGCCTTCGGTATTTGCTGCGCGACCTGTGGCAATGAGCACTGTATCGGCCTCAACATTGAGAGGCTTACCTTTCTTCTCAATTATCACGTTGAGTGTGCGCTCTCCGTTCTCATCGGTTTTCTCTTCTATTTCTTTCACGGCAGCCTGCATGTGGAATGTCACTCCGCGTTTGCTGATGGTCTGGCGCAGACGTTTGGCTATGTCGCTGTCGAGTGTAGGCAGGGCTTCTTTCATGAATTCCACGACAGTGACTTCGCTTCCGAAACTGCTGAATGCTGAAGCAAACTCCATACCTATGACTCCTGCACCGACAATGCACAGACGTTTCGGAGCAGCTTTTACATCTAACATCTCAGTAGAAGTGATTACTCCCGGGAGTTGTGTGCCGTTGATTGGCGGAATCTTGGCGCGTGAGCCGGTGGCGATGATTATGTTGTCGGCAGCATATTCCTCATCATCCGTTACAACCGTGTGACTGGCAGTCAGCGTGGCTTTCTTTTGTACGAATGTTATGCCTGGCGATTTCATGAGTGCTTCCACACCGCCGCGCAGTTGGGCAATGACTGAGTTCTTGCGCTCCATTATCTTGTCAAAGTTGAGGCTGAAGCTCAGCGAGTCAAGTCCGAATGTATCAGCGTAGCGCAGAGTGTCGAGTATCTCAGCGTTGCGGCACAGTGATTTTGTGGGGATGCACCCACAGTTGAGACACGTTCCGCCGGCCTGTGCCGATTCGAATATGGTGACTGTCAGTCCGTGGGCAGCAGCATAGCAGGCCGAACGATATCCGCCCGGCCCGCTGCCTATGATTATAAGATCGCTTTTAACCATTGTTCTGTTCGTCTGATATCATCTGTTTGTATGTCATAACCGGATGCTTGGCTGCAAGAACATCGTCAACACGGCCTATTGGAGTATTGTGCGGAGCTGTCTTTACAACCTCCGGATTTTCGATGGCTTCCTTTGCTATGCGGTGCATTACGTCGATGAAGCTGTCGAGTATCTCGATGCTTTCGTTCTCTGTCGGCTCTATCATCATTGCCTCATGGAACAGAAGCGGGAAGTAGATGGTTGGTGCATGGTAGCCGTAGTCAAGCAGGCGTTTGGCAACATCCATTGTGGTGACACCAGTGCTCTTGTCTTTGAGACCGTTGAACACGAATTCGTGTTTGCATACTCCGGCTATAGGAAGTTCGTAAGCATCCTTGAGAGATTCTTTGATGTAGTTGGCGTTGAGTGTTGCTAGCGGTCCTACCATCGGCAGATTCTCCTTGCCGAGTGACAGGATATATGTATATGCGCGCAGCATCACAGCGAAATTGCCGAGGAATTCGCCTACGCTGATACCGGTGAATTCGGTGTCGAGTTTATATTCTGTGCCTTCTTTGACAACTCTCGGGCGTGGAAGGAACTGTTCAAGACCTTTGCCCACACCTACTGGACCGGAACCGGGACCGCCTCCTCCGTGTGGAGTTGAGAATGTCTTGTGGAGGTTTATGTGCATGACGTCAAAGCCCATATCGCCCGGACGGCATGCTCCGAGCATTGGGTTGAGGTTTGCTCCATCGTAATACATGAGCGCTCCACAATCATGCACGAGACGTGCTATTTCGGGAATTTCGCTTTCGAACAGTCCGAGAGTGTTAGGATTGGTCATCATCATGCCGGCAATGGTATCGTCGAGATGGGTCTTCAGATCTTCCACATCAACAAGTCCGTCTGCCGTACTTTTCACTTCAACAACCTCCAGACCACAAACAGCTGCCGATGCAGGGTTGGTGCCGTGGGCTGAATCGGGCACGAGGACTTTGGTACGTTTATAGTCTTTGTTATGCTGATGGTATGCACGGATAATCATAAGGCCGGTAAGCTCGCCGTGGGCTCCGGCAAACGGATTGAGTGTGAACTCGCTCAGACCGGTTATGTCTGACAGAGCTTTCTGCATTTTGTAGTATGCTTCGAGTGCGCCCTGACATGTTTCTGCCGGTTGAAGAGGGTGCAGTCCGGCAAATCCGGCCATTGATGCAATCTCTTCATTGATTATCGGGTTGTATTTCATTGTGCAGCTGCCCAGCGGATAGAATCCGTTGTTTACTCCGAAGTTGTTTTCACTGTGGTTTGTGTAGTGGCGTACTACTGTGAGCTCGTCACATTCCGGCAGTTCGGCATCGGCCTTTCTGCGTGCACATTCCGGCAGTTCGTAATTGCCGAATTTATTCTGAGGCAGCGAGTAACCCTTGCGTCCTTCGTGTGACAACTCAAAAATCAGGTTTCCGTATAACTTGTTGTTCATAATGTTGCCTCCTTTGCAGTTTTAACGAGTGAGTCGATTTCTTCTTTCGTACGTTTCTCGGTGACGGCAAACATCAGGGTGTCGTCGCTGACTTTCACGCCTCCGAGGAATCCGTTTTGGATGAAGTGCTTTTGCAGTTTGTCTATGTCGCCGTCGTACTTCACGCAGAACTCATTGAAGAACGGCTGGTCGTAAGCAAGTGAGAAGTGTCCTGTAGCAACGAGCTCGTCGCAGAGATAATGTGCACCGGCGTATGAAAGCTGTGCTGCTTCCTTCACTCCGTTCTTGCCCATAAGTGACATGTAAATGGTTACGAACAGTGCCATCAGACTCTCGTTTGAGCAGATGTTTGATGTGGCTTTCTGACGACGGATGTGCTGTTCGCGTGCCTGAAGAGTCAGGACAAACGCACGCTGTCCGTTACTGTCAACTGTTTTTCCGACAATACGTCCCGGCATCTTGCGCATGAGTTTTTCGGTGCAGCACATGTAACCTACTGACGGACCACCGAAACTCATCGGAATGCCGAGTGACTGACCATCGCCAACAGCTATGTCGGCTCCCCATTCGCCCGGAGTTTTAAGCAGGGCGAGGTCGGCAGCAACACTGTTCATTATAAGAAGAGCCTTGCTGTTATGGCATGACTCCGCATATCCGTTATAGTCTTCTATTATTCCATAGTAATTGGGCTGCTGCACAACAACACCTGCTACGCCACCTTCTGCCAGTTTGGCATCCATATCGGCTTTGTCGGTGACGCCGTTTTTCTGGTCTATCATCTTGATTTCGATTCCATGGAAGTGGGCGTATGTGCGAACCACGTTGAGTATTTTAGGATCGATAGTGGAGGATACGAGTACCTTGTCTGTCTTTTTCGTGGCGGCTTTTGCCATTATGACAGCTTCTGCAGTGGCTGTACTGCCGTCATACATTGATGCATTTGAGATGTCCATTCCTGTGAGCTCTGCCATCATGCTCTGGTATTCGAATATGTAATGTAGTGTTCCTTGTGATACCTCGGCCTGATAGGGAGTATAGCTTGTCAGAAATTCGGAACGGCTGATAATACTTGGTACTACGGCCGGAGTGTAATGGTCGTATGAACCGGCACCGGCGAAAACGGTAAGCAACATATTCTTATTGCATAGCTGTTCGAAATATTTTCTGATTTCGGTTTCGCTTTTCGCCTCATCAAGATTGTATTCGCCTTTGAACAGAATGCTGTCCGGAATATCGGCATAAAGCTCTTTCAATGAGCTTATTCCGATTTTCTCCAACATTGTGGCGATATCTTTTTCTGTATGTGGAAAATATTTGTATGCCATATTTTCAGAGATTATGGATGTGTGAAAAAAAGAAATGCACTGGAAATATGATTTACAGTGCATTTCGGTTTGATTAATCCTGTTTGTCGCATAATGCGCTGTAAACCGCTGCGTCCATCAGGTTGTCAAGCTCGCTCTTGTCAGACAGGCTTACTTTGATGATCCAGTTGCCGAACGCATCTTTGTTTATAAGTTCAGGAGCATCTTCCAATGCCTCGTTGACTTCGACAACTGTACCTGATACCGGAGAGATGAGGTCGCTGGCAGCTTTTACACTTTCTACTGCGCCGAAACCTTCGCCAGCTTCTACTTCGTCATCAACTTCAGGCATATCAACGTAAACAATGTTGCCCAGTGCATTCTGTGCATAGTCTGTTATACCGATATAGCCGTAATCGCCTTCTACTTTTACGTACTCGTGTGACTCTGCGTAATAAAGTCCTTCAATAACTTTTGACATATTATTTTCAGTTTTTTAATTTGTGATTTTTATTTTTTGAATTCAATTTACATTGTTATGCGCTATACAAATGCTTTGTGACGCTTTTTGACGTATTATTATTTTTTGTAATGTTTGTCGTAGAATCTCTTCTTGACTACTTTTCCGGCAAATGTCTTTTTGCGTATTTGTACAGAAACTTCTGTGTCAAGTTTTGAGTATTCTGTGTCAATCAAAGCCATGCATACGCTCTTGTCTGTGGAGATTGTGTGGTAACCGGTTGTCACAACACCTATTTCCTTGCCGTCGTGAAGCACTGTATAGCCATGACGTGGAATGGCACGGTCGCTCAGTTCGATGCCTACCAGTTTCTGTTTCACGCCTTCTGCCTTTTGTTTGGCAATTGCTTCTTTGCCGATGAATTCCGGTTTGTCAAGTTTGCAGAACATACTCAGACCAGCCATTATCGGAGAAATGTTTTCTGAAAGTTCGTCGCCATAGAGTGGCAGGCCAACTTCAAAGCGCAGTGTGTCGCGGCATCCGAGTCCGCATGGCTTGCATTTGCCGCTTTCCATGAGTGCGTCCCATTGGCGGCGGATGAAGTCATGACTTCCATATATTTCGAATCCGTCCTCACCGGTATATCCTGTGCGGCTGACAATAATAGTCTCGCCGTCTTTCTCAACAGTTTTAGTGGTATAGAAAACAAGTTCTTTGCATGGTATGCCAAGTACAGTTTCAACTACGTCTTCAGCTTCCGGCCCCTGAACAGCAAGTTGTCCGTAATAATCGGATACGTTCTTCAGCTCGATGTCAAAACCTTCTGCATTTTTAGTCATCCATTCGACATCCTTGTCTATATTTGCGGCATTTATCACGAGGAAAAAGTCATGTTCCCCCATTTTGTATACGAGCAGATCGTCCACAGTACCGCCGTTTTCATAAAGCATCATACCATAGTATATCTGTCCTTTTGGGGCATTGGTGATGTCATTTGTGAAAATGTGATTGACATATTTTTCCGCATCAGGTCCTTTCACAGTAACTTCTCCCATGTGGGATACGTCGAACACACCGCAATGGTTGCGTACTGCGTTATGTTCATCAATGATAGTGGAATATTGTATTGGCATTTCAAATCCGCCGAATGGTTGCATCAGTGCACCCATTGCCACGTGTTTGTCATACAGACAAGTCTTTTTATTTTCCATGAATATATTATTTAATGAGTTTAAGTTTCTTTAGACTGCAATATCAGATTTATGAAGTCCTCTCTGTCAAGATTAGGAATGACGTTATTCAGCGTTTCGGGCAGTGCTTCAGATATTCTGCTTCTTTCAAGCGGTATATTTCTCAGTGGTTTAAGGATTTTAGCATCGATATCTCCGGCAATGAAAAAATCGCCCATGACGTTTATTGATTTTATGATGTCGTTTTTTATTTCGATGCGTATTTCCATGTCCCCAACATTGTTGATACGCCGTTTGCTGATGATATTGTATTTGGGATTGTTTCCGTAAATGAATTCCTGTGAAAGATATTCCTTTTCCAAGATTCGGATCTGTTCGATGTCTGTTTCAGTCAGAGTAATTTCCTCATCACACAGTTGCTGTTTCATGAAATCCTTGAATTCTTCAAGAGACAGGCTTATGTAGTTTTTCAGCAGTGTTATATGCTGCCTTACACTCTGTATTCCTTTGCTTACAAGTTTTGCGTCTGAGGGTGTTATGCTGCCTACCATGTTCTGCATGTCTGTGTCATAAAGCATTGTGCCGTGCACGATGTTACGCCTTGGAGTATGATAGAATGCATTTCCTGATACTTTACGTCCGTCTATCATTATGTCATTTCTTCCGCTTGCAACGGCATTCACTCCGAGTTTGTGGAGCATGAACACAATCATATTTATATATTTGTTGAACGTGAAGTTCACATTATCCTCGTCTGTTATGTATGAGAGCATGATGTTGCTCATGTCTGCGTACACGCATCCGCCACCGCTCTTTCTTCTGAACGTTCTGATGTTGTGATCTCTGCAGTACTCCAGGTTCACTTCGTTTTCAATAAGCTGGTTGCGTCCGAATATGACAGTGGGATTCACCTGCCACATAAAAAAATATTCTTTCTTGTCGAAGTTGTTCGCGACATACTCTTCAGCGGCAAGATAGAAAGTTAGTAATCGATTCTTATCTTCTGGTATGTTTAAATATACCATATCGGTCATTATTATATTGTTGCAAATATAATAAATATTTATGTAATAAAACAAATAATCCGGAATATTTTGTATATCCGGATTATTGCTTTTCTATTATATTTATGGTGTCTCATTTCTCCATCAGGAATGCTTTGAAATCAGAAAAACTACTTGTCATATTCACACTTTTTTTAGTTCCTTTCATGAATTCAGCGAGTCTTGAAGGTATCTCAATTTTTGCGTTTATGGCATTTTCGACGGTCTCTTTGAATTTTGCCGGATGCGCGGTTTCGCAGAATACTCCAGTCTCTCCTTCTTTGAGCAGATCTTTCAGAGCCTGATAGCCGCACGCTCCGTGTGGATCGAGCACGTATCCGTTTTTATCGTAGCATTGTTTCATGATTTCTCTTATCTGTGAGTCGTTGTAAGTCGCACCGCTGATCATAGATTTTATCTTTTCGTATGAACCGTTATAAAGATCGTATATGCGTGCGAAGTTGCTCGGATCGCCCACATCCATGGCGTTTGCTATGGTCTGTATGCTCGGCATCGGTTTGTACTCACCGGTATGCAGATATTTGAAGAAAATGTCGTTTGCGTTGTTGGCGGCAATGAATCTTCGCACGGGCAGTCCCATCTCATGTCCGAATAGGGCAGCTGTGATATTTCCGAAGTTTCCGCTTGGTACGCATATTACCAGATTGTCTGCCAGTCCCAGTTTTTTCATTCTTGCGTATGCATTGAAATAGTAGAACGATTGTGGCAGAAATCTTGCTACGTTTATCGAGTTTGCCGAGGTGAGATTCATGTGCCGGTTGAGCTCTTCGTCCATGAATGCAGACTTCACCAACCTTTGACAATCGTCAAAAACTCCGTCCACTTCTATTGCCGTGATGTTGCTTCCGAGCGTTGTGAACTGGCTTTCCTGAATCTTGCTGACCTTACCTTTCGGATAGAGCACATAAACGTGTATGCCCTCTACGCCCAGAAAACCGTTTGCAACAGCAGAGCCGGTGTCACCGCTTGTCGCTACAAGTACGTTTACCTCGCTTTTGTTTTCTTTCTTTATGAAATATTGCAGAAGACGCGCCATGAATCTTGCACCCACATCTTTGAATGCAAGAGTGGGGCCGTGGAAGAGCTCGAGAGAGTATATACTGTCCGTAACTTTCACTACTGGGCAGTCAAATGCCAAAGTGTCGCATACAATATTCTCAAGAGCAGTGTGTTCAATGTCCTCTCCGAAGAAAGCGTCTGCTACCTTTATTGCTATTTCATGAAACGACATGTCCGCTATGTTGTCGTAAAACTCCTGCGGAAGACGCTTTATCTTTTCCGGCATATAAAGACCGCGGTCTCCAGCCAATCCTTTAACTACCGCTTCCTCAAGTGTTGCTAGCGGTGCTTTTCTGTTTGTGCTGTAGTACATCATAATTCCATAAATTTATTCATAAACTCTTCGAGCCGCAGCATACCGTAGCTGCCGTTTACGCAACTTACTTCGTCATAGGTCTCCACACAGTCTGGTGTTATGCCCGGATACCATATAATAAAAGGTACGGGTTCGTCAACATGAGTACGCAGTTCCACCGGTGTTGGATGGTCGGGTAGTATGGCGATGCATACAGGTTCGTCCTTCCATGTACTCACTTCCTCATAAATTGGTCGCACAATGCGGCTGTCGAGGTTTTCTATTGTCTTCAGTTTCAGTGCGAGATCACCGTCGTGTCCGGCTTCATCGCTCGCTTCTATGTGCAGATAAACGAAGTCGTGCTTGCGCAACATGTCGATAGCTGCCTGCGCTTTGTTCTCATAATTAGTGTCGGCAAGGCCTGTCATGCCTTCTACCATCACGCGGTTGAGGCCTGCATATTTACCTATTCCTCTTATAAGATCAACCGCCGAGATGACGTCACCCTCCTTTATCTGCGGATACATCTGTTGCAGTGTATTCATTTTGGGGCGGTATCCGCCGCTCCAAGGCCATATACTGTTGGCCATGTCTTTCGATTGTTCGGTCCGTGTCTTGTTGAAAGGGTGCTGCTCCAGAAGCTCCTGTGATTTCAGAATCAGGCTGTTAATGAGATCAGCTGTCTGTTGTGCAGTCATCCTGTTGCCGTCGTGCCGGTTTTCCCAACCCGGTTCCGTTTTTACAAGTAACGGTCTCCAATCTTCTTCTGGATGATCGTGTGGCGGTGCGCATACAATGTGCTTGTTTCCGTTTCGGATGATTAAAAGATGTCGGTATTGTATGCCTGTGATGAACTTTATATCCTTATTGCCAAGCTTTTCGTCAAGATATTTTATCAGAACGTCGCTTTCTTCCGTAGTGAGGTGCCCACCATGATGATTTTTAATCTTTCCGTCGGCCAGAGTAATGATATTGCATCGCATGGCCATGTCATCCGGTGTCATGTCGTAACCTATCGACGCCGCCTCGAGAGGACCACGCCCTTCGTACACCTTGTTGAGGTCATAGCCGAGAATGGCTGTGTTCGCCACTTCACTGCCGGGTTGGAAACCTTCTGGTATTGTTATCAGACGGCCTGTGCGTCCGTTCTTTGCCAGCATGTCCATATATGGAGTGCGGGCATACTGCAACAGCGTTTGTCTACCCAAACGCTCAACCGGGTGATCGGCCATGCCGTCACCTAATATAATAATATGTTTCATTGGACGTCAGATGTTAGCTATGGACATGATGTTGGCAAACACTCCTGCGGCTGTAACGCTCGCTCCTGCTCCGTAGCCCTGGATAAGCATAGGATATTCCTTGTAGCGTTCTGTTGTGAGCAGAACGATATTGTTGCTTCCCTCAAGATTATAGAACGGATGGTTGCGGTCGACTTCTTTCAGACTGACGTTCGTATTTCCGTGATCCATCGTTGCCACAAATCGCCAGTGTTTACCATCCGCTTCAAGTTTCTTTCGACGCTCTTCGAATTCTGCGTCGAGCATGGGCAGCTTTTCCCAGAAGTCTTCTACGGAGCCGTTGAAGTAAGATGAAGGTATGAACAGGTTCTTTACAACGTCGTCCTGTTCTACTTTATATCCGGCCTCGCGTGCAAGAATCACAAGCTTCCTTATCACGTCTGTACCGCTCAGGTCGATTCGCGGATCCGGCTCGCTGTAGCCTTGCTCTTTGGCACGGCGCACTGTTTCTGAGAAAGGCACGTCGGATGCAATTTCGTTGAATATGAAGTTGAGTGTGCCACTCAGCACAGCCTCAATCTTCAATATCTTGTCGCCTGAGTTTATAAGGTCGTTTATTGTTCCGATGATTGGCAGTCCTGCTCCCACGTTTGTTTCGAAAAGGAATTTCACTCCGCGTGCCAGCGCTGTGCGTTTCAGTTTCAGATAGCTCTGGTAGTCGGATGAGGCTGCAATCTTGTTAGCCGCTACAACCGACACGTTATGCTCTAGCAACAGCTGGTAGAACGATGCAACCTCTTTGCTCGCGGTGCAGTCCACAAACACACTGTTGAATATGTTCATGCCTATCACTTCCTTCAGCAATTGTGAGTTGTTGCTGTCTTTTGCCTGATTCAGTTCTTCGCGGTAAGTCTCAAGATTGATTCCGTCGCGGTTGAATATAGCTTTTTTCGAACTTGCTATACCCACTACGTTCAGTTTCAATCCGCGGTCGACCTTCAGTTTTTCGTACTGGTCTCTTATCTGTTCTATCAGTTTGCCGCCTACGGTGCCCACACCGCAGATGAAAAGGTTGAGTACTTTGTATTCGGAAAGGAAGAAAGAGTCGTGTATTACGTTTAGAGCCTTGCGCAGGAATCGTCCGTCAACCACGAATGATATGTTTGTCTCTGACGCACCCTGTGCGCAGGCTATTACGCTGATACCACTTCGTCCGAGTGTGCCGAACAGTTTACCGGCGATACCCGGCGTGTGTTTCATGTTCTCACCCACAACGGCTATTGTGGCAAGTCCGCTCTCGGCATGCATCGGGAACATTGCTCCGGTTTCTATTTCCTTGGCAAATTCTTTGTCGAGTACGCTTACTGCCGAGCGTGCATCCTCGTCGCGCACACCGATGGAAGTAGAGTTTTCTGATGAGGCCTGCGACACCATGAACACACTTATGCCGTTGTTGGCAAGTGCTGTGAATATTCGTCGGTTCACACCGATGACGCCCACCATTGACAATCCGGTCACGGTGATGAGTGTTGTGCCGCTGATGCTCGATATACCTTTGATGGGCTTGCTGTCGTTGGCAATCTTGTTCTTTATTGTCGTTCCTTCACTTGAAGGGTTGAATGTGTTTTTTACTTTTATCGGAATGTTTCTCACGCATACGGGATATATCGTCGGTGGATATATCACCTTTGCGCCGAAGTTACAGAGCTCCATTGCTTCTATGTAGCTCAGCTCGTTTATGGTGTATGCTGTCTTTATCACCCGTGGGTCGGCGGTCATGAATCCGTCCACGTCGGTCCATATCTCCAGAATCGACGCGTCGAGTGCCGCAGCGATGATGGCTGCCGTGTAGTCGCTTCCGCCACGTCCGAGATTGGTAGTCTCGCCCGACGACTTGTCGCGGCTGATGAATCCCGGTACGAGCGATATGCGTGGCAGATCATGAAACGCCTTGCGCACAAGTCTTGCTGTCATTTCGCTGTCCAGAGTGTGCTTGCCGTTCTTGCGTTCGGTCATGATGAAGTCTCTTGCGTCGAACCATCTGGCTCTGCTTATCAGCGTAGCCACGATGTTGGAACTCAGACGTTCGCCGTAGCTCACGATGGCATCAAGGGTTTTCTCGCTCAGGTCGTGAATGAGGAACACTCCGTAGTAGATGCTGCGCAGCTGTTCGAACATGCCGTCCACGGTGTTGAATAAGTTCTCGCGTTTTTTTGTGTCGGTGATGATTGTGTCTATCATCTTGTGGTGACGGTCCACCATTGCCTCAAACTCATTACGCCATCCCTCGTCGCCTTTCAGGGCAAGGTGTGCCGTAGTTATCAGTTTGTCCGTTATTCCGCCGAGAGCGCTCACGACAACAATTATGGGCTGGCTTTCGGCTTCTTTCTCTACGATGCGTTTAAGGCTCAGAATACTTTTTACGGAACCTACAGATGTTCCGCCAAACTTTAATACTTTCATTTTTTCTTTGATAAATTTTATGCCACTAAACAAAAGTGGGGTTCGTGAATAATTTGGTTAAGGATGCAGAACATGCCTTACGCCACCCGTGTCCTTCTTCTCGATACAAAGGAGATTCGGTCTGCGGATTTTTCGTCCGGCCTGTCTTTTCCGAAATGTGATTATGTCACACAATGTGGGCAAAGTTAAAAATAATTATAAATATCACCAACGAAATTAGACAATAATTGATTATTTTTGCAGAAATAATGACACTGTAGATTTGAAACGTAACATTATACGAACGCTATATGATACATGAATTCCAGATACGTGTGCTGCCCTCGCAGGCTGCATCCGAACAGACTATAAAGGACTACATTGCCCACGACCGCGGCATAGACATACGCACCATATATGGAGTGCGGGTATTGCGCCGCAGCATCGACGCGCGTCAGCGCACGGTGTTTGTCAATCTGACGGTGCGCGTGTATGTCAATGAGATGCCACAGGACGACGCTTATCGCCATACCGACTATCACGACGTTTCAGACGGTCGTCAGGTGATTGTGGTGGGCGAGGGACCCGGCGGACTGTTCGCTTCGCTCAGACTGATAGAGTTGGGATTGCGCCCTGTAGTGTTGGAACGTGGAAAGAACGTGCGTGAGCGCAAAATGGACCTGTCGCTTATCACCAAGACGCAGAAGGTGGACGAGGAGAGTAACTACTGTTTCGGTGAGGGCGGGGCGGGAGCCTACTCTGACGGTAAACTGTACACGCGCTCAAAGAAGCGCGGCAACACGGAGAAAATACTCAACGTGTTCTGTCAGCACGGTGCCTCAACGTCAATACTTGCCGATGCCCACCCGCACATAGGTACCGACAAACTGCCGCGTGTGATAGAGAATATGCGCAACACAATACTTGAGTGCGGTGGCGAAGTACACTTCCGCACCAAGATGACGGGACTCATTGTCAGCGGCGATACTGTGACCGGCGTCGAGGCTGTCGATCTGGAAACGGGCTGCGAACTTACGTTTCACGGGCCGGTGATTCTTGCCACGGGCCACTCGGCCCGCGATGTCTATCGCTATCTTGACAAGTCCGGAATAGAGATAGAGCCGAAGGGCATTGCCGTAGGCGTACGCCTGGAGCATCCGGCGGCACTGATAGACCGTATACAGTATCACAACAAGAACGGTCGCGGCAAGTTTCTGCCAGCTGCCGAATACAGTTTCGTCACACAGGTTGACGGCCGTGGTGTATATTCATTCTGCATGTGTCCCGGTGGATTTGTCATTCCTGCAGCCACAGGTCCGCAGCAGATTGTTGTCAATGGCATGAGTCCGAGCAACCGCGGCACACAGTGGTCGAACAGTGGAATGGTGGTGGAGACACGTCCGGAAGACATTGAAGGCGAAGGCCGGCTGAAGATGATGCACTTTCAGGAGGAACTGGAGCGCATGTGCTGGCAACAGGGTAACATGCGTCAGACTGCTCCGTCGCAGCGCATGGCCGATTTTGTAAACAACCGTCTGTCGTACGATCTTCCAAAGAGCAGCTACGCGCCGGGCCTGATATCTTCGCCGCTTCATTTCTGGTTGCCGCCTCATGTGGGCAAACGCCTGCAGGACGGATTCAGAAAATTCGGACAGACGAGCCACGGATTTCTCACCAACGAGGCGGTGCTCATTGCCGTGGAAACCCGAACCTCGTCACCTGTTCGCATACTTCGTGCTGCCGACACTCTGCAACATGTCAGACTGAAAGGTCTTTTCCCCTGTGGTGAGGGCGCGGGATATGCCGGTGGCATTGTCTCTGCCGGTGTTGACGGTGAGCGATGTGCCGATATGTGTGCCGAGTATCTTGACAGCATCGTAGCAGAATAAACTCTTTTGATTGACTATCGTGCGGATATGGTTTTCCGCAAAAGATATGTGCATATGATTGCATGACACGGTATGTGGACGCTTTGGCCTGCTGCCGTGTCATGCTTTTTCATTTTGTAGTATTGTTGATGGGCCATACATTCCCGGAAAATGTCCGGATCAACAGTGTTTTGTCTTGTTTCCTGATTATCTTTTTGGTTATTAATATAAAAATACGAGATATTAACTTGAATCCCGTATTTTCTATTTACAAAAAATATTTTATAGTGTCTGGAGAAGAGACCCGATATTACTCTTTTCCTTCTTCATCATATCTGTATAATTCTATAGGCAGGTACATTCTTCTTGTTGGTTTAAATATATCCGTATTAGTCTGGAATGAGAATCCGTTCTTGCTATAGAACTTGTTTGTTCTTGAATTATTCAAAGAGTCAACAGTAATAAACTGGCACCCTGAAACATTATAATAAATAAATGTATTCAAGATGAAATCCAAAATTTTTTCTCCAATCCTTTTAGATTGCATATCCTTTCTTACTCCCAGATGGCCAATGTTCACGGCAGGGAAAGAGGTCTGCATTTGGAAAATAGCTTTATATTCTTCCTGTATACTATAAGATGACTGTTCGATAAAATCATCCCTATCTTCGGAGTTGTCAAGCATAACGGCATCGTTTGCCAGTGTAAAGACTGCGACTATTTCATTATCAACAATATTTCTTGCACAATAAGACGAAAAGTAATGATATTTGGAACAAATCAATATCTCATTGTGAAAGAAGCTATCGAGTTCGTTAACGCCACAAGAAAAAGAGGACAACTCCTTGCTGTCCTCTTCTTTAAGTTTTTCTATTGATATCTCAATCTCCGAGAATTGGATTTCTTCCTCCATTATTACAGATGATGTTGTTGTAAACACGTTTAATTCTTGCCTGCCTTTCCTTTATCTCAGACATTTGCGCAGGTGTAATGTTTTTAGATACACACCTTGCAAAATTCTCTTTGAATAACTTCACTTCTTCAGAGGTCATTTTAGGATTTGGAACTGTATGTATCATATTTATATAAGTGTTAAGTGGCTATATCACTGCAAAAATAAGAATAAAATTTCGTTTTAAACACAGAATACAATATAAATAATCTCGCATTTGTGATATTTAACACAAGGTTAATATGCCACACAATGGTCCATGACTTCAAATAACGTGAATTCGTCGAACTCACGTTAAATTACTGTAATGGATACATGAATCAAGATAAGCCATAGGGCGGTTTTTATTATACTGGAGATCCTGAAATCCAGTGTCAAATCATCTTTGGGAAATATAACAAACTGTACCATATCACGTAATCTGCCGCTTTTTCTATAAGATAAACAGACTATTGAAATGAAACAAATTGCAACGAAAGTAAGGCACAAGATAAAACTAAAAAATGATAATGGTTGATTCATATACAAATGGTATGGCGTTGTTTCTGATTTTTATCTGTGTTCTCCTTGCAGATAGTCAATTGCAGCTTGCAGTTGCTCATCCACACCACGTATCATCCCTTCTGCTGTAGGTTCTACAACCATATCAATCTTCACACCGTTACGCTGGGCATTCGTTCCGTCCGGATAACATACACCCAATCCTGTAACGTTGAAGGATGCATATGGAAGTTGTATTTTGGTAACATTGCCATCTGCTCCTGCTGTCTGACTTCCAATTGTCACAACTCCAGGTATAGTCTGCAAGAACATGGCAAAGTATTCAGACATCGATTGGGTGCACGCATTTACCAATAATACAATCTTGCCTCTATAAAGTTTGCCCGGATCAGCTGTATTCTTCGTCAATAGTGCAGACCGTATTAAACTTCCAGGACAGCTGGCCTGCGGTAGCAACACTTCAGCCGCTTCCCGTACCTGAGAAAAGAAGAATGTCGGAAGTAGTTTGTGAATCACATCATATTCTGCCGGATAAGCACGTAAATCAATAATGAGTTTATCATAAGATGTCAGAAAATTCTCCAAATTCTGTTCATCCTTGCAAGTGATACTACCAATATTGAGACGGGCAATATCATTTGCGACAACCTCTAATTCAGGTCTTGGCGGCGCATATAACGAAGAATATATTCTGGAGACAAACTTATCCCCTTCAACTGAAGAAATTTCCGTAGTGAAAATTTTTCCTTCGTGCATATATTTAATTTGGACTTCTTTTTTTGCAGTCACCAACGTGGCATACGAGCCATCCCGAAGAAGTGAATTTCTGTTGGAATGAGGTATATATGGTGCAAGTTCATTCAGACGGTCTATTGGACGAAGAGAGTCAATGAGTATGATTTCATCACCTACTGCAAGATCATTTGAAACAATAGAACACGTATCTGTGACAAATAGGCGATCTTCAGCGAATCTGCATACCAGTGGGACAAAACGTCCTCCGAAAATCGGAATGTACCATGAATTGACATGTGTGTCACATAATTCGGAAACCATTTTGGAATACAAGGCGGAGAAGCTGATAGAACGGTCAAACGCTAATGTAATATATTCTGCAAGTATGTCATCCCATGGACGGTCTGTAATATTACGGTTAGGCGAATAGCTGTCAACAGCATTCCAGAATTTGGCGACACCGAGAAGACGGTATGCAACATCATCTTTCGGTATGTCTGAATATTGTGTTTCAATATACGAAACATTGACAGGCGTCTGTTTTACGTATTGATTATTTCCCGGGTCTGCATCTCTGAGCCTCATAAGGTTCTCACTCAGGGCGTTTCCTAATGACAAAGAGTCTGAAATCCAGTTGAAGTCATTGAAAGTTTCTATGTTTCTATCATCTGCTTTATCACGTATAGCATAAGAGCCCAATCCTGATATCCACTTTAGGCAAATGTCATTTCTCATGGAATCCGGTGTGTGAAGAACATCATTTAATAAACAGAAATATTCTGCATCCGCATTGATAGAACGGGAAGCAAACGCCGGGTGATGATACTTTGCAAACCCCCAAATCCGTGAAGCCTGAACAATTGCATGAATTTGCAAACTGTCTGGTTTTTCCGGCAGTTTAAGTCCGGCATAAGCCTGTGCTGTTGAAAGTGACTTCGAATTTACAGGACAACTAAAAAAAGTCAGTCCGGCAATAATGAGAATGACTTGAAATAAGATGTAATTCCGTTTCATCTATATTTTTAATTAATTATAAGTATCACAATAATTGTTTTATATAAAGTTATATCGGTAATGTAGAATGGCTAAATTGCTATTTTATTAACATAAAATATTAACCTAACCAGTTTGTAAAAAATATGATAAAGTCAAGAATTCTTTCTATGAATTTATCGAACTTTCTTTTTACACCCTTCCAATATATTTTTCTCATATACAATCAATGTAAGTTCAGTGAATTGTAAGATTTTGTAAATTTAGAGATTAGTGAAAATTGCTGTAACCCTATATACTTGATTTATAAAGATTAACAAACAATAATCGCTATGATTATCGAAGGCAAAGTTATAGAATTATTTTGTATGACGGGTGATTTAGCTTCGCTGATTTTCTATTTCGCAAGTTTTTTGATGTGTTTATGACAAAAATAAAGGCTCGTCCGATAAATATGCGGAAACGGAAAAATTAAACACAGATTAAGGGTGATACGGAAGGGAACAATGATAAATAAATGACGGCTCACCCGATAATCGTTACCACAAGAGAAATACATAATTTCCAGACGTTTCCTCTCGCCTGATATCAGTATTTTTGAAGAAAAATCGCGGGGCTAACTTACAAATTTTCTTGATTTTATTTTGACAAAATAAATTCGGAAAATAGGTGTAAAGGAATGTTAAATCGTGTATAATAAAGGATGTTTCGGACAATACCGTGTTTTGATATACCCCATAACGTAGTCCGGAAAAGTTCGTTCCGCTTTCTGATAAAGCCCATTTAGTGGTGCGATTAAGCCCATTTTAGGGTGCGATATGGTGCTTTTCAGCCTCTGAAATAGGCCATTTCGCATGCCGAAATGGTGCTTATTGCAAGATAAAAAAATGTCCTTTAAACATAAGCTGTTGTTATACAAAGACTTATGCGAATCTCTCATAATTCGCGTATTTGCGTCCGATGGAGAGCCTGTCCGCAAATATTCGCTTATTTTTCGGGGTAGAACAGGAAACTATGATGGAAAAATCAAAATCTGCTTACAAATTGAAAGTTGCCCATATTGTCTTCATTTCAGAAGAAGAAAACATTGCTTGTTTGGGCTTTAAGCCCAAGACTCTATTTTGAAATCAACGTCAGCAGAATTTATGCTGATTTGTATCGCGGGTCAGGAATAAGTTGTGTCGTCGTGTGAAATGGCTTTATTTATGGGGTAGTAACGCCTGTTTCATAATGTCGTATGATATCTTTGAAGTCTCATTATGCATGTTTCCTTTTACTAATCAGTGGTTTACACATATATATTCAAAAATTGCGGACGCATGGAAAAGTATTTTACAGTTATAAATAGTGGCCTTGATTTCGGGCAGACAAATTACATGTCGTATATTCATACACAAAGTTTTGCACATAAATATGCCTTTGCTTTTTTATATATATTATTTTGTTCAACTGCCTGAAATTTATTAATTTTGCGTCGAATTTGAGTATACTTAAAAATCATTATAATGAATATTTCTTACAAATGGCTTAAAGAATATGTCGATTTTGACCTTACGCCGCAGCAGACAGCAGATGCGCTGACATCGTGCGGACTCGAAGTCGATGCTCTGGAAGAAGTACAGACCATAAAAGGCGGACTGAAAGGACTGTATGTGGGCAAGGTTCTCACATGCGAGATGCATCCTAATTCGGACCACCTTCACGTTACTACGGTGGATTTGGGACGCGAGACACCGCAGCAGATAGTGTGCGGCGCGCCTAACGTGGCTGCCGGCCAGAAGGTTATTGTGGCCGATCTGGGCTGCGTGCTCTATGACGGTGATAAGGAGTTCACCATCAAGAAGTCGAAACTGCGTGGCGTGGAAAGCAACGGTATGATATGCGCCGAGGACGAGATAGGTATCGGCACAAGCCACGACGGCATAATTGTTCTGCCGGAGGACGCTCCTGTGGGCCAGCCTGCAGCCGAATATTACAATCTGGAAAGCGACTGGATTATTGAGATAGACATTACGGCCAACCGTGCCGACGCGCTCAGCCATTGGGGTGTGGCACGCGACCTGTACGCATGGCTCGTGCAGAACGGATATAAGCCTTCGCTCCATCGTCCTGACTGCAGCGCTTTCTCGGTTGACGACAACACTATGCCGATAGAGGTGGAAATAGAAAACACCGAGGCATGCAAGCGCTACGCATGCGTTAGCATCACTGGGTGCGACGTCAAGGAAAGTCCGGAGTGGCTTCAGAACAAACTGAAAGTAATAGGTCTGCGACCGATAAACAATATCGTGGACATAACCAATTATATAATGATGGCTTACGGTCAGCCGATGCACTGCTTCGATGCTGACATGGTGAAGGGTCACAAGATAGTTGTGCGTACGCAGCCGGAGGGTACAAAGTTTGTTACTCTCGACGGTGAGGAACATACTCTGGGTGAGCACGACCTGAGTATCTGCAACGCCGAAGAGCCTATGTGTATTGCCGGAATATTCGGTGGCAAAGGCAGCGGAACGTATGACACAACACACAACGTAGTGCTCGAGAGTGCGTATTTCCATCCGACATGGATCAGAAAGAGCGCGCGCCGTCATGGTCTGAGCACAGACTCAAGCTATCGTTTTGAGCGTGGCATCGATCCGAACGGAGTGATCTACGCCCTGAAACAGGCTGCCATACTCTGCCGCGAACTGGCCGGAGGAAAGGTGAGCATGGAGATAAAGGATGTATATCCGACACCTGTGCCTGACGCCAAGGTGACACTTGAATATGACTATGTGGACAACCTTATCGGCAAGAAAATAGGTAAGGACACCATAAAGAGCATTGTGACAAGTCTGGATATGACAATAGATGCCGAAAGCGACGAGGCTCTCGAACTCACAGTGCCGGCATACAGAGTTGACGTACAGCGCCCGTGTGACGTTGTGGAGGATATCCTTAGAATCTACGGATATAACAATGTAGAGATTCCTACACAGCTGAAGAGCTCGCTCACAACTATAGGTGAGGCCGATCATAACCATCGCCTGCAGGACATTGTGAGCGAACAGTTAGTCGGATGCGGCTTCAACGAAATAATGAACAATTCGTTCTCGAAGGGTGCATATTATACAGATCTGAACTGTTATCCCGACGAGAATACTGTGAAACTGATTAATCCGCTGAGCAGCGATCTTAGTGTGATGCGTCAGACTCTGCTTTTCGGAGGTCTGGAAAGCATCTGCCGCAATATCAACCACAAGAGTCCTAACCTGCGTTTCTTTGAATTCGGAAACTGCTATCGCTACAATCCGGAAAAGAAGGATGCGGAGAATCCGATAAAGGCATACTCGGAGGAGATGCACATGGCTCTGTGGCTTACGGGCAAGCGTGTGGAAGGCTCATGGGCTCATGCTGACGAGAAATCATCGTTCTACGAACTGAAGGCATACGTGATGAATGTGTTCCGCCGTGTAGGACTTGCTCCGCAGATGTACACTATGGAGAACGGAGACAGCAACATATATGCAAAATCACTCCGCATAAAGGCACGCAACGGTAAACTGTTGGCCGAAATGGGTGTGGTGAGCGGTAAGATGTTGAAGGCAACAGGTATCAGCGCAGAGGTGTTCTATGCAGAAATAGTATGGGACAACGTGATGAAGGCTGTGCGCAAGAATACGGTGCTCTATCACGAGATAAGCCGTTATCCGGCTGTAAGCCGCGACATGGCTCTGCTCGTTGACAAGAGTGTGGAGTTTGCTGCCATCGAGGCTATAGCCACACAGACAGAGAAGAAACTGCTCAAGAGTGTAGAACTGTTCGACGTGTATGAGGGCAAGAATCTTCCGGAAGGCAAGAAGAGCTATGCCGTGAACTTCATTCTGCAGGATGAGAGCAAGACTCTTAATGACAAACAGATAGACAATGTGATGAGTAAACTCATTGCGAACCTCAAGTCTAAACTGGGTGCCGAACTGAGATAATGTAAAAATAATAACAATAAATAATAAAAACGATACTCATCGCGGTACAGTGTCTTTTGAGATCATGGCCCTCCGATGAAAATAAAAAACATTTGTATATATTATGGGAAGAGCATTTGAATATCGTAAAGCTACGAAACTGAAACGTTGGGGACACATGGCCAAGACCTTTACCCGACTGGGCAAGCAGATTGCCATCGCCGTGAAGGCCGGTGGTCCGGAACCTGAGAACAACCCGGCACTGCGTTCGGTCATCGCTACCTGTAAGCGTGAGAACATGCCGAAGGACAACATCGAACGCGCAATCAAGAATGCACTGGGTAAGGATCAGAGCGATTACAAGGAAGTGACATACGAAGGATATGGTCCTCACGGAATCGCCATATTTGTTGATACGCTTACGGATAACACCACACGTACTGTGGGCGATGTGCGTTCGGTGTTCAACAAGTTCAACGGAACTCTCGGAACAACAGGTTCGCTCTCATTCCTTTTCGACCATAAGTGTGTGTTCACATTCAAGAAGAAAGACGGTCTTGACATGGATGATCTGATTCTTGAACTTATCGATCTCAACGTTGAGGATGAGTACGACGAAGATGAGGAAGAAGGAACAATCACTATCTATGGTGATCCGAAGAGCTACGCAATGATACACAAATTCCTTGAAGAAAAAGGATTTGAGGATATAGGTGGTGAGTTCACATACATCCCGAACGACCTGAAGGATCTCGACGGTGACGCACGTGCTACTATTGACAAGATGGTGGAGCGCCTTGAGGAATTCGACGACGTGCAGAATGTTTATACAAACATGAAGCCTGCAGAACCGGCGGAGTAATATACACTTATTATAGGATATGCAATGGAGCCGGCGTATATGCGTGCGGCTCCTTATTTTTTACAATAATAAAATGACACATTATTGCTATAAGACTAAAGGTACGTGCAGTCAGATGATTGACATTGAGGTGAATGAGGATGGAATAATAACCGACCTGCATTTTACCGGCGGCTGTAACGGCAACCTGAAAGGTATATGCGCACTTGCCAAAGGCCATAAGGCGGCGGAAGTGAAGGCTCTGCTCGGTGGAATAACATGTGGAAGCAAGATGACAAGTTGTCCAGACCAGCTGGCCCGTGCTTTGACTGAGATGGGATTCTGAATAAACGTATATAAGAAAAGTCCGGCATGATATAAATCATAATCATGCCGGACTTTTCGTTCATATTGTTTTTATCTTTCGTATTCTTTGGGTGTATATTTTACGCTGAAAAGCACTTTGCCTGGCTTTTTTGCTGAGTGCAGTATGTATGCGAAGTTGAATCCGGCGTCTTTGTATACTTTTATCTGGGTGTTGCCGATGATACTTTCAAGCAGTCCGTTCTTTATGTTGTCCTTATTCTGACTTATAATGTCAGGATTGTCCATGATGTCTGTGACGGAGCAATAGTAGGTATACGTTCTGGATTTCATGTCGAATGTGACGCTGTCCGTGCGTGTGTAGTTAACCACCGGGGTGGGGCAGAATCGTTCGGTGAACTCGCGTGCCTCGCGTTGTGCCCGTTCCTCTATGTTCTCGTGACATGAGGCTAGCAATATAACGGCAAGTGCGGAAAATATAGTCTTTCTCATCTGTATTAATATTTTGTGCAAAGATAGTTTAAATTCCAGAATTTTACACTATCTTTGCATAAGATTAACTGCACTCGGGAATTCAAGAACAAGTTCTTATTCCGCTCGTTTGCATCATCTTTGCATAAGATTAACCGCACAAGGAAAACGGAAAGCCTATTGTCGTTTTATTCCGGTGCGTGATTCTTTACAGGGAACATAAAATGGAATCCGGTCAAATACGAAGCGTCTTTTTTGGCCGGCATGTTGTTTTTCAAAACTTATTAAACCGATAGATATTGATGAAGAATATAAGAAACTTCTGCATAATTGCTCATATAGATCATGGTAAGTCAACTCTGGCGGACCGTCTGCTCGAACATACTGATACGATTAAGATTACCGAAGGACAGATGCTCGACGACATGGATCTGGAAAAAGAACGTGGTATAACGATAAAAAGCCACGCTATACAGATGGAGTATGTGTATGAAGGTGAGAAATATATTCTTAATCTTATCGACACTCCGGGACACGTGGACTTTTCTTATGAGGTGTCACGAAGTATTGCCGCATGTGAGGGTGCCCTGCTTGTTGTGGATGCCACACAGGGTGTTCAGGCTCAGACTATCTCAAATCTGTATATGGCGATAGACCATAACCTTGAGATAATTCCTGTTATCAACAAGATAGATATGCCGAGTGCAATGCCGGATGAGGTTGAAGATGAGATAATAGAGCTTATTGGTTGTGACCGTTCGGACATTATACGTGCTTCTGGAAAAACAGGCGAAGGTGTTGACGAGATTCTTCAGGCTGTCGTTACACGCATTCCGCACCCGACGGGAGACAGCGATGCTCCGCTTCAGGCTCTTATCTTCGATTCTGTGTTCAACTCTTTCAGAGGCATTATCGCTTACTTCAAAATAGAGAACGGTAGTATAAGAAAAGGTGATAAGGTGAAGTTTTTCAACACCGGAATGGAATATGATGCCGATGAGGTCGGTGTACTTAAAATGGACATGGTGCCACGCAATGTACTTAATACGGGCGAGGTAGGATACATTATCAGCGGTATTAAAGATGCTAAAGAGGTGAAGGTGGGAGATACCATCACCCATGTAGAAAGACCATGTTCGGAGGCTATATCCGGATTCCAGGAAGTGAAGCCGATGGTTTTTGCCGGAGTTTATCCTATAGATCCTGTGGATTATGAGAATCTGCGCTCTTCGTTGGAAAAACTTCAGCTCAATGACGCATCGTTGACATTCTCACCCGAATCTTCAGTAGCTCTAGGCTTCGGCTTCAGATGTGGTTTCCTCGGATTGCTTCATATGGAGATTGTACAGGAAAGACTGGACCGAGAGTTCAACATGGATGTCATTACGACAGTGCCGAACGTATCATACATGGTTTATGACAAGCAGGGAAATGTCAAGGAAGTACACAATCCGTCAGGTCTGCCGGATCCTACAATGATTGATCATATAGAGGAACCATATATCAAGGCAAGCATTATCACTACGGCAAATTATATCGGTCCGATAATGACGCTGTGTCTTGACAAGCGTGGCGAGCTTATAAAGCAGGAGTTTGTCAGTGGAAACAGAGTGGAACTTCATTTCATGTTGCCATTGGCAGAGATTGTTATCGACTTTTATGACAAACTGAAGTCGATAAGTAAGGGATATGCTTCGTTTGACTATCATGTGGATGGTTTCCGTCCTTCACGTCTGGCCAAACTTGACATACTGCTCAATGGAGAGCCTGTGGACGCTCTGTCGGCTCTTGCACATCAGGACAATGCCGTGGTGTTGGGACGTAGAATGTGCGAGAAACTCAAGGATCTCATCCCGCGCCAGCAATTTGATATTGCCATACAGGCTGCGATAGGATCGAAGATTGTTGCGCGAGAGACAATAAAGTGTGTACGTAAAGACGTTACAGCAAAATGTTATGGTGGTGACGTAAGCCGTAAGCGTAAACTGCTTGAAAAGCAGAAACGAGGCAAGAAACGTATGAAGCAGATTGGTAATGTTGAGGTTCCACAGAAAGCATTCCTTGCGGTGCTCAAACTGGACTGATACATAAAAATATAATATACAAATAAAACGAGTCTGAAATGAAAGAACCTGTCAGTTCAAAGCGGGATGTCGCACGTGAGTTGGCGCGTAAATACAGCACGATGACTCATGATGAGCTTGATCTTCTTGAGAGTATTCTGAAGCCGATGAAATTTCGTAAGGGTGAGACAATACTCAAAAGTGGAGAGATATGCCGTAACATTTATTATATTGATAAAGGTCTGATAAGACAGTATTATTATAAATATGATAAGGAGGTTACGGAGCACTTGGGAGAGGATCATACAATTTTTATGTGTATAGAAAGCCTTTTCAAGGAGGAGCCTTCCCAAATACAGGTTGAAGCACTTGAGGCTACAGTTGTATTTGCTTTGCCTAAAACGGATTTGGAGCGTGTGGCACTGCACAATGTGAATATACAGCTGTTGTATAGAAAAATACTTGAAGAAAGCCTTATAATATCGCAGGTGCATGCCGATCTGGTGCGTTTTGAAACAGCTCAGAACAGATATAAGCGGATGTGTAAGCTTATGCCGCAGGTTGTTTTGCGTGCACCTTTGGTTTATATTGCAAGTTATTTGCAGATGACACCGGAAACACTATCAAGAGTAAGGGCAATGCCGGGATGATTCCGGCATTGCCCTTATTCTATGTAAAGATATCTTTTAATACTCTTTTTGGGGGTCTTCTCAAATTCTTCAGGATGAAGTCTTATTGAGGAAAGCCGGCAATATGCCGGTAATGTCTCGTTGAGGCTTTGGCGGTTCTGTTCCATTATTTGTTCAAGATCCTCTTCGGACAGTCCCATTGCTTGTGCTTCGTCATAATCTGGATAGACAAGACCTATAAGGGTTTCACCTTTCTGGATGACAAGACTTTCGTTAACCATTGTCATTGAATTGAGCTTGTCTTCAATTTCTTCAGGGAAAATGTTTTGTCCGTTTGCGCCAAGAAGCATATTTTTTGAACGTCCTTTTATGAATACATTGCCCTGTGTGTCCATAGTACCAAGGTCGCCTGTATGATACCATCCGTCTTTATCAATGGTTTCTCTTGTGGCTTCCTCGTTTTTATAATAGCCTATCATGACGTTCATGCCTCTCGCTAGAATCTCTCCTGGTATATTTTCCGGATCAGGACTGTCAATTTTCACTTCCATGTGAACAACTGCACGGCCACACGAACCGGGCACAAATGTCTTATAATCTGAATAACATATTATAGGTGCACATTCTGTAGAGCCATATCCGACGGTGTATGGGAAATCTATTTTTTTCAGGAATGATTCCACCTCCTGGTTGAAAGCTGCTCCTCCGATTATTATTTCATAGAAGTTCCCACCAAATGCATTTGTAACCTGTTCGCATATTTTCTGGTTCACCTTTTTGCTTACATAAGGCATATTGAGCAGTATGCGCATACGGTTGTTCTGTATTTTTGGGAACACCTTTTTGCGTATAATCTTTTCGATTATAAGCGGTACGGCAATGATTATGGCAGGTTTAATGTCTGTAAAAGCCTGTGCTATTATTGCAGGACTAGGTACACGTGTCAGATAATATATGTGGCAACCATGCAGAAATTCGAATATGAATTCAAAGGCCATACCATACATATGTGCCATAGGTAATATGCTTATCACATTATCACCTTTTTTCAGATTTTTGCCAAGCACATTTTCTGCAAAGTCATAGTTGCTCCACATGGCGCGATAAGGAATCATTACTCCCTTTGAAAAGCCTGTTGTGCCACTTGTATAGTTTATGACAGCAAGTTCGTCAGGACTCTGTTCTTTGTAATAGTGGACATGTTCCTTACGGAAATATTTAGGATATTTCTTTCCGAACATTTCGTTCAGATGCTCACGGGCATATGTCAACTTGTCTGTTCTTGAGACAACCAATGAATAATCTGGTATGAAGATTATGCCTTCAAGGCCAGGCATCTTCGTGGCATCAATAACGGTAGCCACAACATCGCCGACAAACAGCAGCTTGGCTTCGCTGTGATTTACGATGTTGTGTATCTGTTCGGCAGTGAATTCGTGTAATATAGGAACGGCGATTGCACCGTATGTGAGTGTTGCAAGAAAGGCAACTGCCCAATGCGCGCTGTTTCTTCCGCACAGAGCAATCTTGTCTCCTTTCTCAACTCCGCTGTTTTCAAACATGATATGGAGCTTTTCTATCTTTCTTGCCACATCATGTGTCTGTAATGTAGAACCTTTATAGTCAGTAAGAGCGTCAAGGTTCCAGTTGTCGATAATGCTTTGTTCTATAAGCAGATTGAAGCAGGGTGTTTCCATATTGTATCTTTTTATAGTTTAGAACAAATGCAATTGTTGTATTTGTTATGTGTCCTGTATCTTGTAAAGATAGCGTTTGATGCTTTTCTTCGGTGTCTTTTTGAATTCCTCGTTATGGATTCTGATTTCTGAAATCTTGCAGAACGGCGGCATCAGCATGTTCAGTTCCTGTCTGTTCTGTTCCATGATGTTCATCAGATCCTCATCGTTGAATCCCATAGCCTGTGCTTCTTCCATATCCGGATACACCAGACCGACAAGCTGATTGCCATGTTGTACAATAAGACTTTCGTTAACCATTGTCATTGAATTGAGCTTGTCTTCAATCTCTTCCGGATATACGTTTTGTCCGTTTGCACCGAGCAGCATATTTTTAATACGTCCTTTTATATATATGTGGCCGTCACTGCTTATTGTGGCAAGGTCACCTGTGTGGAACCAACCGTCTTCGTCGATTACCTCATGTGTGGCTTCCTCATTCTTGTAATAGCCAAGCATAACGTTTGGACCTTTGACAAGCAGTTCGCCAGGAATGTTTTCCGGATCGTTGCTGTTTATCTTCATCTCCATGTGATTTACCAATTTTCCACATGAATACAATTGATATTCACTGTAGTCAGAGAATGCGATGAGTGGTGCAGTCTCTGTAGTGCCGTATGCTATGGTCAATGGGAAATCGATGCTTTGCAGGAATGTCTCGATACTTTGGTTGAGAGGTGCGCCTCCTACAACCATCTCGTAGGCCTTGCCACCAAATACCTCAAGTACCTGCTCGCGTATTTTCTGTTTCACCTTTTTGCTTATTACTGGCATGTTGAGAAGCAGACGCATGCGGTTGGTCTGTATAACGGGCAGTATTTTCTTTCTGATTATCTTCTCAGCAACCAGCGGTACACTTACAATGATTGACGGTTTGATCTCTGCGAAAGTCTCCGCAATCAGCGATGGAGATGGAAGACGTGTAAGGAAGAATAGGTGGCATCCGTTGAGGAATCCGAAGAAAAACTCGACAGCCAGTCCGTACATGTGTGCCATAGGTAGTGTGCACACAATGTTACCACCGGGTTTCACTTTGTCCTTTAGTTTTGAAAGAATATGGTCAAGGTTGCTCCAGATGGCACGATAGGGTAGCATAACGCCTTTAGAAAATCCTGTAGTACCACTCGTATAATTGATCATAGCCAATTCGTCTGGACTCTGCTCTTTATAATAGTGCAGATGTTCCTTACGGAAGTACTTGGGGTATTTCTTTCCGAACATCTCATTGAGGTGTTCTCTGGCATACGACAGTTTTTCTGTCCTGGAGATTACGAGCGAATAGTCAGGAATATATATGATGCCTTCAAGATTAGGCATCTCTTCCGGATCAATGGTGGTAGCCACAATGTCGCCTACAAAAAGAAGTTTGGCATCGCTGTGGTTTACTATATTGTAAATCTGGTCAGGTGTGAACTCATGCTGTATAGGTACTGCAACAGCTCCGTATGTCAGTGTGGCAAGCAACGCCACCCCCCAGTTGCTGCTGTTGCGTCCGCACATAGCGATTTTGTCTCCGCGCTGTACACCGCTGTTTTCAAACATGATGTGCAGTTTTTCTATTTTTCTTGCCACATCGTGGTATTGCAGTGTCGCACCTTTATAGTCGGTCAGCGCATCTCTGTCCCAGTTGTCTATTATGCTTTGTTCAATATACGAGTTGAAACTTGGTATTTGTTCCATTGCACAAAAATCGGATTTTTGTGCAAAGATAATATCTTATCTGCACATCCCCAAAAGTTTTGTGCAGATTTTGTATGGAGTGCTGTCTAATTATTCGTAACGCATTGACTTTGCCGGATGTATGTGTGAAATGAGATAGCTTGGGGCTATCAGCACAAAAATGCAAATCAGCATTGTCATGGCGTTGAGCAGAAGAATGACAAGTGGGTTTAGCTCTGTCGGAACTGTGCTTACATAATATGTGGCAGGATCAAGTTTTGCAAATCCTGTAAGATCTTGAAGCAGAATAATTCCGATACCGAGTATGTTGCCTATTATCAGTCCTTTGCCTATAATGAATGCAGCAAACCAGAGGAATGTATTTCTTACCATCCTATTGCGTGCTCCAAGAGCTTTGAGTACACCTATCATTGACGTGCGCTCAAGAATGATGATGAGCAGACCGGAAATCATGGTTACTCCAGCTACGGCTGTCATAATGGCAAGGATAATCCAGACATTCAGGTCGAGCAGTTCAAGCCAGGAGAATATCTGGCGGTTCAGTTCCTTTATGTTTTTTGATGTATAGGTGTGGCCGTAGCTGTCGGTGGTGCGGTTTACGTTTTTAATGATTGCGTCCTCCGTTTCCTTCATGCGGTCAAAGTCGTTTACCGATATTTCGGCACCTGTAGCCACATTCTCTTCCCATCCGTTGAGTTTCACGGTAGTATATAGGTCTGTGAAACAGATGGTGTTGTCATATTGTGACAGATTGGTAAGATATATTCCAGAGATGGTGAAACGTCTCATTCTGACACCATCCTGATTGATGAAATAGGCAAATATCTTCTCACCGCATTTCAGTCCGAGTTTGTCCGCCATAGCTTTGGATATGAGTATGCGGTTCTGACTTTTCTTGTCTGAGAAATGCGGTATGCTGCCTTCAAGCATGTGCTGATGTATGAATGTAGAGTCAAACTCCGGACCTACACCCTTGAACATCACACCCAAAAAATCATTGTCGGTCTTCAGTATGCCCTGTGTCATGGCATAGCGTTGCACGTGTTTCACGCCCGGCTGCTTCTTCAGAATGTTCATTACGGAGTCATCCATCTGTATGGGTTGCGTCTCCGATGTCTGCAGTGTCATGAAGTCAGCCACCTGTATGTGGCTTCCGAATCCCACAATCTTGTCGCGTATGGTATGCTTGAATCCAAACACTACGCTCACGCTCACAATCATAACAGCCAATCCGATTGCCACACCGGCTGTGGCAATACGTATGGCAGGACGTGAGACTTTGCGCCTGTCGTTTCCTTGTGCGGAATATATGCGTCGTGATATGAAAAGAGGCAGATTCATTTATTCGTCATCAGTGCGTCCTGGGTATGCCTCTAATGCCTTTTTCAGAACAACGAGCGCGCGCTCCAGATCTTCTTTTTTCAGTACGTATGCTATTCTCACCTCATTGTTGCCTGCCCCCGGTGTGGTATAGAATCCTGCGGCTGGAGCAAGCATTACAGTCTCACCTTCATATGAGAATTCCTCAAGACACCAACGGCAGAAGTTTTCAGAACTGTCCACCGGCAGTTTTGCCACGGTGTAGAACGCGCCCATAGGTATAGGCGAGTATACGCCGGGTATACGGTTAAGTCCGTCGATGAGGCATTTGCGGCGCTCCACATATTCGTCGTAAACGTCGCGGTAATATTCTTCGGGTGCATCAAGTGATGCCTCTGCCACGATTTGTCCTATCAGTGGTGGCGACAGGCGGGCCTGGCACAACTTCATTACAGCGGCTCTTACCTCCGGATTCTTTGTTATGAGTGCACCTATTCTAATACCACACTCGCTGTATCTTTTCGACACGGAGTCGATAAGTATCACGTTCTGCTCTATGCCTTCAAGATGGCATGCGCTGATGTAGGGCGAGCCGGTGTATATGTATTCGCGGTAAACCTCGTCGGAGAAAAGGTAAAGATCGTATTTTTTCACCAGATCGCGTATCTGGTTCATCTCCCTGCGGGTGTATAGATAGCCTGTCGGGTTGTTCGGGTTGCATATCATGATGGCACGTGTGTGCTCATTGATGAGCTCCTCGAACTTCTCTACCTTAGGCAGTGAGAATCCCTCCTCGATGGTTGTGGCAATGGTGCGTATCTTAGCTCCGGCCGATATGGCGAATGCCATGTAGTTGGCGTATGCCGGTTCCGGGATGATAATCTCGTCGCCCGGATTGAGGCACGACATGAATGCGAACAGCACGGCTTCAGATCCGCCTGCCGTTATGATGATGTCGTCGGCATCGACGTTGATGTTGAATCTCTTGTAATATTTTGTGAGTTTCTCCCTGTACGACTGTATGCCCTGCGACGGAGAATACTCCAGCACTGTGCGGTCGATGTGCTTCAGTGCGTCAAGTCCTACCTGCGGTGTTGGCAGGTCGGGCTGTCCTATATTAAGATGATAGACCTTTATGCCGCGTTTCTTCGCATCGTTGGCCAGCGGTGCAAGCTTTCTGATCGGCGATTCGGGCATTTCAAGTCCGCGGGTTGATATTTCTGGCATTGTACAGTTGTAAAATTTTATTTTCCGGCAAAGTTAATAAATAAATTTATATTAGGCCAAGGCGTATGACATTTTTATGATTTTATTATCGCATGTCTTCATTTAGCATTTTTCGTTATGCGTTTTTCGGAATAAATTGCTACTTTTGCCGCCGAAAAAAAGAATCACATCAACATTTAAAGTGAATATATGAGATCGAGAACAACTAATTGGTTTGAGACAACCGTACGTTACGACCGCCAGGCCGAAGACGGCGGACAGAAAAAGGTGAGCGAGACCTATGTGGTAGATGCTCTGAGTTTTGGAGAGGCTGAGGAAACCATAACAAAAGAGATGGAACCCTATATAAGCGGTGAATTCGAGGTGAAGAATATCACACCTGCATCTTATGGTGAGGTGTTTTTCAGTGACAGCGAGACAGACGACCGCTGGTACAAGGCGAAACTGACGTTCATCACACTGGACGAGAAGACCGAGAAGGAGAAGCGCACGAGTGTGAACTATCTTGTGCAGGCATCCGACTTCAACGGTGCGGTGAAGAACATTGAGGATATGATGAGCGGTTCGGCTATCGACTATATGATCGCCAACATATCTGAGACAAAGATAATGGATGTGTATGAGCACAACGCTCCGCTGAAGAAAGAGGAACGCGACGACAGACCGGAATACGAAACTCAGGAGGAGACTGCGTGATGGACACTGACGTGGCACGCAATCTGCGCGAGGTGAAGGAGGCGCTGCCTGAGGGTGTGCGTCTTGTTGCAATCAGCAAATTCCATCCCTCTGAATGCATCATGGAGGCATACGGCGCCGGTCAGCGTGTGTTCGGCGAGAGCCGCGAACAGGAACTGGCCGTGAAGGCAAAGGCTCTGCCGCAGGACATAGAGTGGCACTTCATAGGCCATCTGCAGACAAACAAGGTGAAATACATTGCACCTTACATTGCCATGATAGAGGCCGTGGACTCGCTGAAGCTGTTGAAGGAGATCAACCGTCAGGCCGCAGCGAACGGACGTGTCATAAAGGTTCTGCTCGAACTCCATATTGCAGAGGAGGAGACCAAATACGGACTGTCGCTCGACGATTGCCGCAGTCTGCTCGAATCCGGAGAATGGCGCACGCTCGACCATGTGTGCATATGCGGTCTTATGATGATGGCCTCAAATGTGGATGACGAACAACAGATCCGCTCAGAGTTCAATCTCGCGGTTTCGTTCTTCGATGAGGTTAAACATAAATATTTTGCCGATGACGACAGATTCTGCGAACGCAGTTGGGGGATGAGCCATGATTACCATATAGCAGTGCAGTGCCGCTCTACAATGGTCAGGGTGGGGACTGCCATCTTTGGAGAAAGACAATATTGAGCTTTGCGTCCATATATTTTTAAAGAGCGCATACATGTTGCAGGCAGACAGCATGTACGCGCTTTCTTTTTGTTATCCTTCGGTCTTTTTGCGGTTTAGTAGAATTTCTGTGTGGATTGCTTTGCAATAAGGTATAGCTTTAAATTCTGAATCAGTGTTGTTTTTATTCTGCTGAGATAAAAGCAATATGTGGCACTTACAGTTTTTCAGCATCCTGTGATTTTTTCGTCTGAGTTTTCTGTTCTACCCCGAAAAATAATCGAATATTTGCAGCCAGACTTTCCTTCGGATGCAAATTCTCGAAAAATAAGAGCTTTGCTCAAAATGTTGAACATCAATGACTTACTGCAAATAAGAATTTCTCTGTCCTGCAATAAGCACCGTTTCAGCATGCGATATTGCCCATATCATGGGCTGAAATGCACAATATCACACCCTGATATAGGCTTAATCATACCATAATATGGGCATTATCGTAACGCCGGATGAATTATTCCGTACGACTTTATAGGATATATGAAGAGAGCATACAACCCGGAATAGGCTTTCAAACATTGGATTTAACATTTCACGACATCTATTTTCCGAATTTATTTTGTCAAAAAAAAGTCAAGAAAAACTGTAAGTTGGTCCCGTGAGTTTTCTTTAAAAATGCGTATATCAGTTGAGAAGTAAAGCCCGGGATTTGTGTATTTTTCTTGCAGTAATGATTCGTCGGGCTGACTGCTATAAATGTATTCTTCTTCCTTTTTTATATTGGTCATAATTTATAATTGATTTTTCTTATCCGGAATATTTACCGGATAAGCCTTTGTTTTTGACATAGTCACCTCAAAAAAATTGCCCACAACAACAGTCATACAAAATAATTCTATAACTTTGCTTTCGGTGATCATAAGACCCGAACAATCTGTTGAATGTCAGTTATAAAGATATAAAAGCATCACGCTATTTGGAACTTTAAGATGTTAATATATTATTGAAGAATAGTGATTATTATAGCGTCGTAATATCTGTCAATCTTTGCCTTATCCTAATAGAAGGTTTAATGTCTATAATGAATAGTTTTAAAGCATGTAAGAATATGATAAAGAATAGTATAATATTGTTATCTGTATTATTCCCGCTGCTTCTTTGCGGTTGCCGTAAAGACAAAATCCGTGATTTCGACCGCATGGTATTGAACAACAAAGTGTTGGAACGGGAGATAATAAAATATAGAGGACGTCCTGATCAATACCCTTTTTATAAAGGAATTAAAGTATATACCAGCGTATGGTGCAGGACGATAAACGATTCTACCGTGAGATATACACTTTGTCCGTGGTCAGATCCCGATGGCTTGAATTATGAGACGATTCTATTTATATGTAGAGTAGATGGTGAGGATGTGTTCTTTTTTTCCAACTTTGGACAATCGAGGATAGATTTTCATAATAACCCTTTTAAATGGTCTGACGAAGACAAGGAACGGTTCAAGAAAAAGTATTTTCCTGAGCTTTACGAAGAAGACCGTGTCAATACGGGAGAAATAGTTCTTTCCCATCCGGAACTATGTCACCTTACATTCATTAATGACAGTCTTGTCAGCAAAGCTTATAAGATAGGTATGCCTTCCGACAGAGTGAAGGTAAGGGTAGGTGACAAGGAGTATTTATGGTAGCTATTGTATGACAGGTATAATGATATGTAGAAAATCCAATGTATAATGTATTTTAAAATTCGCAAAAAGTATGATGAGGAATATCGCAACATCATTATTTGTATTATTCTTGTTGATGCTTTGCGGTTGTCATAAAGACAAGCTCCGTGATTTCGACCGCATGGTATTGAACAACAAGGTATTGGAACGGGAGATAATAAAATATAGAGGACGGTCAGATCAATATCCTTTTTATGAAGGAATTAAAGTCTATACCAGTGTATGGTGCAAGACGATAAACGATTCTACAGTGAGATATACGCTTGCCCCACTATCATATCCAGATGCTTTAGATACGAGGCCGGTTATTTTTATATGTAATGTCGGTGGTGAAGATGTGTTCTTTTTATCCCAGTTTGGAGTATCGAGGATAGATTTTAATAATAATCCTTTTAAATGGTCTGACGAAGATAAGGAACGGTTCAAGAAAAAGTATTTTCCGGAGCTTTACGAAGAAGGTCGTATCAATACGGGGGTAATATGTACTTCCCATCCAGAACTATGTCATCTCACATTTATCAATGACAGTCTTGTAAGTAAGGCATATAAACGAGGTAGCCCTTTCGACAAAGTGAAGGTAAGGGTAGGTGACAAGGAGTATTTATGGTAGCGGTCGTTAATTTATTGTTCTGTAATGTAAGCAATATAAAATTGGTAACTCTTAATGCGGAAATGTGTGCTGATGAAATGAAATAAAGATGTTGTATAAATAATTAATAATGTAATGATTATGAAAACGAAGGTGTTGTTTAAGACAGTAGCTGCTGTTATATTGGTGTTGTTTGTGTGCGGATGCCGCAAGGAAAAACCACATGAATTCGATCGTCTTGTGCTTAACAACAAGGCACTGGAACGGGAGATAATAAAATATCGGAAGAACGAAGACCAGCATCCTGCTTATGATGGCACAAAGGTTTACACCAGTGTATGGTGCAATACAATAAATGACTCGACTGTGCGTTATGTGCTCAGACCTTTCACAGATCCTGCTGAACTTGACAAATATCCTATCAACTTCATCTGTAATGTGGATGGTGAGGACGTGTTTTTTATTATGGGCTGTGGCGTCTCAAAGACCGATTATAAGAATAACTTCTTTAAGATGTCGGAGAAAAACAAGAAATGTTTTGAGAAAAGATATTTCCCTAAAGTGTATTACAGCAAGGACGGCAAGCCTGGACCGTACTGCTATTCAAATCCGTTACTGACTTATCTGACTTTCGTTAACGACAGTCTTGTAGATTATAGTATTGGATATGGTAATGTGAATGCTAAGGTTCTTACCATAAGAGACGACAAGCCGTATTGGTGGTGATTGTAGTCACGTTATAGATTATATGAATGATTTGAGAATAAAAAACAGTGGCGCGATTTCTTCTGCGCCACTGTTCCTTTTCTGAGAATTTATTCTTATTTCATGATTATTTTCTTTCCACCAATGATGTATATTCCCTTACCTGTTTCGGACGCATCGTTTCCGACATATGTGCCGTTGACGGTATAAATTCGGTTGTCGCTTTCTGCCGGAATGACAGACGGCAGTCCGATGTCGGTGCTTGTGTCGTGCACGTAGTTGAATGTTACGGTTCCGGTGGCTGTATCCTCTGTGATGTTTCTGAGCGCCTTGTTTACTTTTGGTCCGTCGGTGTACCAAGTGAAGTTGGGCAGGCCTCTGTCAAAGGTCAGTGATGTGATGTTGTTTGCTCCTGGGAACGGATCACCCTTGTGGCTGTTCTGATATTCGGCTGTCGAATAGTCTTTGTTATAAGATGAAATCAGTATGCCGTCGGCCGGTATGAGGGCAAAGCCAGGTTTCCCCGGTGTTTCGTTGGGATGATCGTTGAAGGCAACAGTGCTCTTAGGCCATTTCACATGGTAGGCAATGAGGCCGTGCCCTATAGCGTAGGTGTTCCAGTATTTTTTCTGAATGTTTTCCACTACGATGTATTCAGATTCGTCTGCGTCGTTCACCATTTTGTAAGATTGTCCACCGTCGCTTACAGGTGTGGCTGTGATGGAGGTATTGTTTTCAAGTGTCGTGATGGTGTGCCAGCCGAGAGCTTCGCGTTCCCATGCTGTGTAAGCCGTGGGACAGTAGCCATAGTATGTGTATTCGCCGGCGTCCATAATGCTCCAGTATTCCATTGCCTGATTGTCTATTTGTGCAGCGGCGGAATAAGGATAAAGGTCGGGAAGGCCAAGGCAATGCGAGAACTCATGACAGAAAAGACCTATACCGTTTATCTTAGGTGTGGCGAATATGCCACTTGTGACATCCGGATTGGCATTGAGCTCATTATTCAATCCGTAGCGCTGTACGCTCATACCGTTATAGTCGCCAAAGTTGCCTATTCCGGATTTTGGCCAGATAGTACTTGGATCGGCACCATTGCTTTCTCCGTATCCGGCGTATATGATATATACGAGATCGACTATGCCGTCAGCGTTAATATCGTATTTTGGTGTGGAGAAGTCTATCTGTGTAGATGCCAGAGTGCAGGCTTCCTTTATCATTTCGGCACAGTTAACATCTTTTACCGAACCACTGTTCTTTCCATAGTATGACAATTCTTTGGACAAAGTCACAGGTCCGACAATGTCAAATTCAGGTTGATATTGCCCGAAACTCATATCGCGGAAGAATTTCCCCACACTTCCGTGGTTCATGCTTTCGCCATATCCCATTTCTGTTTGTTTTTCACCGTTGAGGTACTGTTCGAATACAGTCTGCGGATCATTCACTGTGAACTTTGTGTCTTTGAAATCGACTAGGATGACAATGGCTGTAGGTGAGCCTGTGCATGGAAAATAAGGCGGATTGTATGTCGGAGCGATCGGCTCGCGACGCATGGAATTTCTGTTGCTGTCGGCTTCGCTGGAGAAAAATGCCTTCAAGTTCTGTTTTTTTACGTGTGAAATCTCATTGATTGAGCGTTCAGATTTTTCGTGTGCAAGTTGTGCGGTCGGTGTGATGTTGCCCATTGCATCTATATCGGCAATGTAGAAATTGTTGCCTGAACGTGCAAGTATCACGTTGTCCATTGTGCTGTACCAACTGAAGTTCTCGTCGCCATGAAGTCTGACGGTGATTGTGGTGCCGTCGCTCTGTCTTACAGAGAATGGAGTCGGGTTGGCTTTAGCAGCCCATGAAGTGGCGGCACATGCCATAAGCATGACAATAAGTAGAAAATGTCTCATATTATTTGGAATTTGTTTGTTTTAATGTTGTGTCTTTGGGTGTCCGTACCAGTATTGTCCTTTATTTTTTGTTCTGGAACCGAAACTGATGGCTTTTGTCGGGCAGTGGTGATAGCATGCAAAGCATGTCAGACATTTGCCGTTGTGCAACCATTCGGGTTCGAGGCCGACGCCACCTTTGATGTCATGAACGGGACATAAACTTGCGCATTTGCCACATCTGATACATTTGTCGTTGTCAACTTTGAAAGGTGTATCCTTGACAATATATTTCAGAAACAAATGGCCTATGATACGGCTGTTGATCCGAGGCCACCGGCCGATTGTGAGTTCTTGCAGACCATTCTGTCTTGTCTTGATGAGGCTTATGTATTTTTCAAGTGTTTTGTCTGCCTCCGTTATTTTAAGTTTTTCTTTTTCCGGAGTGTCAACGTCCATGAATGGCATGCCGACGTAAGACTCTGGCATAATGAGCGAAAATGAACTGTTGAGTTTTATCCCAGCAATAGCAAGATCCTGTTCGAGAATTTCAATGGTTTCACCTACAGTGTCGCCGGCTGTACACACGGCATAGCAAAAATTGTCTTTATAGTTGGTGAAACGGAGCTGTCTTATAAATTCTCTAACTATTATGGGGGGACGCCATCCGTGAACAGGAAAGCAGAATCCTATACGTTCACCGTCTTTGAGGGTGAATTCATGTTTGTTTATAATATCTGGTATATACAGCAAATCATCTACAATGTTTTTCCTAATTTGTTCTGCTGCCCATCTTGTATTGCCGGTTGCTGAAAAATAAAATATCATGCGATGCGACGGAGATGTTATTGCGGTTTTATGCTTGGCTGTCTGTATAAATAACTTTTATAAAATAAATAATCTCCAAATACATGTGTTGGTAATTGGAGATTATTATGTTGTGTTTTAATAAAGATATTTTTAATATTATTTGTCTTCAGTCATTTCGCCTACAATATACAGTCGCACTGTTTCATTAACTCCGTTTGTGCGCACGGTTATTGTTTTCTTGAAGCGTGCTGGGAATGTTCCTCTTCCGCTGTAAGTAACCTTTATCTGACCTTTTTCTCCTGGTTCAATCGGTTTCTTGGTGTAAGAAGGTACTGTGCAGCCACAACTTGCAATAGCCTGTTTTATGATGAGAGGCATATTACCGGTATTTGTAAATGTGAAGACACATTTTTGTACCGGATCGCTTTCTGGAAATTTGCCAAAATCGTAAGTGGTGTTTTCAAATTTAATTTCAGCATATTTCTTCTGTGCCATGGCAATGTTTACTGTAGCCAACAGCAAAAGAGATATAAAAAGAATCCTTTTCATAATGAATTGTTTAATTTTACCGCAAAATTATAAAAAAGATATCCTGACGTAGGATTTTATATCGGTATTTTCACATTAATTAATATATCTCTGCATATCTTAAAAATGCGATATTCATATATCGCATTATATAATGCAATAAGCAGGAATATATCTGTCATGATTTTTTTACTTTTCAAAGAATTGTTGTACTTTTGCAAAAAGTAAAAATTTTTATAAAACTATGTATAGAAGCAATACGTGTGGAGAGCTTAGGCTTTCTGATGCCGGCAAAACAGTGACATTGGCCGGATGGGTTCAGCGCGTAAGAAAAATGGGCGGAATGACATTTGTCGATTTGCGCGATAGATATGGTATAACTCAGCTCGTATTCAACGAGTCTGATGACAGTGAATTGTGCGATAAGGCAGGTAAGCTTGGACGTGAATACTGCGTACAGGCTACAGGAACTGTAAGCGAGCGTCAAAGCAAGAACCCAAATCTTCCGACGGGAGATATTGAAATTATTGTCAAGTCTCTGAACGTGCTTTCGGAAAGTATGACTCCACCGTTCACGATTGAAGACAATACTGATGGAGGTGATGATATTCGAATGAAATATCGTTATCTTGATCTCAGACGTCCTGCTGTACGTAAGAATCTGGAATTACGTCACCGTATGACAATTCTTATAAGAAATTTCCTTGATTCAAAGGATTTCATAGAAGTTGAGACTCCTATTCTTATTGGAAGTACTCCGGAAGGTGCAAGAGACTTCGTTGTTCCTTCACGCATGAATCCGGGACAGTTTTATGCGTTGCCTCAAAGTCCGCAGACATTGAAGCAGCTGCTTATGGTAAGTGGTTTTGACCGTTATTTCCAAATAGCAAAATGTTTCCGTGATGAAGATTTGCGTGCTGATCGTCAGCCAGAGTTTACACAGATAGACTGTGAAATGTCGTTTGTGGATCAGGACGATGTTATCGATTTGTTCGAGGATATGGCACGTCATCTGTTCAAAGAAGTACGTGGCGTTGACTTGCCAGCAAAACTGCAGCAGATGACATGGCATGAGGCAATGAGACGTTTTGGTAGCGACAAACCGGATCTTCGCTTTGGAATGGAGTTTGTGGAACTCATGGATGTTTTGAAGGGAAGCGGATCTTTCCAGGTATTCAATGATGCCGAGTACATAGGTGGTATATGCGTCCCAGGATGTGCAGGATATACAAGAAAACAGCTTGATCAGATTACAGATTTTGTCAAGAAACCACAGATTGGAGCGAAAGGCCTTGTTTATGTCAAGTTTAATGAAGACGGCACAATAAAGAGCAGCATTGATAAGTTCTATACACCGGAGGTGATGCAGGCACTGAAAGAAAAAGTTGGTGCAAAAGATGGAGATCTGCTTCTTATATTGAGTGGCGACAAGCCTAACAAGACTCGTGTTCAGTTGTGTGCTTTGCGACTGGAGATGGGTGATCGTCTTGGCTTGCGTGATAAGAATAAATTTGAATGCTTGTGGATTGTTGATTTCCCATTGTTTGAATGGAGCGATGAGGAACAGCGTCTGATGGCAACACACCATCCGTTTACAATGCCAAATCCTGATGATATTCCTTTGCTTGATGAACATCCTGAGCGTGTTAGAGCCATGGCATATGATTTCGTATGCAATGGAATTGAAGTAGGTGGAGGTAGTATCCGTATCCATGACTGTAAGCTTCAGGAGAAGATGTTCGATATTCTTGGCTTCACGCATGAGAGAGCGATGGCTCAGTTCGGATTCCTTATCAATGCATTCAAATATGGAGCTCCACCTCATGCAGGTCTTGCGTTTGGTCTTGATCGTTTCGTATCAATAATGGCTGGTCTTGATTCAATACGTGACTGTATCGCTTTCCCGAAAAACAACAGCGGAAGGGATGTGATGCTTGAGGCTCCGTCTGAATTGGATAAGAAACAGCTTGAAGAATTGAAGATTAGGGTTGACTTAGGTCAAGAAAATAGTTGAAAGTTTCCGACAATAAGTAAAAAGGCCCTTTTTCTTCATTAATGGAAGCAGTATATAAAAAATTAATCGTAATTTTGTAGCACAATTAAATCCATGATTAGTTATTATTTGTCTTGGAGTTTTTATTTTTTACTAAATTATGACAGAAAAGAAAGCTGCAACTAAGAAAGTTGTTACAAGCAAGGCTGCAACACCGAAGAAGTCGGCCGCAAAGAAAAATGAGGTAGTTATTAATGCAGAAAGTGTTGGATTCCGCGCCGGTGATGTTTATCAGGCACTGGCTGCTGCAGAAAAGCCGCTCAGCGTGGCTGACATCGCAAAGGCTGCAAAAATAAGTAAGGAAGAAGCATTTTTGGGTATAGGCTGGCTCTTTAAAGAAGGAAAAGTTAAAGATGAAGATTGTCTCATCACATTGGCTTAAATTTTTTTAACGATATCAAGGGGAGAGCTGTAATTTTAATTGCAGCTCTCTTTTTAATTTAATGTCTTTAGATAAGGAAATATTTCGAGTGTTGGCTGAAGTAGGAGACGAAGGATTGTCTATCCGAAAGATATCAATTCATGTACATAATGCATGTAACTCTTTTTTTGACAGGAGAACTTATGATGATGTGCATGAATATGTTACTCATTTCCTTATACGAAACTCACGCAATCCAAATTCATTAATTGAGAAGACTGGTCAGAGAGGTTGCTATCGTCTTAATACAAATTCATATATGACTCAACAGTTAATGTTGCAGTTTGCAGATGATGAAGATCATGATCAGAGCGCTTCGGATAATACACCAATTGTCGAGGATAAGTCGTTGTCTTTATTCTGATATATAAAGACCAATCTACCGGCGCAAGATGTTTTGTTTGTGTAGATACAAGTTATTTTTGATTTATTCTTTAAAATGTTTTTTAATTAAAAATATTTTATGTATTTTTGTTAAGAATACACAACATAACATATATTTTTTATGGATATAGCTAACAATCATCTGGTTATAATGGCAGGGGGAGTCGGGAGTCGCTTCTGGCCGATGAGTACTTCAGACAAACCAAAACAGTTTATTGATGTTCTTGGAACCGGACAATCATTGTTGCAACTCACCTGTGACCGTTTTGACGGAGTATGTCCGCCAGAGAATGTATGGGTGGTGACAAATAAAAAATATTTTGATATTGTTCGCGAGCAATTACCAGAAGTTCCTGTAGAAAATATTCTTTTGGAACCGTGTCGACGCAATACCGCTCCATGTATTGCGTATGTAAGTTGGCGTATAAAGTCTATTAATCCAAAGGCAAATGTTGTTGTTACGCCAAGTGATCATATTGTTACAAAGCAAAAGGAATTTAATCGTATTATAAAGTCTTGCCTTGATTTTACAAGTGATACTGATGCAATTGTAACACTTGGTATTTCACCAACCTGTCCGGAAACAGGTTACGGTTATATCCAGGCAGATCTTAGCTCATGTTCTCTTAGAAATAAGGAAATATTCAGAATTGATTCTTTCAAAGAAAAGCCGGACTTGGAAACGGCAAAGAAATATATAGCTCAAAAGAACTATTTCTGGAATGCTGGAATTTTTATTTGGAATGTCAGTACAATTGTCAATGCTTATAGGGTATATTGTCCTCAGATAGGTAAGGTTTTCGAAAATCTTGTTGATGTGTACGGTACACCAGAAGAGCGCAATATGATAGATAAAGTATATCCCGAATGTGAAAATATTTCAGTGGACTATGCTATCATGGAAAAAGTGGAGGATATCTTTGTTTGTCCGGCAGATTTCGGATGGAGCGACCTTGGATCATGGAGCGCATTGCTGATGCAGACACGTCGCGATCTTTATGGTAACGGATTATTGGGAAATAACATACATTTATATGATTCTCATAATTGTATAATCCATACGACACAAGAAAAGAAAGTTGTTATACAAGGGCTTGATAATTTCGTTGTGGCAGAGAAAGACGATATGCTGCTTATATGTAAACTTTCGGAAGAGCAAAGAATAAGACAATTTGCAGAAGAATAAAAAACAACAGGAAGGGGTAAAGATGAAAATATCTTACCCCTTCCCCTTTTTATTATATTGGCACTTTGATGTGTTGTATGGTCTGGATTTCTGTTTGTTTGTCTTTGTAGAAATTTAAAGAAAATCCGAACAACGAACTTCCTGTTTTTCATGACTTTTTTGACAAAAGAAAAACGTAAAAGAGGTGTGAATATATATTAAACGTAATGATAAAGACTTATTCGAGCTATACAGCTTTATAGTATATACTGTAGAATAATACCGGATCATTCATATTGCACTGCGTTTATGCCCGTTTTAGGGTCTGATTTTGCCTGTATTAGGGTGTAATATTGCGCGTTTTAGCCCCTGATATGGACAATATCGCATGCTGAAACGGTGATTATTGTATGACGGAAAAATGTTGTTAAACGTAAGTTGTTTATTTACAATACTTTTAGTGTGATTCTTATTTTTAGAGTTTTTGCGTGCAATGGAGATCTGCCCGCAAATACTCACTTATTTTTGGGAATAGAACAGAAAACTCAGATGGGAAAATTACAGGATACTGAAAATCTGTAACTGTTCCGATGACTTTCTCTTCTACAGAAAACAGCAATGCTAATATTTGGGGATTAATGCCGCGCTTTTTTATTGCCATTAATCCCCGTTGAATTTCTACAAAGCCGTTTGCTTCTTTTTTCTGATATGACGTACAATGAAATATATTATTACTGCAACAAGGAATATAGAAATTGTTATCCATTTAATATATTCACCGTATTCATTGATTTTATCGTTCAACTGCTCCTCTGGGACAATTGTGTGAAGATACCATCCCAGTGCTGCAAGCACACAGTTCCAGCAACCGGCTCCGATCGTTGTATATAGTATAAATTTCCAGAAGTTCATTTTTGCAAGTCCGGCTGGAATGGAAATCAGCTGTCGTATTACTGGGAGCATACGTCCGGTGAGTGTTGCCACAGCACCGTGATCAGCAAAGTATTTCTCGCTTTTTTCCATTTTTTCTGTACTAAGCATACAAAGTTTTCCCCACCTGCTGTTTACAAATCTGTATATAATTGGACGGCCGAGGTAGTAAGCCAGTGCGTAGTTTGCTATGGCTCCCAAATCTGCTCCTATGGTTGCAAATAATACGACAAGAACTATATTTAATTCTCCTGCTGCAGCATGATAAGCTGCCGGAGCGACAACAATTTCGGACGGAAAAGGAATAAAGGTGCTTTCAATAAACATCAGAAACAATATTGCACCGTAATTAAGATTATCCAGTAAAGTGGAGAGAATGTTCATTTTCTTTTCTTATTTTAACTTGTTATACATGTAATTATAATATTCGTTTACATCCAGTTTTTCTGGGAAAAGAAATCCGAGTACATAACGCACTTCGTCCTTTTCTTCTTCGCATGCTTTTTTAAGGTATTCAAGAAATTCTGTTGTTTTATTTAATTGATGACAGCAAAGTGCGAGATATGACAGTCCTTTTTTGTCGGTATCAGGTCTGAATGCAGGAACAGCTTTGAACATTTTGTATGCAATGTTTATATATCCGCAGTCGAATATAGACATTGCAATGTTGAGAAAAATTCTTCTTGAGAAGTTTGAGTTATGAATTGCATTGCGGAAATATTCCTGAGCTTCCGTCAGATCATTATGCTCAAGGTGTATGTGTCCACGAAGTACCTGTATTTCGTTTTTGTCAGACAAAGGGTGATTCTCAGCTTTGTCGACATATTTCAAAGCCTCATCTTTCTTTCCTGTTGTTGACAGAGTGAGTGCAAGTTCCTGATATATTTCAACAAAGTCGGACTCGTTCTTTGTTGCTTTCTTTTCCGCAGTCTTATATGCAGATATCGCTTCCTCATATCTGCTGAGATTGATAAGCGTATTTCCCTGAAGGATGTATCCGCTGTGATTTTCCGGACACAAATTGGTGAAACGCTTGTAATATTCCAAAGCATCCTCATACTTGCCTAGTCTGAAAAGTGCATTTGCCTTATTCAGAAGAGCTTCGTCATCCTCGGGATTAATAGCTATTGCATATTCACTGCTTGTAATGGATTCTGATATCCTTTCGTGCATCAGTTGTGCTGAGGCTAGCCTGTTCCAGAAATGATTGGAATAAGGATCTTCGTTAATGAGTTCCTCGAATATGTGTTCGCTTGTTTCGTAGTTACCCTGTCCCAGTGCGATGCGTCCTTTCAGTTCCTTATAATCAGAAAGATCTTCATCGTCTGACATATCTAGCCATTGTTCTGCGATATCATATTTTTCATAATCAACAAATATAGTCGCAACATCAAGAATGAAATCAGCAATGTCGTCCTCATCGATGTGGGTCATACGTTCACGCAGATAATTGTCGGCCTGTGAAGCCCTGTTGTCTACGATCATTATTTCTGCTATAAGATAGAAATAGTCCAGATCACTTTTGTCGCCGACCATTTCTGCGTAATGTTCAGCGAGTGTACAATCGTGCTCCTCAAGCAATGCAATTCTCGAACGGAAAATAACAGGCATTGTTGAGTCAGGGAAAAGTCGTATGGCATAGTCAATAGCTTTGATAGCCTGAGAGATATTGCCTTTTTCATAATAGAACTCGGCAATATCTGTCAGTTCTTCAGGTTCCATGTATATGTCTTTATTTACGAGTTGTGCTTCCTCGTATTTTTTTATAATGTTTCTGAACTGTATGCTATCAAAGTCTTTTTCGCCGTATGCCATCATTTATTTTGTTTGGCCCATGTGTCTTTTAATCCTACGGTCTTGTTGAACACTGGTGCATCTGCCGTAGATACAGGGTCAGCCATAAAATATCCGATGCGTTGGAACTGGAGATATTCTCCGGCCTTGCGCTCGGCAGCATACTCCTCAACGTAACAGTTTTCGTTGATTTTCATGCTGTCTGGATTAAGCAACTCTCTGAAGTCGCGTTCGTCAGCCGACGGATTTTCAATATTGAACAGTCTGTCGTATATGCGTACTGTGGCTTTCTTGCAATGGTCTGCAGATACCCAGTGGAGTGTTCCTTTCACCTTGCGGTTTGCTCCTTCGCGACCGCTCTTCGATTCCGGATCATATTCGGCCTGTATTTCAATGACATTGCCGTTCTCATCCTTTGTGCATCCGGTACATTTTACGATGTATGCATTCTTGAGTCTCACTTCCTTACCCGGTGACATTCTGAAGAACTTCTTAGGAGCATCCTCCATAAAGTCTTCACGTTCAATCCATAGATTCTTAGAGAATGTGATATTGTGTGTACCGTCAGCTTCATTCTCAGGATTATTCACAGCAACCATCTCTTCTGTCATGTCGTCGGGATAGTTGGTGATGACAAGCTTCACCGGATTGACAACTGCCGAGACTCTTATGGCGCGCTTATTAAGGTCTTCACGCACGGCTGCCTCAAGCAGTGCCACATCGTTCAGAGCGTCAAACTTAGTGTATCCTATTGAGTCGATGAATTTACGAATACTTTCCGGCGAATAACCACGGCGTCTCATTCCGCACAGTGTCGGCATACGCGGATCATCCCACCCGTTCACCTTCTTTTCGTTCACAAGGGCGAGCAGTTTACGCTTGCTCATCACTGTGTAAGTCAGATTCAGACGGTTGAATTCTATCTGTCTTGGTCTGAAGTCATTTATATTTTCTGTCTCACCGTTCTTTTCTTTCAAGAAGTCTATGAATTTGTCGTAAAGTGGACGGTGAGGGACGAATTCCAAAGTACAGATGGAGTGGGTGACACCTTCGAAGTAGTCGCTTTGTCCATGGGCAAAGTCATACATAGGGTATGCATGCCATTTTGTTCCTGTGCGGTGATGCGGTGTGTGTATTATGCGATACATTATAGGATCACGGAAGTGCATGTTGGGATTTGCCATGTCGAGTTTGGCTCTCAGCACCATGCTTCCTTCTTCTGCCTCAGGCGTATTCATTTTTTCAAACAGTGCCAGATTTTCCTCCACCGGACGGTCTCTGTATGGTGACGGTTTGCCAGGTGTTGTAGGCGTTCCCTTTTGTTCGGCAATCTGTTCGGATGTCTGCTCGTCGATGTAGGCATGGCCGTTCTTTATCATCCACACTGCAAACTCCCACAGCTTTTCAAAATAATCGGAAGCATAGAATATCTTGCCCCACTTGAATCCGAGCCATGTTATGTCGTTGAGGATGTTTTCTACGTATTCATTGTTTTCCTTTGTAGGATTTGTGTCATCGAAACGCAGATTGCAGACTCCATTATATTTGTCGGCAACACCAAAATCCATGCATATAGCTTTTGCGTGTCCAATGTGCAGGTAGCCGTTCGGTTCCGGCGGGAAACGTGTTTGTATGCGTCCTGCATTCTTACCTTCAGCCAGATCTTTCTCTACGATCTGTTCAACAAAGCTTATGCTTTTTTTCTCCAGAGATGTTTCTTCCTCTTTGATTGCCATATTTTTCTATTATTAATTATGTTGCAAAATTAAGAAAAAAAATCAGTTATATACATTTCTCCAATATAAATTTTGCCTGTAGGAGAGGTGGTTCTGTTATTTTTGAACAAAACGTATGGTTGTGAGTTGATATATGTCAGTTATGATGCAGTGGGAATGATAGTTACCGTTTATGGCCGGAAATATGAATAATAAGGAATATTTATGCAAAAAAAAGCTAATAAAAGGAAAATTATGCTTTATAATATATAAGAGATTTTAACATTATCTAAAAATATGTTACCTTTGTTTCGTTATCCTGAATACAATCTTTTTACCTTAAGAGAAAGGCTAATACCTATTGAAATAAATGCAGGCTCCTGTGAAGAAGTCTGCATTTTGTTTTTATAATTCCGGCGTTTTTCTTTTTGTTTTGTGCCGGTATGATTGTTTCCGTTTTTTATTTTATTCCTCTTTTGTTCAACGCTTGGGTGTATCTGCGTGCATTGGCCATATGCTCTTCATATGTTCGTGCAAAGTTGTGGGTACCACTAAAGTCTTCTTTAGCACACATATACAGGTAATCATGCTTTGTATGGTTGAGTACGGCTTCAATACCTGCTATTGACGGAATTCTGATTGGTCCTGGTGGAAGTCCGGTACGTCGGTATGTGTTATACGGACTGTCTATGTTAAGCAGTTTGTTGTATATTCTGCGCAGATCAAATCTTTTCCATGCAAACTTGATGGTGGGATCAGCCTGCAGCGGCATACCGTCGGGATATTCACTGTTGCGAAGTTTCAGACGATTGCAGTACATGCCGGCAACCATAGGTTTCTCTTGGTCATTGGCTGTTTCTTCGTCCACAATGCTTGCAAGAGTCATTATTTCTGTTGGGCTCATTCCTATGTTGGCTGCTCTTGCCATGCGCTCCTCGTCCCAAAATCTGCTGTATTCCTTCTTCATGCGTTTGAGCAGATTTTCGGCACTTGTATTCCAATAAATGTCATAGGTATTGGGGATGAACATGCAAATTACAGTTGTTGTATCAAATCCCAGTTCCTTACATGTCTTTTCGTCTTTCAGTGCATTACAGATAGTTGCACTGTCTATCATGAGTTTCTCTGACAGTTGAGCCGACAGTCTTTCCACGGTTCTCACCGATGGTATAGTGAGGTTGACGGGTGTCTGCAGTCCGTTCTTCAAGCGTCTGAAAGTGACGGCCGCACCCTCTCCTGGTTCTATAGCATATCGTCCGGTGCGTATGTTCTCAGCGTATTTGCTGTATCCGGCAAGCATCTTGAATGCTGAAATAGCGTGTGGCGTTGATATTTTTTCCAGTTTCACGGTCACAGAGTCTATGTTGTCGTTGTTGTCGATATATACATATTCAGTTGTATCTTTGGCTGACATCGACGAGAAGAAATAATAATATGTGACTCCACATATTATCAGTATGCATACTGCTGCAATAATAAGAATGTTCCTTCTGGATTTCATTGCTATTCGTTTTTAGTGCAAAGTTAATGCATTTTTGTCCTAAATACAAAATTAATCAGCCGAAAAACGAATGTAGAAAAGACATCGTTTTGCTATGACACGGAAAACATATATTTCGGATTGTTTCCCTATTCATAAAGTACAGAATAGTGCATCAATGGATGTGTTGCTCATGCAGTATTTTGAATATTTATGCTGTGAAGAACCGTTGTGCGCTAGATTTTTCATAACTTTGCTTTGTGATGGCTCATACAACAGACATTTCGGCATTGTGAAAATCATGACGCTAGGATAAAACAGATGTAAAGATGAGATTGACATATATATTCCACAGTGGCTTTGCCATAGAGACATGCAGTAGTATACTGATATTTGATTACTGGATGGATCCGGCCGGCGTGATACCAGGTTTACTGGAGTCGGAGAAAGCGGTGTATGTATTCTCCAGCCATTTTCATGAGGATCATTTCAACAGTGAGATATTCTCATGGAAGGAAATAAGGTCTGATATTAAATACGTCCTATCCAAGGACATACTAAAGCGGCGCAGGGCTGTGTGTACCGATACCGATGTCTGGCTTGCAAAGGGTGGAACATGGAGTGACGGTAATATTTATGTTATGGCTGCCGGAAGCAACGACAGCGGTGTATCATGGATTGTGGAGACTGAGGGCAGACGCATATTCCACGCTGGTGACCTCAATAATTGGTATGCGCGTTTTCTTACAGAAGACGGTAATGGTATCAAAGAAGATTGTGCTGATCAGTGCTCTGGGGTGGATCCTGTGAGAGAGGAGCGGATGTTTTTAGGAGAATTGAAGGATGTGCATAAGATTGCCGGCAGTTTTGATGTTGCTATGTTCCCTGTTGACGGCCGTATAGGTAATGGATATACGCGTGGCGGAAGACAGTTCATCGAGATGTTTGAAGTCGGGCTCTTTGTGCCCATGCATTTTGTGGCAAGCGGTTTTGAGTCGGCATGGCGTATGAAGGAGTTCACCGATGAGCATGGAATAAATTTCTGGAAGATAAGTCGGGAAGGTGAGACCGTTGATGTCTGATAAAATGTGGTGTGAGGATAGTATGATGATTTGAAAGTTTTATGTATATCAGCCTTTAAATGAATAAATATACAATATTCGGAATAAAAATATCTTTGCATGTTTGTATGACAGTTTTGTTGTAATGATGCAGATACGATATTGTTTTAATATCGTGGTACACGAGGTGGTTGTTTATTGCCAGTATTGGTATGGAGTGACTCAGAAAGCGAAATATAAAGAATAGAAAACATAAAGATAACATAGATGAACAGACGCATAACGGTTGTGGCTGCTATAATTTGCTGCAATGGCAGCTATTTTGCCACACAGCGCGGATATGGTGAGTTTAAAGATTATTGGGAATTTCCCGGTGGAAAGGTGGAGATGGGTGAGAGTCTGATCGATGCTTTGAAACGTGAGATAATGGAAGAACTAGATACGACAATAAGCGTAGGCCGTCGTCTTACAACAGTCGAGTACGATTACCCTTCTTTCCATCTAACCATGCACTGCTATCTCTGCACTGTTGTCACCGGTGGTCTTGTGTTGAAAGAACATGAGAGTGCTGCATGGCTTACGCCGGAAAACCTTGATAATGTGAAATGGTTGCCGGCTGACAGACATGTAGTTGAGCTTTTGATAAAGCGTGTCTAATGCGTTATGTTTACAGGGGACTTGCTTCTACGTTGGTGCATAGTTGATGTCAGAACTTAAAACTTATACTTACGTATGGCAGGCAGTTGCCGTTCCAGCTTACAGAATAAAGACTTAGAAAATCCTCTTCGGACGGTCGGCCGATTATGTTGTAAAGTCCGCAACGTAGCAAAAGCAGTTTTTTCCCGAATGTTTTCTCAAATGAATATCCTGTGTCTATGCGATAGTTCATTGGTTCGCGTGTGGTTCTGAAATTAGTTTCAGGGCTCTCTTCAAAACCGTAATCGGAGTCGATCACTTTGCCGGAACGCATCATTCCGCCAACGGAGACAAGTGAATGTGGGTTGATGCGGAAAGACAGGGCTGTACCCAACTGATGGGGTACGTCGTAAAGAGACGGTATTTTGCCTTGCTCCGGAAGATCATCGAACCATTCGCGGCTACGCGAGTATGCATAAGATAATTGGAACAGCCAGCGCTTCCAGTTTTTATTGACATAGAATCTGATACCGTAGCTATCGCCGTTTCCTGCCATGATGTATTGGTTCCAGTTACCTTCCTCAATAAATGCGTCAGGTCTGAAGGCTACTACGTTGTGTCTGGTCTTATAGTATGCCGACACTTCCAGTAGTCCGTTGTCGATAAAGTGTTTCCATCCGGCTTCGTAGTGCTCGGATGTACGTGGTTTGTATCCGTCGATGCAGGGCATGCGGAAATCGGTCGGCATATCCCAGTAACTGAGTCTTAGACAGTGATAGAACTGCTCCATTCGAGAGAAGTTTATGTATATGATATCGTTGTCCCATGGAAAATATTTTAGCGAGAAACGTGGCTGTATGCTGTAATAATTTCTTTCGTCATGCGGAAAGTAGCCTACGCCGTGCACGCCAACTTGCACAGAGATGCGTTCGGAAACACGAATCTGATTGTCGTAGAACATGGAAACCTGACTTATAGGTTCATGTTGTGTGCTTAAATCGTTATCGTTAGATACGAGATCATAGATGTCGTACGAATACTTGAGGCCCCAGCGTGCTTTATAAATGTTGTCGGCCGAAAATGTGAATTCTGTTGTTGTGTTGAGTGATTTTATACCACTGTGTATGTATCCTTCTGTGTCAAATCCCATAATGTCGATGCGTGCCCTGTTGGTATGACTGGAATAGGACAACGAAGTATTGTTTTCTATTTTTCCGAGTTGTGTACGATAGGCGAGTTGATAAATATGGTTGTCCCATCTAAGCACCGATGTGCGTTCATTGTCGTATATCGGCATGCGGTAGTCGTCTCTGCTTCCGTATGCCATCAGGCTGAGCGAACTTACCGGTGATATGTGATATGAGAGTTTGGCATTGTAGTCATAGGCAGAATGGTTAAGCCTGTTTTCTTCTTTTTGCATATTATCGAAGAAGTCCAACCAGCTTTTTCTTGCACTGACTATGTATGAAAGTTTATCCTTTATAATTGGTCCTTCGAGTGTCATTGATGCGGCTGGCATGTCTAGTGAGAGCGTATTTACATATTCATTCTTGTTGCCGTCCTTGAGATTTATCTCAGTGACTGACGATAGCCTGCCTTCAAAGCGTGTGGAGAAGAAACCTTTGTGAAATACAATGTTTTTTACGGCATCTCCATTGAACATCGGCATCAGACTGTTGAAATGTCCGGGATGGAACACGGCTACGCCGTCGAGCAGAAACAGATTTTCGTCGGCTCCACCACCGTCGGCCTGCAGATTGTTGCCTGCTGGCGAGGACATTACGCCGGGTAATATCCAGATTTGTGAGAACAAGTCGTTTCTGCTGAAGGAAAGCATGTTTGAGGCAGTGAGTTCGTGCAGTTCGTTTTCACGTTTATTTGTCTCAACCGTGAGCTCGTCTATTTCGAATGCCAAAGGCTTCAGAGCTGTTGGCAGAAAACAATTGTTATCAGCTTTTATCTGCCGGGTGATGGGGGCATAGCCGACATATGACACGGTGAGTTTATAGCTTCCGCGTGGTGCATACAGACGAAATGAGCCACCGACATCGCTCTGTACCATGAGAGGGTGGCCGTCACCTCTGTCGAGGCGTATTATTGCTCCATAAAGTCGTTCATTGCTTTCTTCTTCATACACTGTACCACTTATGCAAATGTTTACTTTTTTTGTGACTTGCAGTGCTATCTTACGCGGAGGTATAGCTGTCATTCTTACGTCGTATTCAGTGAGTACGGCTTTCAGAAGCCGGCCGACAGTTGTTTTGCCAGATATGCTGATACTCACTTTTTTGTCAAGGTCGATTGTCGAGGGATTGTATGACAGTATAATGTTGCATTCTTTCTCAATCTTGTCAAACCATTGTAACACAGTGGCGGAAGAGGCGCTTATTGTTAGCGTCTCTTCCGCTACCGTGTCGTCCGGCTGCCACGACTGACAGAAGACTGTTGACGGCATGCAGGATAATGCAGTGAGCATTATCAGTAGCATGTACAGTTTTTTCATTTATACAGTTTATAATGTTTTCCTTCTGTAATTGTCTTGTATTTGCAGCCGCAAATGAATGCCAGTTCCTCGGCCATATTGCGGGCATCAATATTGTCAAAACGTGTTGTTACAAGATTTTGTTCAAGACCTTCAGACAACTCAATACGTATGCCTGTTTCCTGTTCTATTTGTTTCACGACATCTGTTATCCTGGTGTTGCTGAAAGTCAATGTCACATCGCTTTCGCTTAGAGTCGTGTCCGCATTGTCGAAGGTGCCTGTCTGCAGGTTACCATCTTTCAGTATAGCTTTTTCGTTTTTAACAATAATGACACTTGTTTCGCCAGCTGTCACTTTCACAGTTCCGGTGCTTACGTATACACCGGTGTTGTTTTTGGTGGCTGCATCGACGAGGAATGATGTCCCGAGGACCTCTACGTCAATAGCTTCTGTTTCAACCTTGAAGCTCATGCCGTTTTGTCTTTTTACCTTAAAGAATGCTTTACCTTTGAGCTTTGCCACTCTTGCCTCTTTACCGTCAGACTGACTGAAGGCAAGAGTGGAGTGGGGATAAAGCTGCACTTCAGATCCGTCTGGCAGCGTTATCATTTTTTGTGTGTTATCCGTATTCGCATAGTGGGTGGTGTTTCCTTCTGTATTTCCGGAAAGATATGGCACAGAGAACAGTATGACAAGCAGTAATGACGCGGCGGCTACAAGTTTCCATGTTCTGCCATAGAGGTAGAGCAATGATGGCCGATCATGTAGCTTAGATACTATTTTCTGCCATGCTTTTTCAGTGTCATAGCATCCTTCATCAGGCTTGTTCAACGAAGCTCCGATGAGTTTAAGCAGTCTTTGGTATTCCTCAGTGTTGTCCGAAATCCAACTGTCAAGTTCGGCTTGTTGGCCGTCCGTCATTTTTTCGTTTGCAAAATGCCTGGCAAGCAGTTCGTTTATGTCTTCTTTACGGTTCATTTCTACTTATGGTTTATAACGATGGATAAGATGATAATGATAAACGCAGCCAGAGCAGATCTGTTTTCTGCAACATATATACGCAACAGTTTGATCGCTTTTGTCATTTGATTGTCTATTGTCTTTTCTGACAAATCCAGAGCCTTGGCAATCTCACGGTATTTCATTCCGTGGAGTTTTGCCATAAGGAAGATATCCTTGCATCTTGGAGGCAGAGTCGAAAGTGCTGATTCGAGTTTTTCTTCCACCGATTTGTTGTCGTCGGCATTGCTGTTGTCGTCGCACATATCGGCTGCTGCAGAGTTGCGGCAGTCTATAGGAACCATCTTATAGGCACGTTTTCGCAGGAAAGAGATGCTGCGGTTTTTAACGGCGGTGGTCATGTATGCGGCGAAATCAGCTTCAGGCATGGAGTCGAGTTTTTTGTTCCACACGTTTATGAACAGTTCCTGGACAATGTCCTCGGAGTCATCCATGTCGGAAACATATCCATAGGCTATGTTGCATAGCCTTGGATAATGTTTTTGAAATCTGCTCTTGAATATTTCCTTACTGTCGGCTCTCATTGTTGTGTATGTGTCTGTATTGTGTGACTGTTCAGAATCTGAAACTGAGTCCGGCTGTTACGAATCCTTTGTGGCCAAGTCCTGCTTCAAGGAATGCTCCGATGCTTTGGTTGCCAACCCTTATAGCTATTGGATTCACCTGATATGCAAACGATGGACTGAGGTCTGTCTTGCTTGCTGCAGATTTTCCTGCCTCTGTAAGTCCTGTTTCCTTGTGGCTTTTCAGATTTATACCGGCAGCGGCATTTCCGTAAAGCTCAACAACTCCACTTTTGAGGTATACGAATTCGGCTGTGGGCAGTATCATGAAGTTCAGCTCGCGTTCTTTTATTGATGGAGTCTTGTCGCTTGCAAGTGTCAGTTTGCTGCTTGTGTGTGAGAATCCAAAATCGGCGCCTACTTTGAAACGATTGATTGCATAGCGGTAGCCCAGTCCGTAAACAATGCTTGATCTTTCATCTGTGCGTTTGCTGCCTGTGATTGCATCTGCCATTCCTAATCCGAGAACGTCAACTGTAGACTGTGTAAGACCGTCGCTTGCCGAGATGCGTATCTCGTGTTTGTTCTCCTGGCCGTTTGTTACGTTGTTTACTGCGAATAAGCACAAAGATAATACAAATAATTTGAATTTCATATTGCTGTGATTTTTAATGATTAATAATGTCTTTTTGTGAGTTATTTTTGCCCTTATAACGCGGGTTATTCAGAATACCCCTATTTACAGCGCAAGAATTTTTTATAAATTCGAAAATTTATTATTTATGTGTAATCTGCGGCTTGACGTAAAATGAGACAGCGATTGCAATTGTTTTTTCATTCTGGGTGTCAGGTTTCTAGTCTGTATAATGCCATGATGACGCTATATGATTTTGCAAGGTAACATTCAAAATATGTTGGCGGTTATGCTCTCGGTGCGATATGCTGCGCGGTATACTGAATACACATGTTTGGATGTACGGACTGAAGTAAATAGATGTTGTGTGGATTTACTTTGTATAATATATTTATTCGAAATAGTTTTTATTCGGAGATGCAAGTTATTGTAGGCAAGTGCGTTTGATTTATAGACATAATCTAAAAAATCTTTAATATGAAAATTTGCAGTATTATTAATTTCTTTTGGCTGATAGTGTGTTTTTTTTGTCTTGTCTCATGTGATGAGGAGAGTGATTTTATCTCAGGGCCTACTACAAGTAGCACCATAATAAGCGGAGTTGCACGTACTGCCGATGGCAAGCCGCTTGCGGGAGTGCAGGTGAGTCTCGACTATAAAGAGTCGGTATGGCTGGGCCAGCAGGTTACGCGTCATAAGGCTAAAGGCGTGACCGACAACGAAGGAAATTATCGTCTGTACTTCGAGTTGCGTGACGATGAGTTGTGCGACAGTGGAAACGATGCGTCTGTAGCACGAAATTTTTATCTCACAATAGACCTTTCTTCACTTCCTGAAGATATGTATATAATGCCGAAAGACATCAAATCGGACAACGATGGACAAAAATTGCTCTTTTATTATGATAACCGCCATTTTGAGAGGGGCAAGTATTATACTCATAATCTCTACGTTTCACGTAAGTGCTGGATTGATGTAATCATTGTGAACAATGGCAAGATAGAGCCCAATGATAAGTTTGTTGTGTCAAATATGATAAAATATGGTGGCGACTATCTGCCTTTCAATTCTTATTATCGCGACGGTCGTGTGCTTATGGAATATCCGTTGGCTATGACGTCAGACCGTGAACAGACGTTCAGAGTGCCGTGTGCGCTCAACGATTCTAATAGTATTTACATCGGATGCATGGAGGGTGGGGTAGGCTCGTACGATGCTGTTACACCTGTCAAGAAGGTCTTTGTAACAGAAGACGGACCGCAGTTGGTAAGGTTTGAGATTGACGCTGCTGAGTGAAACAGATAATATGGTTTAA